>JBCBOT010000023.1:0-50508 GCA_039821165.1 Planctomycetota bacterium | reverse complement strand
GTCGCCAGATTCGAGCGAGTGGGTAGATAAGACCGCCTGGATGCTGCGCATCGGCTGATCAGGAGACTTTCCACTGTTGGCGTTGTCACCGACGACGGTGGTGAATTCATCGTCAACAAGCGAGTCGTCATTGACAAAGTAATCATTGCCGGCGTTGCCGATTTGAATCGGATCCAGGCTTCGCCCGACTGGCATGCTTCCTTGGTTGGCCGTGACTTGGACGAAGTAGGATCGATCCGTTGGAATGGCTGCCGGAATGGTCCAGGTCGTCGTGTTCGAGGCTGGCAAAGCGTCGGCGATCGAGTAGGCGGCGTTCGTTTCAGTGTCGATCAGATCGATGTCGAACGTGGTGAACGGCCCAACGGCGTTCCATTGGATTTCAATCTCGTCACCGACATCGAATTTCTCAAAACCGGATGGCTCGAGAACCTGCAAGAGCTGATCGGGACTGATCGTTGCATCGCTGGTATTTCCGTAGGCACCGAGGTTGACTCGAGTCCCATTGGGAGAAGGCTCATTCGCATAGTCGTCGGACCAATCACCCGCATCAATGGCTGACGACCCAGGCAACAGGTGGAAGTCGTCGTCGTCGGCACCGTAGCCTTCCACTTGTTGGATGCGGATCGCGTCGGCGACGGTGAAGCGAACGGTGTCGGTTGCGAGCAGGGCGATTTCGAGCGTCGATCCAGTGACGACAACCGACCCGATCGTGTCCCACGTGGAACCGCCATCGATGAACCCGCTCGGTGGCGTTGACTGGTTCACGATCGCTCCGCCAAGCCGCAGGTTTTCGTCGCGGAACGAATACCTCGCGGTTTGTGTCCACAATCCTTGCGGGTAAGTCACGGCGATTTCGTAGGTCGCGCCTGGTTGCAGATCGTCAAAGGTCCATGTGGCCGTGTCGCTCTCGCTCGTGCTGCGGAAGCGTTGATAGTCGCCGTCGTGGCCACCGGTTTGCGTTTCCCAGATAGCTGCCGTGGCGAAGCTCGAGTCCCCATCGTCCGAGATTTCCGCGGGTGCGACGGCGAGACTCGAATAGCCGAGGATTCCGTCACCGCCGGCAGGAGAGACCCAATTTGCACTGTGACTCGGGTCCGTGGAAAAGCGGCTGTGACGCTCTTGGCCGATTTCGAAGATGACGTCCTGGCGATCCGCTAGCGGGACTGAACCCCATGAGAGCAATCCAGTTCCTGAGTCGCTGTAGAAGAGGTTGAAGTCCGACCGATAGCCGCCTTGGCTGTCACTGTCGACCGAGATGAAGTGGTCACCGCTCACTTCAAAGAGATTGTTCCGCAACTCGATGTCTTGGGATCCTTGACGAATTCGAACGCCCGATCCATCTAGTTGCAGGATGGAGTTGCCGATGACCGCGGCGCCTTGTCGACCGCCACGAACGTCGATTCCATAGACCGCGTTGTCGTAGATGAAGTTTTGGTTGACCTGTACTTGGTTGAAGCCACTGGAATCGGTGACGACTCCGATCTCATTGTCGAAACTGCGATTCTGGGTGAGTAATGCGGTGCCACGACCGACGAAACCGTGCACGTTGTTAAAGGCGATGTTGCCGCTGGCGGTTGCCGACTCGATGATCAGGCCCGTTGGATTGTCGTGGCTGGTATTGCTCTCGGCGATCCCGCCGCCCGCAACGATGATGCCCGTGATTCCGTTCCGGAAAGCGGTGTTTCCACGGACGATGGCATTCGAGTTGATTTCCAACCCGTTGGATTGGTTCTCGCTCGCAACGTTGGACTCGATGGTGGGTGGCGTCCCGCTCGAAGCAACAAAGATTCCGTCGTTGTTGCCGGTCAATTCGTTGCCGCGAATTTGAGAACCGATGTCTGCCACGGTGGTGAGGTAAATGCCTTCGCCGCTGTTGTCATGGATAAGGTTGTTTTCAACCAGGTTTTGGCCGCCGGTCAGATTCAAGCCTCGGGCATGTCCATAAATCTCTGAATCGCGGACGGCCGATTGTTCACCGGCAAGGATGACCCCATCTTGAGTGGATGCAACGTCGGTGATGATGGAACCTTCGATGATCCACGAGTCGTTGGAGTCTTGGGCATTGATCTCGGCGAAGGTACTTTCGAAGACGCGTAAGTTCCGCAGGGTGACGCGATCGCTGTCGGAATTCGCAGCCGCAGAGACGCCGTGGTAGCCGCCTGTTAGGTGCAAGGATTCCAGTTGCACATCATCGGCATCGACCAATTCAAAGACGTGACTGCCGGATGCCACGTTACCACGATGCAAGATCGTCGGATTGTCGACTGCGGTCGATCCAACAATCTGCACGCCCGCGTCGTCTTGTCCGATCACGATGTTGCTGATCAAGTCGTACTGTCCGGCGTCAACAAAGATCGTGTCGCCATCGCCGAGATCATAGGCCGCGAGTACGGCCGCGATCGAAGCCATGGGAGCGTCGGGAGTCAATCCGGAGTTTCCATCATCGCCGGCAACGGAGGTGTACTGGTTGTCTGAGAAGTCGGTGTCGCCCGCGAGGTTAACGTAGTAGTTGTTGATTGCCGCCAACACCGAGAATGTCTCGTCGCTTGTGTCGGTCAGTTGGGTCCCGTCGCTTCGCGAGACCCGAATCCGATAGTCGTTTGCTTCGGGGATGGAGGTGGGAACCGCCCAAAGAAAGGCTCCGTTGTTTGCAATGACGCTCGCGATCGGGACGGAGAACCCCGTATCGCTGTCGCGTACCAACTCCAAATCGATCAGCACGCTTGGGCTACCCAGTGACTCGTTCCGCCAAGTGGTCTCGAAGGTCTGGTCTTGCAGCCACGTTTCATTTCCGTTTGGCGTCAGCACTTTCAGGAATTGGTCAAGGCTCTTCGACGCGTGAGCCGAGTTCCCAAACGCCCCGAGGTTTACAAAGCCACCGTTTGGCGTGGGTTCTTGCGAGAAGGGGGAGGTCGGATCGCCACGGTCGATTGCGGGCGAAGACGTTGCATCGATGATTTCGGTCGAACTCAGGAATTCGACACGTCCCGTGCTAGTGTTGAAGACCGGTGCGGGTGACCCGGTGAAGCGGCCTTCGGTACTGACCAAGTGGAAGTCGTCATTACGACCATCATTGATGTCGTCGATGTAGCCCCGTAGGTCATCGGGGCCGTCTGCATCGACGAATAGGGGATCGTTGATGAGCGAGTTTTGGTCGCCTGCGGAAACGAGCTGCCAACCTAACAGCGTCGCTCGAGAGGCACCTTGCCAATTGCCAACTTGTCCCGCACCTGTGGTGTAAATCAGGTTGTAGTCCGAGTCAAAACCCAACTGACTATCGGGAGTGACGATGATGCCGAAGCCCTGCTCGTTCCAAAGGATGTTGTTTCGCAGTGAAACGTCGGCAGATCCGTTGGTGACGCGAATGCTGCTGCCCGCAGTCGGTTGGAATGTGTTTCCGTGGACTTGAGCCGTAATCCCTCTCTCCAGCAGCAAGCCCACGAAACCGGTGTCGTAGACGAGGTTGCTATCGATCGAGCCGTCGTAGGCGACACTGAAGAGCGGTGCATGAACCCCGATCAGACTGCCGTAGATCGTATTTCCAGAGACGTCACTCGAACGGTACGCGACGATTCCAACGCCCGCATTCTCGTAAACACGATTTTCAATGGCCGTGGCAGATGTCTGCGACGTTCCACTGACTTGAATGCCCGTTGCATTGAAGAACACGACGTTGTGCATGAGGTTTGCGCCGTTGGCACCCCAAATGCCGATCGCCGCGTTGTCATGAACCGCATTTCGGAGGACCGCGATGTCCCCAAACGCTTGAATACCATGTCCGAGGGAAGCACTGACGCGGTTGTCTTCGATGGTCGCTGAGGAGGTGGGTGCGGTCGTGAGATAGATTCCGCCAAGGTTCGCAACGAGATCGTTGTTGCGAATCAGCAAGCCGCTCTGATCGACGGCGTGAACGCCATCTCCCTCGTTTCCTTCGATCCTGCTGTCGGCCAACAAATCGATCGGTGACAGAAGGTAGATGCCGTGTCGAGCGTTTGCGCCGGCATTGATTCCAACAAGAGTGCTGCCAGAGGCATCGTCTTCGATTCGCAGTCCGTCGAGTCGGTGTCCGGTTGATGTAAGATCGCTGCCGGAAAAGTTCAGGCTATTTTCTTGGATGAGCAACCCGGTTCCAGCATCTCGAAGTGTGAGTTGGGATAGCGTCACGAAGTCCGCATCGATCAACTGCACCAGGCTTGGCTTTTCATCAGGGTGCGCGGGCCAGAGTTCGGCGATGCCGTTGCCGGTGGGACCGGTCCACGTGAAGCCTTCATCGTCACCGATGCCAATGGCGTTTGAGATCACGATGGGATCGAAGCTCGGGTAGCTGCCGGTGTCTTGATAAAGTGTGTCGCCGGCGCCCAGTGAGTACGCGCGGATCACGTTGTTGGGGTACGGTTTCGGGCGATCAGGAAGCTTGCCAGTATTACGATTGTTTCCGGGATTCGACGTGTATTCGTCATCCGTCAAAGACTGATCGTTGACGTAGAAGGTGCTCGTGTCCTAGGGAACGGCAAAGGTTTCCGTGCTACGGTCAAGCACGAATGAGTCGCCAACGAGTGAGACTTGAATGCGCCAGCCGTAGGTGCCATAGTCGATCGCATCGCCTGCGGGCGTCCAAAGAAATGAGCCATCATCCGGCGTACCACTTGAAATCACCGAGTGCACGACTGGGCCGAACGCGGTGTCTTGCAGTAGCTCAATTCGCACCGGCAAGTTGCCAGCGTTCGCGAACGTGTCCCAGCGAATTTCGGTCGGCGTATCTCGCAGCACGTCGACGTAGAGGTCAGGGCTTCGCAGCGCGATGGTCGGACGCGATTGGGGCATGCCCAATCCTTGATCGCCGTAAGCTCCCTGGCCGATCGCCACGTCTTCCGGTAGCACGAACAGGAATGCTTCGTCCAGGAAGGCGTCCGCGGTGGTTCCCGATTCCCGGGATGCTTCAAAGCGATAGACGACGCTCCGCGTTCCTGTGGGCACCTCGACGCGGTCACCAATGAGTTCCCAGCGATCGTCGACGTTGTTCGCGACGACGGGATGCGTTGACAAGACGCCTCCTGATCCGTTGAGAAACGTGAGCCGGATCGTGCCGCGGTCGGGCTCTGTTTCCGTCGCAACCCGAATACGGCCACCGAACGCTAGGGTGAAGTCACCCGCGTCGGCTTCGCTCTCGGAGAGTTGTAGGTCGCCAAGCGTTAGTGTTTGCTCGGCGAATCCGACGCCCACGGAACCGGCTGCAAAGTAGGAGCCGCCATCGGCAGCGGGTGGAGCCGCTGATTGAGTGCCGGCGCCATTGCTTGTTGTCCAAGCCGACGCTCCAGATTCGAAGCTTGGGTTTGCAAGCCGATTCGGTGTGAAACGCTGCCAGTCGGGGACCGATAACGGACTCCCTGATTGCAAGGTCGGGCTCGTCAGCCGCAGTCCGCTCAACAGAGGATCGATCGAATAGTCGTCGAAGTAGGCGTTTCCGAATCGAGGTTTGGACCACTGAGGATTGAGGACGGTCGTCCCGATGGAATTCTGGTCAAACTTCGCCACATCTCGTTGCCAATCGAGAACGTCGACGAAGTCAAGTGTTATGCCATTGGCGGTTTCGATCCAGTGGACCAAGCGGCCACTGCCATCCGCGTGCAATAAGTTGTAGTCGCTGAAGAATCCGACTTGGCTGTCATTGGCAACAAAGACGTTATAGCCGCCTTCGGCCCAGAAGATGTTGTTGAGCAATTCGACGCGAGTCGCACCGTCGACGATCCTGAGGTTGTCGCCAGACGTGGAGTGAATCGTGTTGCCGTAAACGGACACGTTGTCGGCGCCAGGCACAAGAATTCCGGAGTCGACGTTTCGCGAGACGACGTTGTGAATGATCTGCTGGTGCGCGGAGGCGCTGATTCCGATCTCATTCCGCGTGATCGTGTTGAACTGAATCGTGCCGATAAAGTCGGACACGCCGGTGGTGTTGTTCGCGATGATGTTGGCATCGCCGAGCGATTCGCCGCCGAGAATGCCGATGCCGCTGACGCCGACATCGTTTTGTTGGATCCTTTGGCGAACGACGCGTCCATTGGATTGGACGCCGACTTGATTGCCGTGGATCGTGTTGCCTCCCAACGTACCGACGAAACCCAACCCTTCGGTCAATGAATCGACATTCGCGACGATTCCGATCTGGTTGCCATTGACTTCGTTTTCTCCCACCGCTGCCGCGGCGTCATACTGGATGCCGACCTGACTGTCATGGAACTGGTTGTTGTCAATCGAACCGATGAAGGATTCCTGAATCAACAGCCCTGTTGTCCCGCCGCCGACCTCGTTGCCAAAGACACGACCAGAGGCGTTCGTTCCCAACCAGATGCCGGTCAGGTTGTTGCGAAGCTGGTTGTCTCGAATCGTCGCGTCGAGAGTGCCACCAGGAAGCAGTGATGCGGGGTCGCCGATGGCGATGCCGATCGCAGAGTCGGAAATCGTGTTGGCGCGAACTTGGAGGTCCGTTGTGTCACCGGTCAAAACAAGCGCGTTGCCGCCGTCGGCGATGATCGTGTTGCCGGTGACTTGAACGTCGGAGCCCCCATCCACCTGAACCGATCCGAAGACAACGCTGTCCCGCAGCGCCGATTGAGTTGTCGCGGCGAATCGAACTTCACCGATAATGTCGAGTCGCTGCAAGACGACTTGATCCGCATTGATCGACACGTTGCCTGTCAGTCGGACCAAGGGGTCGGCCACGATCAACACGCCTGCATCATCCGGCGTGATGTTGATGTCACCGACAAGCGATTCCGTGACGACAATCACGTCGCCGCGTGATAAGTCGTTGTTGTCCAAGATCTCTTGGACACTCGATCCTGGCAGGTCACTTGCATAGAACGTGGTGCCCGAAGGATGCGTGTTGCTTCGCAGGAAGACTTCGGGGACGCTTGACGAGAGGTCTTGCCAAGCGAGATGCAACTGGCCGCCCGCGTCAACACCGACCGACAATTCACTTGCCGTTGTGACCTGAGGATGGATGCCGAGTTGTTGTTCGTCCGCGAGCAACTCACCGACAAATGCGGTTCCATCCCAGCGAGTTGCGTAAAGGCGACTGCTGGACTCTGTAAAGTCATCGATCACGAGTGATTGCCAGAGTTCACCGCCCGCGGCTGCAAGTTGGACGCCGCGCAGTTCCCCTAGTTCGGTTCGCGTTTGCCGAAGATGTGGTTGATCGACTTGGCCGTCGTACTCAACCGTGACGATGACTTCGCCATTGTCCGAGACTGCAATCCACGACACCCAGAGATTGCCGCTGTGATAGGCAACGGACGGTTTTGAGTGGTGGGTGACTGTGGCCGGTAATGAATCAAGGATGACCGCGCTCACTCCGTTTGTCGCGGAACCTTCGATCTCATTCCAAGCCGTGCCATCAAATTCACGCAGGTAGACTTGGCGAATGCCGCTACTGTCGACGGCGGTCCAAGCCACCGCCACGGCGGCTCCGTTTTCCGTGATCGTGATGTCACGAATCTCTGAACCTGTGACAGCTTGCGTGAGACCGCCTCCCGAAGCGCTGCCCGACAACTCAATCCACGCTGAACCGTCAAAGAATCTTGCGTAGGCTTGATCGGTGCCTGCGACGTGTTCGGTCCAGGCGACCATTGTCCCATACGCGGTTTGCAGCAGTGTTGGCTTGGTCGCGTTGCCCGATTGCGAGATGCCTCCCGGATCGTTGGAACCAGCGAGTGGGAGCCAGGCCCCGTCGCCTCCAGCAGCAGTTGCGTCGTAGTACGCAACCAGAATGTCGTTTCCACTCGCCGTGGTTTCGGTCCAAGCCACGACGGGGCGATCACTCGCATCGGTGGCGATGCTCGGTTGGCTTGACCTTGAATCGGAGTCACTGATTCCGCCCAGGCCTGCGCTGCCGGAGAGTTCTTGCCACTGCGTTCCATCGTTCAACGCAACAAAGACTTCGTGGTTGCCGTGACGTGTGTCCGTCCATGTGACCAGCGTGCCTTGGCCAGACAGAGCCAAGTTTGGTTCGGAGGACCAGCCCGAGTCTCCAGACACACCGCCCTTCGTTGCTGATCCTGAGAGTTCGGCCCAGCGGCCGAAGTCGTTAACGCCTGATGGTAACGAAGCGTTGCCCGTCACGAGACCCACACCCGGTGGCAGAACGTTTGGGTCGGAAGTTGGCGTCGGCGGCACAAAGTCCGTTGGGTCAGCCGATTCGTCGGAGCCGTAATCGATCCGATCAAGCGATGCGGCTGGTTGTGGGATGCCAGGCTGACTCAAATCGTCATCGATCAGGTCATCACCGCCTTCACCAAACAGCAAGTCGATACCGGAATCGCCGAACAGTTGATCTTGTCCCGCACCGACATCGAGGGTGCCGGTCGCAAAGTCACCGTAAAGGTAATCTACCGCTGAGTCGGCACCGGAACCGGCGACATTGAGCGCGTAGAGAATGTCGTGGTTCGCACCGCCGACGATGACATCGCTGCCCGCGTCGCCGGAAAGGGTGTCATCGCCATCATCGCCTTCAAGGAAGTCGTTTCCAGGGCCTCCTTCGATGGTGTCGTTGCCACCTCGGCCGCGGGCACGATCGTCACCGGGGCCACCAAAGATCGAATCTGCCCCGTCATCGGATCCGATTAGCAAGTCGTCGCCGGCTTCGCCGAACAATTGGTCACCGGCACCACCGCCTCCGCGGAGTTCATCATCGCCGTCACCGCCGCGAACGATGTCGATGCCCGGTCCGCCATCGATGCGATCGTGGCCGCTGCCGCCATCAATCGTGTCGTCGCCTGCTTGCGCGTTG
The DNA here is from genome assembly GCA_039821165.1 of Planctomycetota bacterium. Lineage (GTDB taxonomy): Bacteria > Planctomycetota > Planctomycetia > Pirellulales > Pirellulaceae > Stieleria. The sequence goes on along the minus strand of JBCBOT010000023.1, from coordinate 41,723 downwards.
ATGTCGTCGTTGCCCGCACCTCCATCGATGACATCGTCGCCGACGTGCGATCCCCAGATGGTGTCGTCGCCTTCGTTGCCGAACAGATGATTTGCGAGTCCACGTCCGGCAAAAATCTGGTCATCGCCTTGGCCGCCTTCGACGTGATCACTTCCCACGCCTGCATCAATCCAATCGTTGCCGGGACCACCGAAAACCAAGTCGGCTCCACCGAGCGCCCAGATCTGATCGTCGCCTTCCTCTCCTCGAAGGACATCGCCGAGCGGGTTGGAATCGAAGAAGTCGGGGTCGGATTCTTGGCCGTCGTCGCTGCCGAAGAGGCGATCGTTACCTTCACCGCCGCTCAATTGGTTTCCGATTCCGAAGCCGGCGTACAGCACATCGTCGTTCGGGCCTCCGGCGAGCGTGTCCGTCCCCAAGCCGCCATCAATCAGGTCGCGACCGCCGCCGCCGATCACGTTGTCGTTGCCGGCGAAGGTCTGGATGTGCAAGTTCGCGGTCGCCCCCGAAGCATCGACGACGTCATCATCGTCATCGGTTCGGATGGCGACGGGACCGCCCGTCAGATTTCCGGTGATGGTGATTTGTGTTCCCTGTGGATCTCGGTTGCGATAGTCACCGTGAATGAAACTGCGTGGCGCATGGACGGAGCCTGCAATGCTCAAGTCGTCGGGGACATTCAGGATCAATGCTCCGTCGTTGACATGGATCAGTCCATTCGGGTCGACGATCAAGTCTTCGCCGGTGGCCGTCGTTTCTTCGAGGCTCAGCCGGACATAGCCGGATTCGGTCGATTCGGCCAGCAAAACCGTCAGCGACTCGGAGACTTCGTGAACATTGATGTCGTTGGCGGCAGAGGCTCGCAGCCAGCCTCCGGACGCGGTGTCGATTTCAACGTCATTGAGTTGCGAGCCGATCGACTGCTCGGTCGAGATCAGTTCGACGTTGAGCGCGTTGATATCGCTTGCCGCGTCGGTTTCCGAATCGACGATCTGTCCCGATGCGGTAAGCGACGTTGTTCCCGCAAGCGTGTTGATGACAAAGACGTTGGCGGCTCCCTCCACGGTGATCGTCGCGTCGCCGGCGGTAGACGTCACGTCCGCAAGGTTGATGGTCGCGACGCTGTGCAGGAATTGGTGGTCCACCGATGCAGTGGTCAGTCCGCCCAGGTCGAGTTGCAGGTCAAGTGGATTGTCGGCGGTACCGATTTGCGAGCCCGCTTGTAAGAAGACATCGCCACTCGGTGGCTCGGAAGGATTATTGGTCCAGACGTTGACGACTTCTGCGCCGACGTCATTGAAGGCGTCGAGAATCGAGCCGTCCGCGATCAGTTCGATGGAGTCCGCGGAGACAATACGACCGGCGATGAGATCACCTTCTTCAACGACGATTCGCACCAGCCCGTTTGAGTTCGCCGAAGAGACCAACAGGTTGCTGATCTCAACAGAGTCCGAGTTGATGACGGCATCGTCGGAGACTTGCAGGATGTGCATCGCGGCGACGGCATTCGCATCCAGCCGTCCAGTGCCTGCGATTTGCGTTCGGAAGGGGCCTGCCAAGCCCAGGATGCGGTTGCTTGCCAATAGTTCCGTTCGCCCACCGGACGCGACGGCCGCATCCGATAAGGTGGCGACGTCGAGTAGATCACCGCCCGATTTCAGCCTCAAGTCACCGCCGGTGATCGCACGAAAGACGTTGATCTGTTCGTTGGATGAAAGGGCCGCAGAGTCGTGCGCGGTCACGGTCAAGTTGCCTGTCGCGACGAAGTCGATGTCTTGCACCAATTTGACGGTGAGTGAATCAACTGCATGCTGGTCGGCGACGACGGCACCCGGGTTGAGGTCCAGTGTGCCGTCGGAACTTACATGGTCCGGGGTGATGCGTCGCCATCGATTTGTGGAGTTGTAGTTCTCGGCGATCAGGTTCGTGAGTCGCGGTGGTCCAACGTATTCATAGACCCCATAGGCAACCGAGTCGAATTGAACGAGGACAGTGTCACCCGTGGAAAGGGTCGCGAGCGAGATACCCGTGTCTTCGGCACCTGTTCGGTAATCGACCGAAATCGGTTCCCAGCGTGCGGTGTTGCCGTAGTCTTCGGCGTCGAGATCGACATTCTGCGACGCGCCGATGTAGCGGTACAGATCGTAGTGCACTCCAACGATATCGTTGACGCTTGCGTCTGAGAGCACGCGCTGTTGATCGAACGACAAGGCACCAAAGTTCCCTGGATTGTCGATCACCTGCGGCTGCAGCACCGTGCCGATGTCGTTGTCTTCGGCCAACGCAAACAAGACGACGTTATTCGCATCGATGTTGTTGCGCTCGGGCGCGGAGAACGCGTGGTTGACGCCGAGTGTTTCGCCGTGTGGGAACAGGAATTGATAAAGTCCCGGCGATAAAGATCGATCAAACACGCTGACGGGCCAGCCTCGCTCCGCCGCGACGATGTTGTAAAAGTTCTGAACGCTGACGGACTGCGATCCGAAATCGAATTTGGTTATCGAGACATTCAGTTCGTCGATGCCGTCGATCAGCGAACCGTCTTGCATCGTGATCCAGACGTCACCTGAAATCGATTGGATCGAGGCGTCCGAATCGAAGTGAACGGGTTCGACGAGCCGCATGTCACCCATTCGTTCGGAGACCATGACGTCTCCGTCTGCCAGAATCGCGACACCGCCAGTGTCTCCGGAGTCAATGGTTAGATTTCCGGGGCCACCGGTAACACTACCAAGGCGTGCTTGGATTTCGATTCGAGTTCCCTGCACCAACGCATCGGAGTCTGTTCCCTGCACACCGTTGGGCGCATTAAGGAAGACGTCACCGAAAGTGCTGATCAGGTCGACTTCGAGCGAACTGGTCTGGTTGTCTTCCGAAACGGCATGGACCTCGATGTCCCCCGCGGCCGAAACATTCAAAGGCCCCTGTTGCCCTTCGATCGTCAAGTCGACTTGGCCCCCGGCGACAACGGTGGGAGACGGACCGAAGAGGGCGACCCGTTCAGCTGTGCGAATATCACCGACTGCCGATCGAAGTTCCACAGTCGCCGAGTCCGGCGAATACATATGGTCTTGGAAAAGGATGCCGCCGACCGAGTGGATCTTGATCTCGGGAGCTAGCGAACCCGGCGTGATCTCAATATCGATCGGGTAGTCGGCTTTGAGCGTGTGCGTGTAGAAATCGCTCACGACACTTGTTTCGTCGAGGGTGTAGGTGCAGGTCTCCGTCTGGAACCAACCGCCACCTTCACAGCCAGTGTTGGCATACACTCGCGTTACATTTTTGAAGCTACTGTCGAAGCGATTCTCTTCTGGTTTGTGCACAAATTCGCTACCTGATTGGCCGGAGTTCTCCCAGAGGTCCGTTTGAGAGTAGTCGACGGTATCCAACTCGTACGCGGCTTCCGGACCTAGGTATCGGTAGACCGTGCCCGCTGAGGTTGGTGGATGGCGGACCAACGCTCCGTGATTGATCGTGACTGCGAATTGATCGTATCTTTCAAAGGCGACCGAGTAGGCGGCTCCGTTGGCGTAGGCCGGTACGAGGGGCTCGCCGTTGTCCGCCGTAGCGCCTTCGATCTCGATGGTCTCTGACTCCAGTTTGGGTTCGTCTTGTATCGGGAAGACATTCTCCGAAACTGGTGGAAACTCGTCGTCGTCTAACTCGTCTGCCAGGAAGAGCAAGGTGGAGCCAGCACCGATAAATGGAATCTCTAACGATTCTTTCCGATAGGTTTTGACTGTCAGCAACCGCCTGTCAACGCCATCGACCCACACATAGTGCAGACCCGACGGTAGCTCGTACTGGATTGGATCGCCAAAGGCGTGCGTTTCAGTCGACACCTCTTGATAGAAGATCGTGGAGATCTCGCCGGTGATCGGGTTGCCCTCGACAAGCGTTCCGTTGGAGTGCGTTTCTTGGATTTGTCCGGAAACGACTTCGTACTCCACTTTCGTCTGGTTCGAACTATTGACGACCTCAATGCGGCCTTTGCGTTCTTTGGTCGTGTCGATCCGGTTGAGGATCAGGCGATAGGGACTCTCGTTGTTGATGTCGACGTCGACGAAACCACTCGCGGCTTTCAAACGACCGTTCCCGGTGCTAATCAATTCACCGACGATGACGATTTCACCACCTTCAGGACGAATGGCTTCCAACACAAAGGCCTGTTCGTTCGGATCCCAGTAGCCATCGATCGGAACACCATCTGTTCCGAAGCTGACACCTGGAAGAACACCGATCAAGCTGCCCGTGTCGTCGAGGCCATAGCGGGTCTCCCCTTGCAGCCCCACGGTGGTAAAGCTGGTGCGGCTGTCCGGAGGAGTGAAGTCCGCAGCCACATCAAATTCCACGGATTCGACACCGCTTTGAATGAGTCCGTTGACATTCAAAAACCGAGCCGTGATCGTGATCGTTCCCTGGGAAAGAATCCGAGAGGCGTCGTCTTCGATCGCCTCCGTCAGGGTAGAGACTTCGCCGCTCTGATTCTGATCGACGATCGATCCATCGCTGCTGGTGAAGTGAGTTCGTGTTTCTGCGGCGATGTTTCGGAACGCGTCATAGGTTAGATATTGCCGTGGATCTCGATTGGTGTGGAACCAACTGTCGGTATGCAAGGTGAAATCGCCTGCCGCCAAGATGTCCAGCGGTTCCCCGCGAATCTCGCCGCGAACGCGGATTCCTCCTTCAACGTTTTGAATAAACACCCCGCCCGCTTCGTTGACGACACGACCATTGATGAATAAATCCTGTTGAAGGTCCGCACTAGGTGGTTGGTAGCCATCGAGGTCATGAATGGCCAACGAGGCTTCCGAGTCCTGAACAATCGAGATCTGCCTGCCCGTACCATCGACGACATTGGTCAGGGGAGCATTGTTGAAGTAGACGTTGCCACCCTCTAAAACGAAATAGGTTCCGTCCGGACTGGTCACCAGTCGTCGATTGTCAGACACGTGCACGTCTACGATGTTCATCGCCAAAGGCGTTTGGTTTGCAATGTCAATGTTGGCGCCCGGCCGGGCGATGATGGCTTGATTATCAACCAGCGGTTGAAACGCGGCGGCATTCTGTGTGCTTGACTCGATGAACACTGCTCCCGGCGCAGCTCTCATCTTGGGAACTTGAAGAATCAACAGGTCCAGGTCCTGTCGAAACTTGGCCACGGCCCCCGACTCATCCACCAAGCCCAGGACCCTCAGCTGGTTTTCAATTTCGTTCAGTTGGACTTGATAGCGAGTGACTGCCTCTGCGTTGTCGGCGTGGTTGATAATCCAATCGATGATCTGCTGTCGTTGTTGGAAGAGGTCCAGCCCATAGTTGGCTTGGATCAATCCGACGTTATCCATCTCCACGGGTTTGACGACGAAGAATTCTCCGGAAACCGCGTCGGTAAGCTGAGCGGTCGCATCGGACCGATAGGTCGGATTACCCAGTTCGAGTTCCTCCTGGAGTTCTGCCTGCGAGAGTCGTCCACGATGGATCCAGACCGGAGCGGAGAAGTCGAACTGAGTGGGGTCGAGCGGAAAACTACCCGCCAGATTCACGTTGAATTGGTAGTGATCTCCGATCTGACCATTGGTTCCGAAACCCTCGACCACTTCAAAGATGAAGCCGCTTTGGACGGGCAAGAGAATCTGATCCAAGCTCGGCTCGACGTACTCGTATTCCAAGTCAATCGGAAGTCCAAGCGCGGCCTTGTCGTCGCTGCTGAGTAGATCACCGTAGTTCTTGGTGAGGACAAGGTCGGCAAACGCTGGGTTTGGATGATCAATGGACCCGATTGCGAGTAAGGATCTGCTCTGAGTTCCGGCTTCAATGTGGGCCGAAGGATCGATGTTCACGATACTGTTTGCAGCGAACAACGAATCGCCGACTGGGGGTGCATCGTGGGGAATCAATGAGAGGGAAAAAACGCCGCCGCCCGCGTTCGTTCGATCGTCGCCAGCGATCGTCTCGTCGGTGACCAGATTGACATCCTTGAACGCCAGCACCTCTGTGGTGCCGCGAATATCGATCGTGTTGTTCTCGATCGTCGTTGCGTTGGAAATCGGAAGAGAAAACGACATCAAGAAGGAAGCTGCAAATAACTCACCAACGGACTTGCTGATGTGTCGGTTCGGGAGTTGCGATCCGTTTCGCCCCGAGAGTAAGTTCACGTTGTTTCCACGGAGCGTGGAATTGTTCAGGTCGATCTGTTGGTCTGCTTGGGTGAAGGCGGTCGCATTTGAGACGGCGGCGCCCGTGAGGCCTGCGGCCATCGTGACGTCCGAGGATGCGGAGTTGGTCCCCCCGCTTGACGTCGATAGGAGCAAGTCACCGTTCTCGTTCTCGAGCGTGGCGCCGTTGGCTTCGATCCTTGAATTCGCGAGGACCTCGATGCTCGATTTGGCGTATGCGCCTCCGAAGGTAACCGAGACCCCCGTCGTCACGACTGCGTCCGCCAGTTGCCAGTCGGTGGATGCCCTGACAGAAAACCTCAAGTCGTCGCTTGAATCGTCCGCGACGGTAATCCTGGAGCCATTTCCAAACGTGACCGATGATTCAAATGCTTGGTCGCTGGTTCCGATTTCGGACTCGCTGCCGGACAATTCCATGGTACTGAATCCAACGCTAATGGCTTCAACCGTGTTGTAGTTGAGCGCGTCGGATCCTTTAAGGAGATTGTTGCTGGTGTAAATGTCGACATCCCGCGCATCGACTTGGACGCCAGCCGCAAAATCCACCGCAGCCCGACTGAGATTTAGATTCGATGCTTGGGTCAGCCCGGCACCGAACAATCCGATGGTAAGGCTGTCGGCAATCGCGTCGATGTCCTGAAGGTGCAGCGCATTCACCGCGAGGTTGTGAACTTCGACCGTGGTGTTGGCGCCGATCTCACTCACACTTGCCAGATCGGTGTGCGTGTCCGCGATCGAAGCTGAGACACCCGATGCTCCCGAAGCACTCGCAAGCGAATCTGCCAAAAGCGTCGTGCTAATGCGAGGCTCCATCCGCAAGGTTCGAGCTTGGATACTTGAGCCGGAACCGATTCGGGCCAAGGCTTCTTCGACGTCGTCACCGGCGCCGGCACGAACGTTCGAGACGCTGGCACCCACCGAAGCCGCTGCGACGGACACACCGGTCGTATCCGCTTTCCCATTGAGCGTGAGCTGGGGCGCGAGTTCGACGACGTTGTTCGCTTGGATGGAAGTCGAGTTGCCGATCCGCGTGACGACTTCGGGGCGGAGGTCGGTGTCGGTGAAATTCGCGGTCGCTCCGACGATTCCACCGGCGACTCCGGTCGTGTCTGCAATCGCGTCAACGTTGGATGTCGCGCTGACGAGGACGTTGTCAACGCTCTTGTTGAATACGAGAGAAAGACTGCTGCCGGGTGTGTCGAAGTCATCGGCCAGGCCAATGGCGAGGTTGTTATCGACACCGATGGTGACGTTGTCGCCGATCGAAGCCAGCGTTTCGATCGCCGAGTTGTTCTCAAGGTTAACTTGCGCAAACGAGGCGCCCACGCCAACAAGGCCTTCTGCAGCTTGTGCCGTGGCTCCACCGAGCGTTTGCTGGTTGGAAGCGGTGATCGAAAGCGTGTTCGCGCCCCTCACAAAGGCTCCGTCACTGAGATGGGCCTGCACCACCGAGGTGTCGTTAACGACCGCCACGGCAGCGCCGAGCGCGATTGCTCCCGCCGTCAAACCGAGTGAAGTGACCGAGACCTCTTCGACCAATTCAGCATGGATCCCAATGTCACCTCCGGCGCTCAAGTTTCCGCCAGCAACTGCGGAAGCGTTGGCTGCGATCGAAGTGACCGCCACCGAGGCTCCAAATCCGACAAGTCCTGCCGCGGCGGAACCGATTGTGATGTTGACGATTGCGTTCTCATCGGCAGAGACCTGCAGATCGCGTCCCACATCAATGACAGCGGTCGATTCGACGGTTGCGGAAGTTCCTGGCGTCTCCGCGAGGGCGGCCAGCTTGGCGAGAATCGCATCTTGTGTCGGCGAACCCATCGCGACGGAGTTCGAAGCCTGTTGCGTCGCCGTTTGTATGCGGTCGTTGTTACCGCCACCCGTATCGACCTGACCGAGTTGCGACGAGACTTCGCTTGATTGAACCTCTGCTTTTGACGCGGCCTCTCGATCCGCTTCGGAGCCCCCTTCGCCTTCTGTTGCTTTTCCGGTTTGTCCCTGGTCGTCCTCGTAGTTGGAGTCGATCGACGTTCCGACTGACCACGTCGAAACGGCAGCGGCCAAGGCAACAGCGCCAGCGGACCCGCTCACGGTGAGCCCACGAAGGTTCTTTGCGGAGACCGCGTGGATGTGTGCGTCTTGCTGAGCGTCAATCTCGGCTCCACCGGAGACCAATGCCCGGGTGTCGTTCTTGATGGAACCGATATCGACTGCGCCGGCGGCGGCAACTGCACCGGCCGTGATGCCGCCGGTAAACGAGAGAGCGTCCACCCAGTTTCGAGCCGCGACGACCACGTTCTGCTGTGCGCCATGCGTGTGGGCTCCTTGGTTGAGCATCGCCGCCGCACCCACCTGAGCCGTCGTGTCGGAGTCGATCAACGTGACCGTTACCGCACCGGCTACTCCGACAAAGCCGGCTCCCGCTGCGACCCCGAGATGAGCGAACGTCTCACTACTTTCTGCTTGAACGACGATCCCCCCACTCTCGAACGTCCCGAAGTTGCCGTCTGTGTTTTCTCCATCGAGGGCCTGAGAGAAGTCGTCCGGCGCGAGAGCCAGTGCATCGACTTGGGCTCCATCATGGATGGTCGCTGCGGTCACTTTGTCGACCAGAACGACGCCCACGGAAATACCGACACCGCCGAGTCCTGCGGCAGCGGAGCCAGTGAAAATGTCGAAGTCGGTGTCGTCAGTTGCCCAGACGATGACATCATCATGGGCAAGCACCACTGCGTTTTGCGCAATGGTGGCAAGCGATGTCGAGTTGATCGTTAGTACGTCCACCGTTCCACCGACTCCCACCGCTCCGCCTGCCGCGCCGAATCCGACCAATAGAATGTCTTGGCACGCATGGGTGACGACTTCGACGTCTCCAATCGCTTGGACTGATGCTGCCCCGAGGTCTGCCGTGGTCTGGTTCGTGAGCACCGTCACTCCGGCGACGGGCGCCACAGCCCCGAACCCACCCGCGAAGCCTGCCGCGATCGCCACATGTTGAAAGTCACTGCCGGAAGCAATGCGAACGGATTGTTCCGCGTTCGCGTCCGTGAGGTCGCTGTTGACAACCGCTCCAGCTCCGAGGCCACTGTGGGTTGTGATGTTGGCGACGTTGACGCCGGCTGAGATTGCGATCCCGACCGTACCAAAGCCCGCGGAGATAGTGTAAGACTCGATGTCGTCACGGTTGGTGGCCGTGACTGCCAAACCGTGGAACATTGGATCCGTAACCGGCGTGACAACTCGCTGACCCTCAAGAGACTCATCGGTGGCGTGTTGCTTTTGCGCGTTCTGATCTTCCGTAGGCAAGCCAACTTCCCCTTCAGCCGCCAAAGAACCCGAATCGGCATCGAGCGAGACGCCACCTTTTGCCTCGATGCCTTGACTTCCTACGAGCGCGCTCTCGGTAGTGATGGTGAATTGGCCGGTCCGAGCTTCGACGCCAGTTCCATTGCCGTTGACGGAGAGGACAGCTCCGTCGCCGACAATCGCCTGCGTGTTCTTGGTCAGTGTGTTGACGGCTGCCGCAGCCGCAAGCCCGACTCCACTCGCGGCGGCAAAAACGCCGACAACCTTGTCGATTTCGGTGTCGCTATCGGCCGCGATATTGGCCGATCCATCAACCGTGACTTTCGCGTTGTTACCAATCGTCGCGAGTGTATTGATGTCGATGACGTGTACGGCGGCATCCACGCCAATCGCCACGGTCCCAGCCGCGGCGATGCCTGCCGCGACGGACGTCAGGTCTTCGATCGAATCGGCCAGCACCTGCAGGTTGCCTTCGACGACCACATCCGCGTTAGTGCCAATCGTCGCTGTCGTTGTCTTGTTGAGTGTGACGACGTCTGCACCAAATCCAGCGCCAGCCGTACCAGCAACCGCGAGCGAACCGGCCACCGAGACGAGCATCGTCGAATCGAACGCAGTGACTTCCACGTTGGGTAGTCCACTCGCGGAGCCATTGTCGGCAACGATCGTGGTACTTTGGCCTATCGATGCTTGTGTGGTTTCGTTGAGAACGTAAACGCCAGCGGATCCGGAAAGTGCCACCGTCCCAGCGGCGCTTCCTGCGATCGCCGTCCCCACGATGTCTTCAGTGCTTCGTGCATTGACCTGTAGCCCAGTGCTGCCACGCGTCTCCACCTCCGCGAAATCCCCGACGCGCGCTATGACGCTGTCGTTGTGTACCAGAGTGGTGTTCGACAGTCCGACGCCGGCGGTTCCTCCGACTCCGATACTGCCACCGATAGTCACCAGCTTCAAATCGCCCGCCGCCAACACTTGCACGTTGCCGCCGGCGTCGATCACCGCTGACGAATCGACGAGTGCCGTGGTGTTTGTGTTGATGATGTAGACGGAAGCGGAGCCGGCCACGCCAACGGAGTTTCCAATTCCGGCGTTGGTCGCCCCTGTGGTGTGGTCTTCCGTGAGTATCGCATCCACGGCCACGTTGCTTTGCGCATCGACCGTGGCTGATGCTCCGATGGACGCGCGTGTTTCGAGATCGATGATGCCAAGGTCCAGCCCAACGCCGACTCCGACTCCCGAAAGTGAAACGCCCAACGAGCCCGCGATGCTGAAGGTGTCAACGTCGCTGGAAGCGAGCACGCTCACCGACTGCGAACTGCTGCCAACCGTACTGGCGTGCTGATTGATCTGACTCCCGGCAGCTATGGAGGCCACCGTACTCAAGTCGAAAAGGTTCGCCACGACGGTTGCCGCCACCGCCGCTTCACCATCCGTCCCGGCACCCGACGCTGCGACGCTGGTGACATTCACCGAACCGAAGTCGCCGATGGTGGTAGATCGCGGCTGAACCGTGGTCGTAGAGTCGACGAGCATGCTTCCGTTTGCATCGGCATCGCCATCGATGGCGGCATCGTTGTCCACATCAAAAAGCGTCACGGCCACCGAAGCGCCAATCGCCACCGTTCCTCCCAATCCGGCGGCGGCTGCAATGGTCTGAACTTGATTGTCCGATTCACTCTGGACCGTGAAGTCACCCGCCGCTCGAACATGTCCCGAGCCGGTTAACTGAGCGCGTGACGTGAGGTCGACGATGTTGACCGCGACGGAACCCGCCGCACCGACGTCACCCGTACTGGCACCCGCAGCAAGTCCGTAGACGACCTGGTCATTCGTTTCTTGATCCGTGGTGTCGGCAATCAATTGAACGTCCGCTCCAACAACCGTCGAGGCAACACTCGCCTCGTTGAACATCGTTGTGCTGTTGACGCCGACGGCTGCGCCGACGCTGTTGGTTTCTTCAACGGTGACGGCGCTGCCGATGGCTTCGGCAATGCTGTCGACCTCGGCGGAGGCGACGACGCTGACGGCGCCCGACGCAGTGATGTTGGCGCCCGAACCGACGAGGGCTCGGTTGCTGGCGGTCACCGAATGAATCGCGACCGCCGCGGCGACGCCGATGGTTCCCGATTCGCTATTGTTTGCTTCGCTGGTCGCTTCGGAGTCGGCCTGGTTCGTCCCGTCTTGAGCCTTGGGAACCGACTTGTCGGAGCCACGGTTCGGGTTGTTGTTGACCGTGTCATTGGACTGAGTGTCGGCATCATCTGAGCTTTGGTCGTTGCCGCCGACGCTCGCGTTGGCTTCCGAGTTGCCGGCGAGGTCCATGGAGGAGAGGACACTCGCGGTGCCCGAAACGACGACGGGTCTGGCCAATCCCGCGACGGCGTCTTCTTCGACAAGGTTGATCGAAACCGATGCACCGATTCCGATGTTAGACGCTTCAGCATCGGAATCGACCGTGGTGTTCACCGCGCTGACATGCTGCGCTTGCAGCATCAGGTCGCCGGTGGCCGTCAGTTGGGGACCGGTTCCGATGCGAGCCGTTGTGTCATGGTCGACCAAGGCGAGAGCGACGACGGGGCTGATCGCGATATCACTTTTCGAACCGTTGGCGGCATCGGTCGTTGTCTGGTAGAGGCCGTTAGCAAGAACGCTGACGTCGCCGACGGTGCCATTGATCGTCGCACCGTCAGCGATTTCAGCGTGCGTGATGTGTCCGGTTCGATTGAGCGCAACCGACGCTCCGATTCCCAAGTCACCGCCGCTGGTGGCGAAATCGGCGGGCATCGCCGTTGCGACGGATTCAGTCGTCGAATCCGCGCTGACATTCAAGTCCCCACCTGAAAGCGTTGCGTTCAAGTCACCCGGCAAAAGGACGTGAGAGCGCGTATCGACCAAGTGGATCGCGACCGCGCCAGCGATGCCGATGTCATCCGCTCCGGCACCCGAGACCGCGCTGGCTGCAGAGCGATGTTTGCGATCGCTGTCCACGTCACGCATGGCGACCGAAGCGGTCATGCCCAATCCGGTGACGCTGACGCTGGTGCCGAAAAGGATTTCGTTGTCGAGCCGATTGCGGTTGATGGCGACCGCGGCGCCGATGCCCACCGCACCCGCGTCGACGCTTTGCCCATCGCTGTTCGCGACCGCGTCGGCATTTGCGGCGGTGCTGAATGTCATTATCCCACCGGAAACCAAGTCGACGTTGTCGCCGACGCGGACTCGGTTTTGCGTATCAACGACGTTGACGGTGATCGCGGCGGCGACGGCGATGGGACCATCACTTTCATCGGTGCTCGAAGTGGGTGTCGAATTGTCACGGCTCGGATCACTATTCGTACTCGTTCGTGCGCTGTTCTGGCTCGCCGTTGAGTCAGCGACGCTTCGCTGCGAGGCGGCTTTTTGATCGACGTTGGAGTTATTCTCGCTTTCCTTCTTCTCACCCGATGCGTTAGCGATTGCACTCGCGTCGTTCGTTCCAGTGCTGATCGCGTCCAGCGACAACGCACCACTCGCGGAGAGGTCGCGATCGACAAACGTTTCCGTTTTTCGGTTCACGACACTGACCGTAATAGCAGCACCGATTGCGGCGTTGCTGCCTCCTTGGGCATTGCCTTCGGCGGCGGTACTGACGTCGCCCGATGAGGTGGCCGCTGCGCTGAAATCCCCTGAGACTGACAACGGGGTTCCGGCCGTCGCAACTTGAGCGAGGGTGTCGTCGTTGTGGACGAGGTTGGAAACCACCGCGGCGATGGCGGTACCTCCCGCCGCAGCACCCGTTGTCTGCGTCGTGACATCGTGATCGCTGGTCGCAGACAGCGAAACGTCGGCAACATTTGTGAGGCCACCAGCGCCGTCGATGGCGGCACGCGTGGTGCGGTCCGAGACGTGAATGCCAACGGATGCACCGACGCCAAGACTTTCACCTGATCCACCGTCTTTCTTGGGAATCGCTTTGGCGCTACTCGCTTGGAGTGATTCCGCCGACAGTTCAAAGTCCGCGCCCACGTGATCCGACGTCAACGATCCACTGAGGACGGATTGGGCATTGGTGATCACGGTGTGGACGGTGAGCGCGCCGGCGACGCCCACATCCGCGCCGTTTGCGTCACCCGACGGGCCCGATTTGGCTTCGCTTTGCAGCGTGCCCATCGGCATCCGACTTCGTCCGCGCACCGCTGGAGAATCAAACGTGCCGCCGCCCAAGTCCGTCTTACTCTCAAAGTCGACGACCGTGATCACGGCGCCGATGCCCACACCGGTCCCGGAATCACCCGAAGTCACGCTCGAATCGGCGACGCTGCTCACGTTCTGGGTCGCAGAGGAATCCAGTAGCACTTCGCCTTGCGGCGCTCTTAACGTGCCACCACCGATCGTTGTATTGGTGACGCCGCTGACCGTTGCGACGGTGATCGCAGCCGCCAGAGTCAAGTCGCCATCCGAGGTCTGCGCGTTGTTGCTGCTGAGGGTTTGTTGACCGTTGGTTTGAGTCGACGAGTTGCCATCGTCGGTTGCGCCTTCGGTGGTGGCGATAGCGGTCGTGTTGACCGTTCGATTCGAACGGGCATCGACGATGAGGTTTCCCGTGTTTGCGGTGAGAACTGGTGAGCCAATGATTTGGACGTTGGTGTCGCCGAGAACAACCGCGGTCGACAGCGTTCCGCCGGCGGACGAGGACCCGAGTTGCCCGTCGGCGGTGGTCGCCGTGTTGACGTTGTTGTCAGCGACAATTTGCAAGTCAGCCGCAGTGATGACCGCCTGGCCATCGATCAAGATCTCCGCGTCGCTGGTGATCACCGACGCGGAGATTGCTGCGTCTTCTTGTTTGTCATCATCGCCGCTGTCTCCATCATCCTGCGGGGCGCGGACGATCGAAGTTGTGATGTTGTTTGTGGCAAGGATGCTGGCCTGGCCGGCGGCAGAGACCGTCGCCACTGCGTCGACGGTGACTGCGGTGTCTGCCATGACAAAGACTTCGCCGACACTAATGGAGCCATCGAGCAGATCTGTTGTTTCAACCGTGATATCGACATCGGCGACGGCCGACACGGTGACGTTTTGGCCAGTCAGTGAACCACCTGACAGCTGGATCGACGGTGCCGGTAGCGCGAAGACTTCGGTCAGATCATCCGCTTCGACTTGACCCGTTTGCGTGGAACGGGCAATCAGACTGAGTTCCGTCGCAGATAGCGATCCGCCATCCATCAAGATGTTGTCTTCCGATTCAACGGTCAGATCGAACGCACCGAAGTTTGCATTGGTGGAACCATCGACGACGATGTTGGCGGAACTGTTGACGAGGAGGTCAAAGTCGATGGTTCCTGCTTGTTCCAAGTAAACTTGGTCGTCTGCGAGGATATTGGTGGGATCTTCGAAGCCGCCAATGAAATTCAGCGTGAGTTCGCCTCCGTTTCCGGTAACGAAACTGCTGATTTGATTGAGTGTCGAGAGATCGATTCGCAGGGTGTCGCCGACCAAGCGAGCGATTTCGGGGTCTCGTGTGATGTTGACCTCGACATCACCACTGTTGACCAATTCAACCGAAGACACCTCGGTCGCGCCGTCAAACAGCCGCAAGAAGTTGCCACCGTTCGTGTCTGCTTGCAGCGTCAGGTCTGCACCATCCAAGTAGGGCAGATCGTTGGGGTACAGCAAGTCGACGGCTAGAAGATGTCGTTGCTCAAGTAGCTCCAGCGTTCGGAGTCGACGGGCTCGTCGAGATCGAAACGACTGGACGCGTGTCTTTTGACGACGATGGGATTGAGGACGCATGAATGGAATCCCAAGAAGAAGGAGAAGGACCGCCGTCTCTCCAATGAGATTTGGGATCACCAATCGCAACAGATTCCTGGGAAATCAACGAAAAGAGTCAAAAGCGAAACTCCGCTGTTGCGGTTTTCGTCAGCCGCCGCATTAGGCAGGTGGTTGCCGAATCGAGCTCGCGCCCAACGCAGCCTGTTTGGCGTTGGCGTCCTTCTTCCAACTCTCTCGTGTCGTTCATCATGCGCTCTCAGCCCCTTCTGTTCACCGTCGTCGCGTCTGTTTCGATCGCCTTGTTTGGCGGAAGCGTCGCGCACGCGGACTACGTTTTTGAGCTTCGCCAGGACGATCGACCGGAACTTGGTGTTGGCGACGATGGTCCCGGATCATTCACGATCGGTGCGGGCGAATTCACATGGTTTGACATCTTCTTGACGCAGGCCGACAACGACACGCGGCTCAGTGACAATGGCTTGGCGATCGCCGACATCACGTTCGAAGTTCGCGGCGGTCTTGAAGTCTCGCTTCTCGAATTCGAGCTTGGGCCTGGCTTTGTTCAGGATCCGTTCGTCGAATCAGCCATTACTGGACAAAGCGTGCGGCTCGGGGTCGTGGAATCCTCCGGACTCGCTGGCGTTCAGCCAGTGGACCAGGCCCACGCGTTTGCGAGTTCCGTCCAGATCGGCAGCGTTCGACTTGGTGTCGACCCCACGGCCACAGGAACTTTTGAGCTGCAAACCGGGACGACACCAGGAGCATCGTTCCCGCTCAATGATTCGACGCTGACGGCTTTGGCGGCCAGCCCGATTACGAACCTCTTATCAATTACCGCCATTCCGGAGCCCGGGACCTTCGGTGTCTCGTTGATGGTGGTGGGTGCTTTGTGTTTGCGTCGGGGACGTCGTTCGGTTCGGCAGTGACTTGTTTCGGCAGTCGCTTGGTTCACTCAGGAGGAGTGCAGTTGCTTGTTGTCCACGTCGGCTTCTTTCGCCAGCAGTCTCTTCCGGATTCGACTGAGTCGGACTCGGACAACGTTCGCGGGGATGCCTAGCTTTCGCGCGGCTTCCGCCGTGCTCAAACCCTCCGAACGAAGGCGGATGACTTGGCAATCGACTTCGGGAAGTTCCTCGAGCAAACGCTGCATCTCATCGTTGTAGATCAACTGGTCGAGTGGATCGCCGCTGACTTTGACGGGACGGTCCGTGTCGGACAGGCAGTCTCGAATTTGGCGTTTATGTCGTCGCCACTGGTTTGAAATTTTCGCGCGGACCATCGTGGTCGCCAGCGCGACCAAGTTTTGCGGTGACTCGATATCGAATTTGCCTTGTGCAAGGCCGGACATCATGCTGCGGTGCACGGACTGGATCACATCAACGGAATCGAGGTAGGGTCGAAGCAATGGGCCGAGGCGCGATCGCACCACGATGCGGATTTTGGATTCATAGCGTTCGATCAATCGCTTGAGCGCGTCTTGATCGCCGGCCTGTGCTTGCTGCAGGAGCGATCGGAAAGTGTCGTCAGTCATTTCCAAGACCTGCCTGTTAACTGGGGCTTCAAAGTCGCCGAGTGATGAGGGATTTCCGAGGGGTGAGCCATATCGGACAGACGGTGGTTCGCGTTTTGCAGGCCACCAAACCGGCGAATAGCGGCATGTTGCTCACCTTTCGCGGATCGAAAACATCAGTGACGAACGTCGCATCTTATTGATCTTCGGACCTGTTTTTTCAAGAAAATCGATCGATTTGTTGCGTTTTTCGTCCGAGCGGACATTCACTATGTGGCAAGCTGCGAACCTTCACGCTCATTCACGAGAACCTTTGCGGAGTCTCTTCAAACCTTATGCAGGATCGACTCTCGAAATCAGAATTCAGGTCTCTGTTGGATGTGGTCGAGCAACGCATCCTTGATGGGGAGCGAAGTGTCTCGGAACAGCTGTTCGAAGAGTTTCCACTGTTGGCGAGTGATGCCGAACCCGCGTTAGAAGTCATCTATCGCGAGTATGCCGCGCTCGAACAGGTCGGCGAAGCGCCCTCCTTTGAAGAGCTTTGCCAAAGGTTTCCTGATCGCCGCGCGGATCTGAAGGACTTGTTCGCCGTTCACGAAGCGATTGTTTCAGACGGGCATGGGGATGAGAGCCCGGCGGTGGGGAAAATCGATGCCGGAACTCGGATCGGCAACTACAAGTTGCTCGAAGAGATCGGGGAGGGTGGTTTTGGCGTTGTCTACATGGCCGAACAAAACGAGCCAGTACGTCGTCGTGTGGCAATCAAAATTATCAAGCCCGGGATGGACACGCGCTCGGCGGTTGCTCGGTTCGAAGCCGAACGTCAAGCACTCGCAATCATGGACCATCCCAGCATCTGTCGCGTGCTGGACGCGGGGTCGACCCAGTGCGGTCATCCCTATTTCGTGATGGAGTTGGTGCATGGCATGCCTATCACCGACTATTGCCATCGCGAAAAACTCTCAACCGAGCGGCGACTGCGACTGTTTAGACTCGTCTGCGGTGCGGTTCAGCACGCCCATTCCAAGAGCATCATCCACCGGGACTTAAAGCCGTCCAACGTGATGGTGACACTCAATGACGGAGAGCCGGTTCCCAAGATCATCGACTTTGGGATTAGCAAAGCACTCGAACATCGATTGACTGACAAGACGTTGTTCACTCGCTACGGCCAAATGATCGGCACTCCGATGTACATGAGTCCGGAGCAGGCCGACATGAGTAGTTTGGACGTCGACATTCGAAGCGATGTCTATTCCTTGGGTGTCTTGCTCTACGAGTTGCTCACGGGCACCACGCCCTTTAACGCGGAGCGGATGAAGTCGGCATCGTTCATGGATGTCGTGAAGATCATTTTGGAAGAAGACCCTCCGACGCCGAGTTCACGTGTCCAGACATTGCAGTCTGCGCGGCGCGCGGGCCCATCGGTTTCTGTCCCACCGGGGCAATCTCAGACGCTTCGCGGAGACTTGGATCACATCGTGATGAAGGCGGTCGAGAAAGACCGCAATCGTCGCTATCAAACAGTCTACGAATTGTCCCAAGACATTGAGCGGTACCTCAACCGTGAACCCGTCTTGGCGAGTGCGCCGAGCCTGCCCTACCGGTTGCACAAATTCGTGAACCGCCACCGATTGTTGGTCGCGAGCGCCGTGACCATCCTCGTCGGTTTATTGGTCGGTCTCAGTTTCGCCCTTGTCGGACTGAGGCACGCGCGCAACGAACAAGCCATCGCACAAGCGGCGCAGAAGGGAGAACGGCAGCAGCGGATTCGCGCCGAGGCAGAAGAGCTGGCTGCGAAAAAGGCTCGAGACGAAGAACAGGTGCAACGCCGACGGGTCGAGGCGAACCTCTATTTCCAGAAGGTCGCGCGGGCCAAGGGAGAGCTCGACGCCGAGCACCTTCAAAACGCTCGCATCCTGCTCGCCGAATGTTCCGCTGAATATCGGGGTTGGGAATGGCACTATTTAGATCGACTCAGCCAAAGCGATACGCAAACACTGGAAGGCCATACCAATCAAGTCACACGGGCGCGAGTCAGTCCTGATGGCAAGTGGATTGCCTCTTGCAGCTCACGCTGGAATAGCGATTTGCCCGGCGAAATCATTCTTTGGAACTTTGAGACCGGCGCGCTTGTGCGGCTGTTTGGGACGCGTGAAGGAGGCTATCGAGATATTTGTTTTTCGCCCGACAGTCGGCTGCTCGCGTCCGCGTCGGCGTCTGGTGGTGTGGCCATTTGGGAGGTTGAATCGGGGCGAGTTCTGTTTCAGGACACCGAGCATCGAAGTTACTCCGTTGCATTCGCTCCGCATCAACCAATGTTGGCCGCCGGCGGGGCGAACGGACGGATCCGGCTCTAC
Organism: Planctomycetota bacterium; assembly: GCA_039821165.1. Lineage (GTDB taxonomy): Bacteria > Planctomycetota > Planctomycetia > Pirellulales > Pirellulaceae > Stieleria. The sequence continues at coordinate 22,620 of JBCBOT010000023.1, read as the reverse complement.
GATTCCGACAACGGTGCGTTGATTCGGGAACTTTCACACTCCTTTTCTTCGATTCACGGTATCGCGTTCAACCCGCGGACCGGTGAATTGGCTGCGGTTTGCAATAGCAGTCGGCTCTCCGTCTGGAATCCGATCGAGGGAGCGGCGCTCTTTCGAGAGTCTCAGTGCGGTGATCGAGCCGTGGTGTTTAGTCCCGATGGAGAGATGCTCGTCACCGGTGGTTACTACGGGATCCGCTACGGACGAATGCGAGTGTTCGGATTTGAGCGAGGGCATTGGAAAGAGATTGACCACCGATACACCAATTTCGGCACGGTCGGTCGTATGGACTTTAGCCCCGACTCTCGATTGATTGCGTTTCAATCCAACGGCAACATGATCCGTCTTTGGGATCCGAAATCGGGGAGGCAGCACGCCGCCTTTGCGGCGCACGACGGAAGCGCCACTTCTTGTGCCTTCAGTCCTGATGGGTGTTCGATGGTGACTACCGGTGGCGACGGAAAGGTCCGGAAGTGGTCGATCTCCAATGTCAACACTCATTCATTTGAGACAGAGCATCACCTCGGCTTTGCGGATGCCATCGACTTTAGTGAGCACGGTTCCCTCTTGCTTGTTGCGGGCGGTTTGAATATTGGAAAACCATCGGCGGGATTGAAGGAAGCTCAGATCTATCAGCTTTCGAGTGGTCGAACGGAACGACGCTTGATTCAAAGGCTGCAAGGATTCGATGAGTGGATGACCGATGTCCGATTCGGCGTCGACGATGCGCTTGTTTTCGCCGCCGGCGCGTCGGGCGGTCTCCATTGCTGGGACGCGAAATCGGGTGAGAGCTTGTGGGCGGTTGATGCTCACGATGCTCCCATCAATTGCCTCGCCGTTGCCGGGGATGCTCGAATTGCTACCGGATGTGATGACGGAGTGCTTCAGATCCATACTGCTACGGGGGAACGTCTTCATAAATGGGATCGTTTCGGAGAGACCATTCACGATGTTTGTTTCCATCCGCACGAAGAGGTGCTTTTTGTCGCTCATGGTGGGGGAACGCTTGACGTCGTTGATTCGCATTCCGGCCTCTCACTTTTTGACAAATCGGCAATCCAGACGGACGCTCGATGCGTCGCCATTTCACGTGAGGGTGACTTGCTGGCGGTCGGGTCAGAGTCGGGCGTGATCAACCTGTACCGAATCATGATGGAGTCCGTCGAGTCGACTGAACGGCGGCCCAAAGTGGAGCTTGAGTCAATCGGCAGGCTCGTGGGGCACACGCAGATCATTCGGGAGATGGACTTTCATCCCGATGGAACTCGGCTCGCGTCGGTGAGTAAAGATCAACGTGCGATCGTTTGGAGCGTCAACGAAAAGCTGAGTGCGTTGCAGCTCGATCCCGAAGGTTTGAACGACCATGTCCTTGCGATCCAATTCGGTTCCCAAGGAGACCAATTGGCGGTGACGAGAGGCTTCGAAATTACCATCTGGAATGGTGCGGAGTTGGGGAAGGATCTCCCGCAAGAACTTTCGACACAAGGATTGGAACGAGCAACGGTGAGTTGGCATCGGAAGATGGCCTCGCAGTGCGAGCGAGCAGGTAATCCGTTTGACGCGGCGTTTCACCATTCGAGGATTCTTGAAGAGCAACCGAAGGACGTGAACGCGTTGCGTGGCAGGCGCGATGCCAGCGCGTCGCTCGGTGATTGGGGTGCAGCGTTGAAAGACGCTGACGAGCTCTGCCAGTTCGTTGAGGCGACGATGCGTGATCGTCTTCGCCTGGGGCTGCTCCATCTTCGAAGTGGTGACACAGCAAAGTACCAGCAAGTGTGTCGGTCTGCGCTTGAGCGTTTCAAGGACAAAGCGAACGACTCTTCCACGGTCAACACGTTGGGTTGGCTGTGCGCACTCGGACCGTCCGCGATTGAAGAGTACGATGATGCGGTACTTGCTGTCGAGCACGCCACGTTAGAAGCGAGGACCAACTACGCCTATTGGAACACCTATGGCACACTTCTACTCCGTGCCGGACGCAACCCGGAGGCGCTGGAAGCGATCTGGAATGGTTTGGATCAAACGAAAAATCCCGATACGCCGCAGGACTGGTTGGTGCTTGCGCTGGCGAACTACCGGATGGGGGAAGTCGCCAACGCGTTTGAGTGGTTTGACCGCGCGGCCTGGGTGATTGATCGCGCATTGAGTGAGCAGTCTTCCGAAAGATGGTCGGTCAAGGTGGGGCTGCGATTGCTGCGCGACGAGGTCGCGGAAGTACTGCGGTCACACTTAAGCGAATCCGCCGAAGACGATGCCGGGAGTTGGGAATCAGATTGGCTAACGATGCCGGATCACGAACGCCTGATGGTGCTGCATCACCAAGAGGCGTACGAGTCAAGCCTTCGAGACAACGATGTGCTGAGTGCACGGGAGCATGCCGAGCGGCTTTGCCGCCTCCGTCCCGAAAGCGTCGATGCATGGATGACGCTCGCGAGTGCCTCAGCCGCCGGCGGCGACAACGCCCGATTCGAAGAAGCTTGCGATGCCGCGATGGACGTATACGGTTCGCAATCGGGTTTGTTGCTATCCGGATCGGGGCTGCACGTCGAAACGACAGCGATTCCATTTGATACGTTTGAGCAGTTCACAATCGAGGCTTGGGTCGATCAGAACTGGCAGCGAGCGATTTGCGCTCAGGGCTTTGGAGGTGACCCCGAGAATTCCATCTGGTTGGCAACCCTCGCCAATTTGCCGGGGTTCGAATGCACCAGCGTCGGTTGGGAAAGGGAGCGGGGAAGAACCGAGTCGTGGACCCGACTGCCCCGACTTCGTGAACCGTGGAACCATGTCGCATTGGTGTTCGATGGGCAATCACGAAGACTTTACGTCAACGGTTTGGTTTGCTCGGAGGCGGAGGTTCAGCCGCCGGGTGAACTCGATCGCGACCGTCCGTTTTTGGTCGGGGCCGCCGTCCAAGGTCGTACTATCGCGTCGATCGGGTGCATCCGCTCGATACGCGTTTCTTCGACGGCAAAATACACGGATGAACAGTTTGACCCTCCGGAGTTGGTTCCCGAGGTGACGACGGAGTTGCTGTATCAGTTCTCAACGTCGGACCGCGAATGGCTACGCACGGGCCAAGTTCGAGATTTATCAGACCGTCATCGCGATGGATCCCTACGATCGGTGCCGCGTTTTTGATTCGTGGGTCTGTGCGCGGCCGCCCTTGAGAGACAGGGCTCGGTGAATCGGTTCTCGCCACTCTATAATATGGACTGTTCCTGACGATGCCTGTTCTTCCAGTCTTCTCATGGCCGTCCCTTCGCTGCCGACAACTCTCCAAGACCTTCTGGATCGTCCGACGGATTCGCTTGTCCAGTACAGGTTGATTGAAATCCTCGGGCGTGGCGGTATGGGGTGGGTCGTTGCGGCTGAGGATCAGCGGCTACGACGTAACGTCGCGCTCAAATTCATGCGACCCGAGTTCGCCAATAGCGAGTCGGCTCGGAAGATGTTTCTCAGCGAAGCGAGGGCGATTGCGGCGCTTCGGGACGAACATATCGTTCACATCTACGAAGTCGGCGAGGTGCGTTCGATCCCTTATTTTGCGATGGAGTTGCTCGACGGCGAATCGCTGGATCGATTCGTTGAACGCGACTTTCCGTTTACGCTCCGGCAAATTCTAAAGATCGGTTACCAGACGGCGGAAGGTTTGCACGCCGCCCATGCCGCGGGGATTATTCATCGTGATGTCAAACCCGCAAACATCTTTTTGGAGCTGGCTCGGGGCAGGGTCAAAGTTCTGGATTTTGGTTTAGCGAGAACGGGCCAGGCATTCGCCCACGATATCGACCCCGAAGACAAGGAGGTGATCCACACGGGAGAAGGAATCTCCGATGCAGTCTTGGTTGGAACACCGGGATACATCGCACCTGAGCAAGCACAAGATCACGCGGCAGATGCTCGTAGCGATCTGTATTCACTCGGTGTCGTCCTTTATCGATTGACGGCGGGGCGATTGCCGTTCCAGGGACGTTCTTCCGGTGATCTGTTGATCCGTGTTCTGACCGAGGACCCGCCGCCGATTCGTCGAGAGGATGTTCCTCGAGAGCTGATCGAGGTGATCATGGAGTGCCTTCGACGCGACCCTCGAGGTCGTCCGCAAACGGCGCGCGATGTGTCCCTCCGTTTGAAACGTCTCTACGACCAAGTGCCCGCTGAGCAGACACCTGTCAAAATTGAGGTCACTGTCACTCCCAAGGCGCGACCAGCCGCAACGATTCGACAACCAAAGAACCGATGGCGTGCCATCGTGGCGTCCGTCGCAGCGATTTTTTTGATTGTCTCGGCAGTGATCGTGTTCTCGCGAGGGCGTCGTGAGGGAACGTCCGTTCGGGCATCGGCTCCCGGTGAGTTTCCCGCGCGCTCAACCGTCTCATCGGCAACGAACGCCCAACGCGATTCGTCACCGGTGCCGGCGGATCCGGAACCACCGCTCACCGAAGAACGCCCGCCAACCAATATTCCGGACGCGCTCGCCAACCACAGGGTCTTTCGTGGCGAGTCGCTCTTGGATACCTATCTCAGGGAGGATTCGACACGCGATCTGAGTGATGAGAAAACGATCAAAGTGTCGATCCGAAGTGGGAAGGACCAGATCGAGCGACAGCAGGGATTGCTTCGTTTTCGACTCGACGGCATTCAGGATGTTCGAGATCGCATTGAGGATGCCTATCTCTTGCTGACCCTCAAAAAGCCTTACCGTGGTAAGGTGCCGACGTATCGGGTGAGCGTCGGGATCCTGCGCGATGACTCACCGCGAGCGAATTGGGTCGCCAGTGGTCCGGACCGAGTTCACTACGCGAACCATCCGTTCGAGATACCAAAAATCGACATGATCAGTGGTGGCACGGTGTCTCCATTCTCGCGCTGGTTCGAAGACCGCGGTGTGGTCATGCTCCAGCACCGCAACAACGGATTGGTCGCTCAAGTGATCGCGGACACCGATGGGTTGCTAACGTTGTGGCTCAGACCCGACCAGACTTACATGACAGAGATGGAATTCATCAGCCGGGAAGGGAGTGAAGCCTACGGTCCCTGTCTCGTGGTCGTTCTCTCTGAATCGGAGGACGAGTCGTGAATGGAGCACCGGAATCGTCTCAGCAACTCGCTCACATCTCGACGCGTTGGTCGTGCGTCAAGGACATCAACCGGTTCGTCTTGAGGTACATCGATGCGATGCGACACCTACTCGTTCTCGTGGTGAAGGACGAGGATGACGCGAGGGAAGTCCTCCAGGGTTTTCTCACCAAGGTGGTGGAGCGTGGCTTTCGCAACGAAGTTCCGACCAGTGGCCGATTTCGAGACTATTTAGCACGATCGTTGCGAAACGCGGCCATGGATCACTTTCGACAGGCCAAACCGGTGCAAGCCAGTGAAGGCCTACTCGCGCAGATCGAGTCTGAGCGGGAAACGCACGACGATCTTTGGAAGCGGACTTGGACGAGTTGTCTGATCGATCGGGCGTGGCAAAAACTCGAGCACCATCAATACACCAATGAAGGAACGTTTGCGTACAGCATCCTTCGCTTCTCCGTCGAGAATTCGGGTCTCGATTCGAAGCATGCAGCGGCACAGTTTGCGAGTGTGCAAGGAACCACGCTCACGCCGGAAGCCTATCGAAAACAGGTTTCGCGGGCACGGCGAAAGTTCGCGCAGTTGCTGACCGAGGAGGTTCGTCAAACACTCGAGTCACCGACCGCTGAATCGTTGGACGAGGAAATCTCAAGCCTTGGGTTGCAGCCTTACGTGAAAGGCTAGTCTCTCGTTCCATTTGAACATTTGGGTGACACCGGACGGCTCGCGCGCTACCGCCTACCGGTTTAGCGGTAAGGACGCAAGCCCTCCGGTGCGTCCACCCGAAAACTGAATCGGAACGAAACACCACGGAGCAAAGCCACCGGGTTCGGGAGAACCATCGGAGTTGGACCCCGTGTCGGGCTGGTTGGGGCAGCCGTTTACGGCCGCGCGGCAATTTCTTCTGAGAAAAAGAACAAAAAGTCCGTCACAGACTCTTCGGCTCCCCGTGTTCCGGGCGAAACGCGTTGCTCCGGTCGCAGCGCGTCCATCTTTTCGCTGTCCGACTCGAGGAAATCGATGCGTCGCGCCGTCCCCTCCCTCCGTGATTCGAAACACCCGACACGACGTCAACGTCAACGCAAACTTCGACTTCAGCCGCTGGAAACCCGTCAACTCATGGCCGGCGATGCGCCGTCATTGACGTCGGAGCAACTGCGATTCTTCCTCGCCGATATCAACACCGATGAAGTGATTGCGGAAGTCCGTGACGGTACCGAGGTCGACTCTGAATTGTTACGAGACCGTACCGTCACGCTGTTCGCCGAAGCTCGCGACGAACATCCCGATTTTCGCAGTGTGCGAATTCGTTTGGGTGATTTGGCCGAGCGCGTCGAGAACCGAACGCCGTACTCGGTAACCGGAGATCGGAACGGCGATTTCCGGCGTGGATTCCTCGACCTCAACGGCGAATATGAAGTCACCGCTGAGACTTACACCCGTACTGGGACTCGAGGCGATCTTGTTGAAGCGGCCCAATTTTCATTCACGGTCTCTGATTCCTCGGACTCCGTTTTGGTCGACGTCACTACGCTCAACGACGAGATTCTTGCGGCGAATCCAGAAATCGAGCCGGCGGTAGCGGATGATTCCGTTGACGATGCCGTAGCGATCCAAGCCGCAATTGACTGGCTGTCGCAAAAGCTTGAAGAACCCGAGATCGTCACCGCGACGTTGTATCTGCCACCGGGCACGTTCGAAATCAGCGAGTCGCTTCAGTTCAGCGCCGGGATTGATGTGTTGGGGGCCGGCGCGCAGCGTACGACGCTCACGAACACGGAGTCCCTGTCGTTTGAGCGCGCCGATATCTCCGACAGTGAAATCAATGCGTCGAGCGTGAATCGAGCAGGCTACCTGCTCGACTTTGATCGCGATTCCGACGGTTCCTCGCTTCGCGATATGACACTGACCGGCGAAGACATGATCGGTGGAGTGTTTGCAAACCGATCGGATGACCTTGAGATCGCCTATAGCGAACTCAATCAATTCCTTTACAGTGGCATCCGAACGTTTAGCGTGACGGGATCCGAAATCCATCACAACGAGTTCGTCAACGCAGGCGGTCGCAAGCTCAACAATAGTGGTGACCTCGGTGCGAATGGTGGCGGGATCTTCGCGACGTTCCATGTCGATGCGGAGGTCTACAACAATCGATTCTCGCTCGACAATCCCGAGACGAACTATTTCGGGATCAAGGGGCGAAAGTGGACGGACTCTCGAATTCACCACAACACGATCGGAACCAATTTCTCAATCGAACTACCCTTCGAAAATGACCGTGGCGTCGAGATTGATCACAACTCCCTCGCGGGTGTCGTCTCGATTCCAAAGTTCGCGGGAGGGCCTGTCTTCGAAGAAGGCTACAGTTTCTACATCCACCACAACGCGTTCGCATCGAGCTATGCGATTGAGGGTGCTCGGAACAATTTGATCGTCGATAGCAACGTATTCGAGTTCGATATCGCTTCTGACGGCGGGAACTTGATTACAAACTTCGGCAACAATATTCCGGTGCCTGGACCAACCACGTTCACGAACAATCTGGTCGTCAATCCTGGGCGAGGTATTTTTTCGTCTTCGGGCACCCATAACGAATTGACGTTCGCGAACAACTTGATCGTTGCGAATCAAACCGCGACACCGCGTACCTCGGGTCTGTTCGGCCTGAAAGCGATTGACAATGGCGGTACCGCCACCGACTTTAGCACCGTCAGTGTGGTCGACAACATCATCGAGTTCACTGGTGTCCAGCGGCCGTTGTTCCGGAATACGGAGAGCTATGACTCCGTGATCGAGAACAATTTGATCAGTGGGGCAAGCGACGACGCGTTGTATGAGAACCCGGAGACCGGGGCCCAACGTGGGCCGCTGACGCCGCTCGTCTTTAACGTGGGCGTCGCCGGCGAACGACCGATTGACGGTGACGCGATCGCAGCCGCGGCTCGCAACGCTCCTCAAGCCGGGATCTTTGATGCCGACGGCGATCAAGTTGCGGACAACTTTGATCCGGCGCCCAACGACGAGAACAATGGTCTGCATCGAGTGCTTGGACCCGGACAATCCATCGTCCTTGATTTTGAAGTTCCCGATGGAACTTCGCCGATTGGTGAAGCCACCGGGCTCCAGGGTGTGAATGTCGATCCTGATGCGGTCGACACGTTTTATGAGTCCGATCCTTATGGTCTGCTGACCTCCGAATCCGCCGTGATCGAGGACGGCTTGTTGCAAGTGCTGACCAGTAACAGCGACGGGTTTCGTGATCGGAACCAGAGTGCAGATGACTATGGATTCATGGTCAACACGTCCCGGACGACCGAGTTCACGGTGGCTTCGACCATCGTGATGCCCGAAGGAGGATTGCCACAGTCCAGCGCACCGCAAATCGGAATTCAAGTCGGCGATGGGACCCAAGCGAGCTATATCAAATTCACGCGAGCCTACATCGGCGGCAGTACCTTTGAAGTCGCATGGGAAAACGATGATGTGTTGCAAGATGCAAATCCTGGCAATAGCTCTAGGGCACAGCGTCTTTCGATGACGCCTGAGCAGCAAGTCGCACCAGCGTATCGCCTCTCGCTCGATGTCGATCGCAACGACTCGAATGCGATTCGCGTCACGCCGCGCGTGCAAGCGATGGACACGGTTGGCATCGCGATCGGCGATGAAATCCAAGGCAAGACCTTCACCGTCACTGGCGATGTGGCTGATGCGATCAATGGCGTGAATCGCTCGCTTCCGACGATGAGTGAAGACCCGTCGAATGCCGGCCTATTCGTAGGTGTTTACAGCACGGATTTCTCGGACCCGGCGAGCCGAACGCCATCATTCTTGGCCCGTTGGGAAGATCTTTCGGTGACGTCCAACGAGTCGTTTGACGACGCATTCAACAACGGATCCGCGTTCTTGCAGGTCTTTCTCGCGGACTCGCAAACTGACGAGATCCTGATCGAGTTGACGTCGGGCGTTTCGGTACCCGCATCACTGACCGAGGGACGTCGGCTAACGATCTTCGCTGTGGGTCAATCCGAGGATACCGAAATCGGCAGCGTGCGTCTCGAACTCGGTCGACGAAGCAAGCTGGAAAATTCGGAGCCTTATGCCCTGTTCGGTGAACGAAACGGCAATCTTCGATCTGGAAGGGGGATCACGTCTGGTGAGAATGAGATCTCATTCGTGGTTTATTCCGAGCGTGGCGGCGAAGGCGACGTTCTTGAGAACTTCAGTCTCGACTTCATCCTCGAAGCCTAGCCATGCCCTCTCATGTTGCGGCGAGACGATTCGACGTCTCGCCGCAACGGTGGGTCGCAGCGAAGATCGGCGATGCATCGAAGCTTGTGCATTTCCGAACCACTTCAACTAAATTGGATGCCGGTGGCAACGAAGATGCTCGCCACGCGGAAGTTGTTCCTGAAGATGATCGACGGCACCCTCATGGCATTGAACTATCAAACGTTGAGTTTCGACTCTTCAGAGTTTTTGTGCCGATACGTACGCGACGTCTACTCCTTGGAGACGACGGGCCAGACCGTTGGTCAAGAGACGTCTCCGATCAATGGTGCAATCGGTCTTAGTTTTTGCCTGTCGGGATACGCCGAGCAGGAAATCGAGGGCGGTTGGAGCCGGCTCCCCGAAGTCACAGTGCTGGGGCTTTTTGAAACACCGCAATACTTCAGGACGAGTCAAGGCTATCGCGAAGTCACGATCCGATTCAGCCCCTACCAACTGCAGCATTTCCTAGCGGAAGACATGGTGCATTTGGTCGGAGGGAAATCCGTCGACGCAACGGAATTGTTTTCCAAGGGTGAACTGGCCCGATTGCAAGAAGTGTTAGCGGGGAAGCCAAGTCCTCATGAGCTTGCGCGGTCGTTGCATCGTTTCCTCGGTGTCAATATCAACGAAAAGAAACAGAATCCAAGGACGGAATGGGCCGTTCGTCAAATCGCCTCAGGACAAGTCACGTCGGTCCAGGCACTTGCCGATCAGCTCGGTGTCACAAGCGCTACACTGCGAAATGACTTTCGTACTCATGTGGGGGTGTCGCCAAAGACATTGATTCGCATGGTTCGAATCTACCGCGTGCTCTGTTACGGGCAAGGTGCACGGTCGTCCAATCTGACCCAGCTCTCCCTGGACATGGGTTACTTTGACCAAGCTCACCTTGTTCATGAATTCAAGAAGGTCTTGGGTGTCGCTCCCAGCAAGTATTTTTCGAACGGAACTCTCGTTTCAGACTTTCGCAATTTCGGCCGTTGGATCAACGCAAGGATCCCGACTCCTTCGCATTGATTGAGTGCGCGACCACGATCTATCGATGCCGGGTTTTCGGTTTTTACAATTCATGGCACATCCTCTTGGATAGCTTGACCGTGGAGATTCCACGAGTTCCAAGAAACGGTGCCTTGCATGTTGTTGTTTGAGCCATGTCGACTGTTCGCTGATCGCCGATCTGTTCTTTTTCTTGCCGGTTTCGGGGTTTTATTGTTCGCCCCTTTCCAGGTGGTGGCTCAGTCTCCCACCGAGGACCCCGAATTGGCCCGGCGGCTTATCGTCCTACGGGAACTCATCGAGAGACGCCGCGTCCATCACCGGATTCCCGGTGTCGCCTTGGGAATCGTGCGGGATGGAAGTGTTGTTTTCGCGGAGGGTTTTGGATGCCGGGATCTCGAAACGGATGCGAGGGTGACACCCAAAACCGTATTTCAAATCGCGTCCGCGACCAAGCCGTTGACCAGCACTTTGATTGCGATGATGGTCGATCGCGAAGAGATGCAGTGGGATGACCCTATCACGAAACACTGTCCCAATCTCAAGTTCACGACCAAGGGTGAGTCAGAGATCACGATCCGCGACTTGCTCTCTCATCGAAGCGGCTTCGGAAGGATGCCCGTCCTCTTCATGGGGCGAGCCGAAAGACGAGATGTTGTTCTTCAGGCGACGAACGCGAAGCCCACCGCGTCGCACCGGGATTCCTTTCAATACAGCAACGTGATGTATACGGCGGCGGGGGTTGCCGCAGGCAAGGCAGTGGGGAACTCGTGGGATGAACTGATGCACGAACGGGTGTTTCGTCCGCTGGGAATGTTCAACACGACCACATCGATTGAACAGATCCATGCCAAAGCGGAAACAAGCCGCGGTTACCGATGGGTCGCATCGCGTCAGGAACACGAAGAAATCCCGATGCGAAACGCGGATGCGATCGGTCCCGCGGGTTCAGTGAATTCGAACGTCCTCGACCTCTGTAAGTGGATTCAGTTGCTGCTCAACGAGGGAACCGTCGAGGGGCGGAAATTGGTCGACCGACGACGCATCGAGGAGACCTGGAGCCCACAGATCCCGATGACTCCATTGTCGAGCTACGGTCTGGGATGGATGTTGCAGGAAAGACAGGGGGCCAAGGTGGTTGAGCACGGTGGCAATCTCGCCGGATTCTCGAGTGAAGTCGTGCTCGTTCCCGAAAAGCGTCTCGGGTTCGTGATGCTGACCAATCTGGACTATACACCGTTCCAGGACGAATCAATTGGCCTCATCTTGGACACTCTTCTGCGTCCCCTGAGTGATGTCGAAGCAGAGCTGAAGGAATCAATCGCGACAGCATCGCTCGACACCAGACTTTTGCAAGGAAACTATGTTGCAGCGATGGACGTCTTTGGCAACGCGATCGCACGAATTAAGCCAAAGGGCTGTGGGATCGAAATGCAGCTCGGTCCGGGAGTGAAGATCGAGTGCAAGCCAATGGGAGAGAGCGGAGTCAAGTTTCGGTCTTTGGACCAATCATGGACGATCGAATTTGGCTCGCTCGAAGAGGGCAGGCCGCAATCAATGAACACGCTTTGCAACGGTCAGGCGAGTCGCTTCGTCCGCGTGCCTCGCAAATCAGAGCAAGTGATGCCGGCCCAGGAAATACTCGCGGGACGCTACTTTCATCAACCGTGGGGATACCCCATTCAAGTTGACTTTCACGAGGGTGTGCTGGTCGCAAAACTTGATGGTGAACGCCATCTCTTCAAACGAGTGAATGAGAACGCGGTGCGATGGCAGTCTGTTTCGAGGCCGGATGATTTCGAGCTCCGGTTCCTGGACGTCAAAGACACCAAATCCGGGCAGCTCGAATTCGTACAACCCGGTCCGGATATCAGACTGAATCGCGAATCACCGATCGTGACTTTTGAGCAGTTGATTCAGCTCGTGCGCAAGGCTTACGGAAAGCATGAAGTGCAGGCACAGGCTATTCGATTGAAAGGAAGCGCCGACTTCATCAATCAAGGCGCCCGTGGCGTCGTCACGATTGATCTGTCGGAGCAAGACGAGCACCGAACGGTACTGGATTGTGGTGAGGGTGCCGTGATGGAGTTGTCGTCGGAGCCGAAAGACGCTTCCGCATGGGATGTGGAGTCACAACCAGCCAGGACGACGAAGGGTGAACTCGACGACGCAAACTTTCACTATCCCTGGTTGGTGGCCGAGGATTGGGAGACCCGTTATCCCGGACACTCGATCGAGAAAGGTCCGAATGTCGATGGCGAATCGACGTATTCGTTGGAGTTGTTCGAAGAGAACACGCTTTGGCCAAATCGAATCTATCTCATTGCCTCCACGTCGGGCCGCATCGTTCGCGAGCAAAAGTGGCTGTATCCCGATGGTGACGGGGAATCGATCTCGTACTCCGATTTTCGCCAAGCCCATGGCAGGGTCTTCCCGTTTCGGCATGTGCTTCAAAGCGACGTGATGGGAGAGTTGATTCTTCAGCTGGAATCGGCGGAGCGTTTGCCGGAGTAGTTTGATGAGATGTCTGCGTTCCATTCCGATCTGAACGACTAGACATGCTGTGCTTCGTTCCGATTCAGTTTTCGGGTTGACGCACCGGTGTCACCCTGGTGTGTCACACAACAACTCACTCTTCAGGTTTGTCTTAGGCGACGACGGCGAGTTGGTGGGGGATGCTCATCGCGACGATGGAGATGCCGAGCTGGGCGGCGAGGCCCAGCGTTCGTTCACGCTCGACGAGAATGGTCTTACCGGCTTCGACGACGATCGCAACGCCACCCGCCGCGGCGACTTGCTCGATCGTTTGCGGCCCGATGGTGGGCACGTCGAAGCGCATGTCTTGTTCGGGTTTACTGACTTTGACGAGCAGCCAGCCGCCCCGCCGACAGAGCTCACCGGTGCGTTCGATGCAGCGATCGGTTCCTTCGACGGCTTCGACCGCGAGCACGGTACCGTCTTTGATTGTGATCGACTGCCCGATGTCCAGTCCGCCCATTTGCTTGGCGACTTGCCAGCCCATCTTCGCGTCACGCTCCTGCTTTTCGCTCAGCGGTTTGCCGATCAGGTGTCCTTCTTCCACGAGTAGCTCCGGGGCAAAATCGGTAGCGGGGCGTATGGTCAGTTGTTTTCGAGCGTAGGCGTCGGTGACTGCCGTCAAGAGTTTGTCGTCGCGTGAATCGCGACTCCTTCCAAGTAGACATGGACCCCAAGTTCGAATCGCGGTCCAGTCGGGAAAGTGTTTGAGGATCACACTGCCCTGAAACAAGATGTCCGACTTGAAGAGCTTGCCCGCCATGGTGACACGACGGACGCCGCGGCGATGGAAATAGCGGATATGGGCGCCGAGTTTGCCGACACCCGACCATTTGACGTGATCGCAGATCGATTCCAAGTCGGTGCTCGCGTGATCGTTGATCGCGATGCAATAAACGCGTCCGCCGGAACCAACGATGCGTTGGGCGACTTCCACCGGAAAGCTACCCCAACCCGCAATCAATCCGACTGCCGGCGAGTCGTCTCGGCTTTGCTTCGCGATGCCTCGGAGCGAGCGAAACAATTCGGGCCCGTAGCCACGTCGCTTCATCAGGCGGCTCGACGATCTTCGTCGGTGTCTTGGCGGTCCAAACTCCGGCTGAGTTCGGCAACCTGTTTGCGCAGGGTCTTCAATTCACGTCGCATGTCGGGCAGTTTCCGCTGAAGCGCAAAAATCTGCATTTGATCCCGCTGAACCATTGCGGGGGCGCCAAGATAGACTTGTCCGCCTTCGCAGTCGTCCATCACACCGGCTTTCGCACCCACGATCGTATGGTCGCCGAGGTGGATGTGATCTTTCAGACCGACCTGTCCCGCCAGAATGACGTAGTCTCCGGTCGTGCAAGAACCAGCGATCCCGACTTGGCTGCAGATCAAGTTGTATCGGCCGATGCGGCAGTTGTGCGCGATCATGACTTGGTTGTCGATCTTGGTGCCTTCCCCGATTTTGGTGGCCCCGTAGGTTCCACGATCGATGGTCACACCCGCACCAATGTCGACGTCGGATTCGATCTCGACATATCCGAGCTGAGAACTCAAGACGTGTCGCCCATCGACTTGTTTGTAGCCGAAGCCGTGTGCTCCCAGCACCGAGCCCGCGTGAATGCGAACGCGGTCTCGTATCATGGTGTTCTCGTAGAGTGTTACATTCGGGTGCAGCACACAGTCGTCTCCGACCACGCATCCCGGCATCAACACCACTCCTGGCATGATGAGCGTACGTTCGCCGATGCGAACGTCTTCGCAAACCGTTGCGGTCGGATGGACTTTGGCGGAGTTGGCGACGGAGACACTCGAATCCATGCCGACTCCAGGTAGCGATTCCCTCCTCGGCGGCCGGAACGTCGAAACGATTTCCGCGAACGCAGTGTGAGGCTCGGCGACCACCAACTGAGGTGTCGAGCAGGTTTCGACGTATTCGGGAGTCACAACGGCAGCGGCCCGGATCGCGTGTTTGTGATTTTCGAGATCAACGATCAGGGTGATGTGATCCGGTTCAGACACTTGGGGCGGGTTAGCGTCTCGGACGACCGTGTCGGGGGCACCATAGAGTTGCCCGCCGACCAGATCGGCTAGCTGAACGAGTCGTTTTTCCATGGCGAAATCCTTTTCGCGAGTTCACGGTGACGCGCCGACCGGCGCGCCCTGCATCAATAGCGGCCAAGCGGCTTCGGGGGCAAGACGGATGTTTCACGGGCGCCATCAAAACGATATCGTCGCGACAGCGGTTGTTGTCGAAATGGTGGCGCTGTTTCTCGGTTGCCCGGGTCCTGATTTCCCTAAAGCCTTGTTGAGATGCAACTTGCGGGATGTTTGTGCCGATTGGCACAAGTGGTGCATCTACAGCCCTTCGACGTCCCGCCGGCTTCCGCAGCCGATCGGAGACAGAGCGTGGAAGGAAATTTGCATCGGGAATCGCTGACCCAGGGAGAAAGAGAGATGAGTCGTTTCGGAATGAATCGTTGGATGTGGATGGGATGCATCGCACTCGGAACGGTTGTGGCGGTCCCCTCCGCGCAGGCCGCCTCACCGCTTTGCCAAGCGTCGGACCAGTATCGCGAGGCGATTCGAAGGTTTGAGCGTGAAGTCTTGCGCTGCGATGTGGCCCGCGTTCATGAGCGTTTGGTCGATGATTTGGAAGACAGCACGAGTCGGCTCCGCTCGGCGGCGCGCAACCCGGAGCGACTGGATCGGTTGTACCGTGCCTTCTACGAGACGCGTTTTTACCACCAGCAAGTGGAGCGTGTGTTCTTCATCGAAGGAGTCTATCCGCCGAACCCGCGGCTCGATTTTTACTGGGACATCGCGACGCGCGCTTACATCGTGCTTGAGCAGGAGATGCAACGTTGTGGATCACCGCATGGGTTTCGTCCGAACTATCCGGTGGCCAACCCGGTCGCTCCCGTTCAAACGTGTCGACCATCGAGCCGACTCGGCTATTCGACGAGGATCAACGTTCAAGTTCCCTCGGTGGCCGCACCGAGTCCGGCGCTGAGTCCTTTCTCGATCGGTCCCGCCTTGGATCCGAGATCGGTTCGGCCTCAATTGCCGCTACCGCCCGCACCGAGCGTGACGCCGATCGGGCTGGAAGACCGGTTCCCGCGAACCTCGACACCGACCCGGCAGTCGGTTCGCGACGGGTACCGGATGGTGCTGACCGGTGCGATGCTGCAGCGTTTGATCAACGACAGGTAATCGCCGCATCTTGTAGCTCGACCTTCGAGTGACGAGTGCGATCAAGCGACCGCGACAACCCACTTCATACCGAAGCGGGTTGTTTGTTTGTGGCGATGACGCGATGAAAATGCAGCTGTACTTCGCGATCAACGACCCGCCGCACGCCTTCGAGTAAGCAGACCGGTTCGTTGGAGCGTTCGCCACGTGCGATGATGTCTTGGAGAGATGTGCCGGGATCGACGCTGAAGGTGGCTTGGTTGATCGTTTGGTTTCCCGCATCCAGTTCGGGGATGATGAAGTGGCACGTCGCGCCGTAGCTGAGCATCCGCGCGGCGTAGGCATCGTGATACGGTCGAAAACCGGGGAACCCGGGAAGTAATCCGTGGTGCAGATTGATGATTCTGCCGCCGGCAAATTGCCAGCACGTGCTGGCCGGTAAAACACGCATGTAGCGAGCCAGGATGACGTAGTCGACATCGTATTGGTCGAGCATTTGAACCATGGCGTCATCGTCGGCGGCACCCGTTTCGTCACCGATACGGTGAAAGGGGACATCGAACTCATCGGCGAGCCGGGACAGCTTCTTGCGGTTCGAGAGGATCACGCTGGCTTCGGCGTTCAGAATGCCGTCCCGGATGGCTTCCAGGATCACGCGCGGGGTGTGTTCGACGTAGGTGCAGCAGATGGCCAATCGCGGTCGATCGCGTCGGTCGCCACTCCAGACTCGGATCGCCAGACCCGTGTGCTCGCCGATCTGTCGCATCGCTGAGGTGAGGCTGTCGAGTTGTTCGTGGGTGTCATCGCCTTCGAGGGCAATTCGACATAACATCGCGAACAAATGCTCCTCGTCGTGGTCATACATTTGGATTTCCGCGATCCGGGCCCCCTGGCCGGTGACGTGGTGAATGATCGGATCGGCCAATCCGACGTTGTCTGGACCGAGCGCGGTGATGACGACTTCCATTGCGGGGCTCCAGGTGATATCCACTTCCTTCCGGTATTGACGCCAACGCTAGCGATTTGAATGAAACGCGATCAAGTCCCAAAAGGCGAAATTCTCTGCGATCACTGCACTGCGAAGTGCTGTCGCTATTTTGCGCTGCCGATCGAGATGCCAAAGAACCGCAAGGACTTCGACTACATCCGCTGGTACCTGCTGCACGATCGGGCATCCATTTTTGTCGAGCACAAGAGCTGGTATTTGCTGGTCCACACCACGTGCAAGCATCTGCAGGACGATCATCGCTGTGGCATCTACGAGACGCGACCACAGATTTGCCGGGACTACACGACCGATGAATGTGAGTTCGACGATGATTGGTGCTACGAGCAATATTTCGAAACGCCGGAGCAGATCGACGAATACGCGGATGCTTTATTCGGCCCCCAGTTTCCCTCCGAACAGCAAACGTCGAAAGACGCGCTGCGTTCTCGACGCCCGTCCGGGTTGCCTGTCCTCTGATCCTGTTTCCCGAGTCACATGTCCCTGATTAAACCCCGAACGCTGAGCGGATTTCGAGACTATCTGCCATCGGTGATGATTCCGCGCGAGCGACTGATGGAAACCGCTCGCTCCGTCTTTCGGTCGTATGGTTTTGCACCGATCGACACCCCGACGCTTGAGTATCTCGAGATACTCACCGGCAAGGGCGGTGAAGAGAGTGATCGTCAGATGTACCGCTTCGAAGACAATGGCGGCCGAGCGGTTGGCATGCGTTTCGATTTGACGGTTCCGTTGGCGAGGTTTGTCGCCCAGCACATTAGCGCACTCGGCACGCCATTCAAACGTTATCACATCGCACCGGTTTGGCGCGGCGAACGCCCCCAAGGAGGTCGCTATCGCGAGTTCGTCCAGTGCGACTTTGACACGATCGGAACGACGAACGTGATGGCGGACATCGAGACCGTCGCGGTCATCAATCGACTGCTCAGCTCGATCGGTTTCGATGCGTTTACGATCAGCATCAACAACCGCGCGGTGCTGACGGAGTTACTGCGTCACTTGGACCTTGCAGATCACTCCGTTCTTGTCCTGCGAGCGCTGGATAAACTCGCGAAGGTTGGTCGGGAAAAAGTCGCGGCGGAGATGGTCGACGCTGCGGGCGTGACCACGGGACAAGCCGATCAAGTTTTGAAGTTGGCGGAACTCGATGGCGAAGCCGAATCGATCTTCGAGTCCTTGCCCGCGATCACCGGGAATGGCGAAGCGGCGCTGGAGGCGATCAATCGATTGAAGCACGTCTTTGAAGGTGCACTCGCCGCCGGTGTGCCCAGGCACCGAATGAAGGTTGATGTGTCGATCGCGCGGGGTCTCGATTACTACACCGGAGTGATCTTTGAAACCACGCTCAACGATCTTCCCAAGATCGGAAGTGTTTGCAGTGGTGGTCGCTACGACAATCTTGCGGGGTTGTACACGAAGCAGCATTTGCCAGGGATCGGAGCCTCGCTTGGTCTGGATCGACTGCTTGCGGCGATGGAGGAACTCAAGCTGCTGCCAGACGCAAAAACACCGGCACCGGTTTTCATCGCCTACTTTGATGCCGATCGGCGCGATGACTACCTGCGGCTTTCCGCACGACTGCGCGAGGCCGGAATCGCCAACGAGATCTATCCGGACGCAAAAAAGCTCGGTGTCCAACTCAAATATGCCGATGCTCGCGGTTTCGATGTCGCGCTGATCGCGGGTGGTAATGAGTGGGATTCGGGCAATGTCCAGGTAAAAACCCTGGCAACGAAAGAATCCGCAGAAGTCGCTTACACCCACGAGGAAAGCGGTCAGCTGGTCGATCGACTGAATCAAATCCTCGCTTAGGAGGTATCATGAGAGGAGGTCGGGTCCACATCCCGTTCCGGCGTCTTTTCAATCCCGCGAGAAAGCCGTGTCATCCGCACCCACCACTTCGGACCAACTGATTGATCAGCGGATCGACGAGGCGCGTCGAGCGCTTTGGTGGGGCGAGCTGATTCGGACGCTGCTGGCTGTCGCGATCGGATCGATGATCGCGATTCTCGCATGGTTGCTCTTTGATCATTGGGTCTATGCGTCCGGACCATTGTTGCGAACGGTCAGCTTCGTTGTCTTGGCCGCCGCCGCGGCATGGTTCCTCGTTCGTCGCGTCTGGCCGGTGCTCACGTCGCGGGTGACCGAGGAGTATGCCGCGTGGGCACTGGAGCAGGGCCATGAGGACTATCGGCAGCAATTGACGAGCTATGTGACGCTCAAGCCAGACGGGCCCGTCAAGGGTTTGCGTGCTCGAATCGTCAGCGTGCTCGGTTCGCGAGCGGCGGGTTTGCTGAAGACACACGACGAGTTGCCTGCCGAAGCCACGGGCACATTCCGATGGTGGATCGCCGCCGCCTTGGTCTTTGCGATGTTGATGGCCTACATCGTTGGTTCGCCGAAGAGTTCGCTCGCCTCGGCACACCGGTTGATCGCCCCGCTTTCGGCAATCGATCCGGCGCAGCGGGTAAGCATTACCGATGTCGAACCAGGCGACGGCGAAGCGCTCGCGGGCCGGAGTGTTGCGGTGTCGGCTCAGATCGAGGGGTTGCGCCGAGAAGAAGCAGCTTACTGTCGCTGGGTGGTCGACGGAGCCGAGTTCGAAACGGAATTGACGCTCGAGGCGAGCACCGGACTTCATCAGGGAGAGCTGGAGCTTCCGCATAGCGCATCGGGCCTGGTGTTGTATCGGCTCGAAGCCGGGGACGCCGTTGCGGGACCGTATCGGTTGGATGTCGAGAATGTTCCCGTTGTCGCGATCGAAAACGTCTATTACCAGCCGCCAAAGTACACCGGTCGGCGAGACAAAACGCTGAGCAGTCCTTCGATCACCGCGATCGACGGGACAAAGATTCGGGTTACCGCTAAGACCAATCGCGCGGTCGAACGCGCCGAGATTCAATTCAATCCGAAGCGATTGGGCAGCGTTGTTCGCGCGACCGCGGGACGTCGAGAGATGGAAATCGGCTCCGACGGGATGACGCTCACGGCGGAGTTGACGCTGCGGAGCGCTCGCGGCAACGCGGCGGCCGTGGAACCCGAGACCTACCGCATTCGGGTTTGGGATAGCAACGAGCAATCCAACCCAGAGCCCATCATCTACCCGATCCGCATCATTCCGGACTTACCGCCGGAGGTTGCGATTGTCGTCCCGCAAAAGTCGCCGGTCGAAGTCCCGTTTTCGGCGCAGCAGATCATCGAAGTGCATGCGATGGATGCGGACTTTGAATTGCAGGAGGTCGCGCTTCGAATCGATCGTGGTATCGACACGCTTTCGGAGCCGCTGATCTGGTTGCGGCGTGAGGGTGAAAGTGGACGCGGCAATCAAGTGATGGAGTACCGCTTTCGTCCCAGCGAACATCCCGTCAATGTCGGTGACACGGTCCGCATCACCGCCATCGCGCTCGACAATAGAGAGATCGTTGAGGACCCCAGTGTTGAACCCAACCGCAGCGAAACCGACCCGGTAGAAATCCGCATCACCGAAGACGCGACGGAGTTGCCTGAAGATCCGTCGGCCAACGATGGTCTTTCGCGTCCAGACGATCGACCCGCAAGCGACGTTGATCGTTCGGAGCAAGGTGAAGGCGGCGAGCAGGGAGAGAGTGGTGGAAAGGGTGGTGCCTCGGGCGAACAGGGTGATGCGTCCAAATCAGGTTCTGGTCAGCAAGGCGAAGGAGCGCAAGATTCCGGAGCTAGCCAGCAGGGCGAAGGAGCGCAAGAATCCGGAGCTGGTCAGCAGGGCGAAGGAG
The DNA here is from genome assembly GCA_039821165.1 of Planctomycetota bacterium. Taxonomy (GTDB): domain Bacteria; phylum Planctomycetota; class Planctomycetia; order Pirellulales; family Pirellulaceae; genus Stieleria. The sequence goes on along the minus strand of JBCBOT010000023.1, from coordinate 1,773 downwards.
CGCAAGAATCCGGAGCTGGTCAGCAAGGCGAAGGAGCGCAAGAATCCGGAGCGAACCAGCAAGGCGAAGGAGCGCAAGAGTCCGGAGGCGGTCAGCAGGGCGAAGGAGCGCAAGAGTCGGGAGCACCCGAACGCGAACAGAGCGAAGGTGCTGAGGAATCGGGAACGCCGCAGCAGGGTGAAAACGGTTCTGGTGGCGAATCAGGCGAGTCTTCCCCGAGCGGTGATCCACAACAGGGCATGAATCGGAATCCAGGCGACTCGCGACAGCCTGGCCAAGACCCATCGGGTCAGCAGGGGCAACCGCCGGGCGGTTCGGATGCAGGGAACGAGGGCAACAAGTCTGGCGCTGGAGAACAGGGCCGCGACCCGAGTGGTGGCGAGCAAAATGCTTCGGGCTCCGATCCGGGTTCGGGTTCCGAGTCCCAGGCACCTCCGAAACATGACGGCGAGGCGTTCGAGCGAATCAAGGACTTCGTCGAGAACAAACGAAAGCAACAGGGACAAGATTCGCCGGGCGAATCTTCGGGTGATCGCGGCCAACAGCAACCACGCGATGACACTGCGGGCCAGAGCGAAAAATCCGGGCAGCGCGGAGACATGAAGGAGCGGGCACCGAAATCCGAAGGCGGCCAGCAGGGAGAACGCGGCAGCGAAGCGGGCAACAGCGGCGAACAAGGAGACAAGAGCCAATCCGGAGACAGCGAACCAGGAGACAGCGAATCCGGAGACAGCGGCGAGACGGGCAATTCCGACAGCAGCCCCGAACAGCCGAAGCCCGACGGCGATTCAATGAAGCAATCGGGAGAGCAGCGCGGAGACGCTCGCGATCCCGAGGGTGACGGTTCCGAGGGCGAGCCCGAGTCGTCTCCGAGTGGTGACCAACCTGGGGAGCAGCCAAACCAAGACCCAAGCGGCAAAGGATCCGATTCCCCGAACGAATCGTCGAGTGGTCCGCAGCAAGGCGAGCCAGGTTCGTCGCAAGAAACAGGAGAAGGCCAGGGCGACAGTGATGCGATGGAGTCCTCGCAGAACGGACAAGAGTCCGGTGGTCAAGGCAACGAGTCGGACAACAAGTCGAATGAAGGATCATCGGGCGAATCTTCGAAGTCGAACTCTGAGACCGGTGAACGTTCGCAGGGTGACTCCTCCGATGCGGGGGAGTCTTCTTCGTCGAGCGATCCCTCGAATTCATCATCCTCTCCGAGCTCCGATTCTTCCGCGAAGCCTTCGAACTCCAATCCGTCTGATTCCGCTTCCAACGGCAGTGGAGCGGGTTCGGGAACCACGACGGGACAGCAGGAAGACGCTGCGAACGAGCCGCCACCGCCGGATTTGGAATACGCCAAGAAAGCGACCGACATGGTGCTCGACTACTTGGACGAGACACGCGAGCAGGTGGACCCGGAGCTACTCAAAGATTTGAACTGGACCGAAAAGGACCTCGAACGTTTCCGTCAGCGGTGGCAGAAGGTTCGTGATCTTGAGCAAGCACCGGCCAACGCAAAACCGAGCTCGGAGCTCGAAGACGCGCTGAAGAGTCTGGGTCTGAATCCGAAGCAACGCGGTGCTGGAACGCGGGAGGCCGCTGACAATTTCAGGTCGCTTCGCGATTCGGGAAATCGTCGTAAGGCACCCGCTGCATTTCGTGATGCCTTTGACGCGTTTCGAAGCCGCCAAAAATAGCGGTGAGTCTCTCCGGTTGGACGGTGGCACGCGCTTGCGTCGTTCGATTGCCCTCCCCGGTTCTTTTGCGGGCGAATGCCGCAAAAGA
>JBCBOT010000022.1:0-51336 GCA_039821165.1 Planctomycetota bacterium | reverse complement strand
CTCGCCGGCAGCGAGTGCCTGAACCGTCAGATTGGAGTTGTCCAACATGTAGCTATATGTCCCGTCGACATTCCAATCCAGCATTCCGTAGCTACCTGTGATGTCGGTGGCCGGATTCGCCACTCCATCGACCTCTGTCACCGTCAACGTGTCATTCGCGTCAGGATCGCTGTCGTTGGCTAGGAGATCACCACTCACGGAATTCGGAGCGGTGTCTTCCGTCACACTATTCGTATCATTAACAGCCGTCGGGCCGTCGTTCGCTCCGTTGATCGTGATCGTCAGCGTTGCCGTGTCGGCTCCTCCATTGCCATCGCCGATGACGTACGTGAACGACTCCGTCAGACTTTCACCTGCAGCGAGCGCGTTCACCGTCGGATTCAAATTGTCCAGCGTGTAGCTGTACGTTCCGTCGGCATTCCAATCCAACGTTCCGTAGCTGCCCGCGATATCAGCAGCCGGGTTCGTATTGCCACCTACCTCGATTACGGTCAGCGTGTCGTTCGTATCTGGGTCACTGTCATTCGCAAGCAGATCACCATAAACGGGATTCGGGGCGGTGTCTTCGGTGACGCTGTTCGTGTCATTGACTGCTGTCGGACCGTCGTTCGTTCCGTTGATCGTAATCGTCAGCGCTGCCGTGTCTGTCCCACCATTGCCGTCACTGATCGCGTAACTAAACGCCTCCGTCAGAGTCTCGCCGGCAGCGAGTGCCTGAACCGTCGGATTCGAATTGTCCAGCGTGTAGCTGTAAGTCCCGTCGACATTCCAATCCAGAGTTCCGTAGCTCCCCGTGATGCTAGTCGCTGGATCCGTAATGCCATCCACCTCGGTTACCGTCAGCGTGTCGTTCGCGTCAGGATCACTATCATTGGCAAGTAGATCCCCGCTCACCGGATTCGGGGCAGTGTCTTCCGTCACACTATTCGTATCATTCACTGCCGTCGGACCGTCGTTCGTTCCATCGATCGTAATCGTCAGCGTCGCCGTATCGATTCCACCGTTACCGTCACTGATCGCGTAACTAAACGACTCCGTCAGAGTCTCGCCTGCAGCGAGCGCGTTCACCGTCGGATTCGAGTTGTCCAGCGTGTAGCTGTACGTTCCATCGTCGTTCCATTCCAAAGTTCCGTAGCTACCGGCGATATCAGTAGCCGGATTCGTGACCCCATCTACCTCGGTTACTGTCAGCGTGTCGTTCGCATCCGGATCACTGTCGTTGCTAAGAAGATCACCGCTAACAGGATTCGGAGCCGTGTCTTCGGTGACGCTGTTCGTGTCATTAACTGCCGTCGGACCGTCGTTCGTCCCATTGATCGTGATTGTCAGCGTCGCGGTATCGGTTCCACCATTGCCGTCGCTGATCGCGTAACTAAACGACTCCGTCAGAGTCTCGCCGGCAGCGAGTGCCTGAACCGTCAGATTGGAGTTGTCCAACGTGTAGCTATATGTCCCGTCGGCATTCCAGTCCAGAGTTCCGTAACTACCTGTGATGTTAGTCGCTGGATCCGTTACGCCATCTACTTCAGTGACCGCCAGCACGTCGTTCGCATCGAGATCACTGTCGTTGCTCAGAAGGTCACCGCTAACAGGGTTCGGAGCGGTGTCTTCCGTCACATTATTCGCATCATTAACAGCCGTCGGGCCGTCGTTCGCTCCGTTGATCGAAATCGTCAGTGTCGCCGCGTCGGTTCCTCCATTACCGTCGCTAATGACGTACGAAAACGATTCCGTCAGAGTCTCGCCCACAGCGAGCGCGTTCACCGTGGGGTTCAAATTATCTAACGTGTAGCTGTAACTCCCGTCGGCGTTCCAATCCAGTGTTCCGTAGCTACCTGTGATGTCGGTGGCCGGATTCGTCACTCCATCGACCTCTGTGACCACCAGCGTGTCGTTGGCGTCAGGGTCGCTGTCGTTCGCAAGCAAGTCACCGTTGACGGGGTTCGGAACCGTGTCTTCAGTCACACTGTTCGAATCATTGACTGCAGCCGGACCATCGTTTGTGCCGTTGATCGTGATCGTCAGCGTTGCCGTATCTGTTCCACCATTGCCATCGCTGATCGCGTAACTAACCGACTCCGTCAGAGTCTCGCCTGCTCCCAGTGCCTGAACCGTCAGATTCGAATTGTCCAGCGTGTAGCTGTATGTCCCGTCGACATTCCAATCCAGAGTTCCGTAGCTGCCCGTGATGTCCGTAGCTGGATTCGTGACTCCCTCCACCTCGGTCACCGTCAGCGTGTCGTTCGTGTCAGGGTCGCTGTCATTAGCAAGCAGGTCACCACTCACGGGATTCGGAGCCGTGTCTTCGGTAACAGAGTTTGTATCATTGACTGCCGTCGGACCGTCGTTCGTCCCGTTGATCGTGATTGTCAGCGTCGCCGTACCGGTTCCACCGTTGCCATCGCTGATCGCGTAACTGAACGATTCCGTCAGAGTCTCACCTGCTCCCAGTGCCTGAACCGTCGGATTCGAATTGTCCAGCGTGTAGCTGTACGTTCCACCAGCGTTCCAATCCAGGGTTCCGTAGCTGCCCGTGATGTCCGTAGCTGGATTCGTGACTCCCTCCACCTCGGTCACCGTCAGCGTGTCGTTGGTATCAGGATCGCTGTCGTTCGCAAGCAGATCACCAATGACCGGGTTCGGGGCGGTGTCTTCGGTGACACTATTAGTGTCATTGACTGCCGTCGGACCGTCGTTCGTCCCATTGATCGTGATTGTCAGAGTCGCCGAATCGGTTCCACCATTGCCGTCGCTAATCGCGTACGTGAACGAATCCGTGAGAGTCTCTCCCACCGCTAATGCTTGGACCTGTGGATTCAGGTTGTCCAAGGTATAGGCGTAGGTCCCGTCATCGTTGATAGTCACGTCACCGAAAACACCTGCCACGCTCGCACCGACGTTCGCTGCTAACCCGTTAATCTCGGTGACAGTCAAGGTATCGGCGAGATCAACGTCCGAATCGTTGGTGAGGACGTTACCCGAAGTCGTGATGTCCGTGTCTTCGGTCACACTGTCGGTATCGGGGTTCGCTTCCGGCGCATCATTCGTGCGGCTAATCTGAATGGTCGTTGTTGCGACGTTGCTCGCAAAGGCTCCGTCATTCGTTTCAAAGGTGACATGCCTTTCTGTGAGGTCGGGATTTTCACTAAAGTTATTGAACCGAATGCCTTCAACGAGACTGCGATACTCTGCGATGGTCGCCGTCCCAGCAAAGCCTATTTCGGTTGCGGTCTGCGACGTGATCGTCACACCGGTTGGTAGCGTGCCGACGTAGCTAAGGGTATCGCCGTCAGCAACAACTGGGTCGATCAACCTGACGGTGAGACTTGTCAGGTGCGTGCCATCGCTGTCCGCGAGAGCGACTCCATCGACTGAATCGTAAAGTTCAATTGCACCACCGTTTTCCGTGAAGGTGGTGGTGAAATTGGCGTTTGTTCCGACAGGATCGCCCGCATCCAAATCGATCGTGGGCGGAAGTGTGTTGACCACAAAAGTCGATATCGCGCCGCGGGTTCCTTGATCGGATTCCACGATGGCCGTATTGGTCACCGAGGTGTACGGCGTCCCTCCAAAAGCGTTCAACGATGTCTGAAAAGTAACGACGTGCGACTCACCAGGATTGAGTGTGGCGAGTGTCGGTGGAAGATTGGTGCCATCATCATCCAGGGGCACAGCCGTCCCTGTTCCGTTATCGCTTTCAAGGACTCCGTTAATAAAAGTGGAGTTGGCGATATAGGTCGTGTTAGTCGGCACTGTGTCAAAGACGATCGGTGCTCCCAGCGGGGAGGAATCCTGGTTGGTTACCGTGATCGTCCAAGTCAATATGTCGCCCGGATCGGCAGCGTTGTTCCCATTTGCATCGAATGACAGTGTTGCCGTCTTCGTGACCAGCGGGAGTGGAAATGGAAGAATGACCGTCCCCATGTCCATGAAAGGGTTGCCGGTGCCCGCTGCTGATGGATCGATTCCCCAGGCGACTGCGATGTTCGTGCCATCAACCGTGTAGAGACGTGTCTGGGATTGGTCGTTATCGTTGTTGACTGTGTCAAAAATGGTGACCGATTCCAATCGGCTCACCGTGCGGGTGATGTCATAGCGATTTCCGAACGCGTCAACATTGGCACCCGTCGTGGGATCCCCGTCGAAGTCGATGTAGAGCGTTGTGTCAGCATCAGCGGTTACCCACAAAGGACTTCCATTGCCGCTTAAGTCAGACGACCCGGGCGCCCATCCGGCGAGCGCCATCTCCGTCAGATCCTCTTGCGAGAGCAGCGTGTAGCCCCAGTCATAGGTCGTGCTGGTAGCATCAGTGTCCATCGCCAAAACGGCATAGAAATCTCGACCGTCGACGCTCGTTACACGAGCTCCCGAGGGAGTGGTTTCCTCCGCCAGCGTCTCGGAGAACGTGCCGCCGGCTGACACGGTTCGTGTCACTGTCCCCGACAACGTCTCGAAGTTGATTTCGATGTCTGTCGCGTGTGGGTTGTACACGACGATACTCGCGGGAGCGGTCGCATCCGTGGTCCCTGCCGGACTGAAATAGGTATTGGACCAATCGGTGTCCGCCTTGATTCGATACCATCGACTGTCGACCGCGGAATCCCGGTCACCGGTGATCAAATTGACTTGAACGGCTTCCGACGAAGTGACTGTGGCGCCTTGTTGTATGCCCCCGTCGACGTGATGAATCTGTCCTTGGTTCAGCGTCACATTGATATCGACAGTGCCGTCGCCATCCGTATCGATATCGACAACCGTGTTGTCCTGAGCCGCCTGAACGAAGAGCCCCGTGTATTCGAACACCGAGAAGAGCGCCGTATCCTCTCCAATCGGAATCGTGTGGTCCGTCCCCCAATCGTTTACGGCTGCGACTTCAGTGGTACCCGCAAGAACGGTTCCCGGGAACGCGACATTCCAACCCGCTCGTGTGACTGCCAAGCCAGTGTCTGAAGCGAATCGATCGCCACCATCGAATTGAATGGGCGGAGTCGTGTCGGTTGTATCCACGATATTTTGAAGCACGATGACATCGCCCGAGTTGATGATGTCGACGGTGAATCCCGGAGCGATTCCATTCGAAGCATCTCCATCACCCCACACCTCTGTCGTGGCTTGGACCGGGGCATCGATATCTGCCTCGAAACCGTCTTCATGGTGATCGAAGTAAATGATGGTGCCATCACGATTGGCGGTGATCCCAATTGTGCTCAGTACATCAGTGTCCACATTGCCAAAGGCACCCTCGTTCAAGATGATTTCGTTTGCGTCATAGATCCCCTGCTCGGTCAGCGGGACAAAGAACTCTTGAGCTGGAGTGTCGAGAACATGTTGCCAATTCAATTGGAACGTGCCACTCACAAGCACCGACGCTTGCAATTCCCCGGTTGCGTATTCCAAGACCCAGTCACCGCCGAGAGCAGTCGCACCAGTCGTGTCGTCGCTCGCACCAACATCGGAACCTGTAAGCAACGCCAATTGGGTAGCAGCTGAGCGACCCTCGACTCCCTGACCAAAGTTACATCCGTAAATGAGGAAATCGGCACCCTCATTGAGTGCGGCCTGAATCGTCGCGAGCTCATCAGCGTGATGACCGTTCATCGAATCGTGGTTCAGCACACCGGAACCAAGCTGTAACTGGGCCTCGTTGCCGTGTGAGATCAGGTGAATCGCGTCGATCTCTGAACGGCCTTGCAAGACCGCCGCGATCTGCTCCATTCCGTCTGAATGAGCGTCGAGCAGATGGATTTCGAGTGATCGGCCGGCTCGCTGAGCCAAGAGATCGGCCAAGAGTTGCTCAGAATCGGGAACGGCCGAATCAACGAATACGATCTCGTTCAATGCCGTCGTCTCTTCTGCTTGGGCGACGGCCTGGACCAACGATTCAGGGGGTACCGAGGTCTCCGGTTGTGGCTCGAGCATTTGCCCCGCATCGGGAACAGCATCGAACATCACACGGTCTTCCAGCTGCTCCATCATCCGCTGAATGGAATCGAATTGCTCTTCGATCTGGTCACTCTTATCGTCGAGAACACTGTCACTGCTATTTATGAGATGCTTCACTGGACGCTCAAACGCGCGAATATCATTTGCCATAAGTTTGACGGCGCGCAGGAGTTGCGCGTCTGTAGGCATTGCAGGGAAACCCTATGCCGCGCGCAAGAGACCGTCAAAACGATCCGGCTGGTGGACTGTCCGACGTCCGGGTGGGAACAGCTGTATAAGCGGCAGTTTCGCCTCGACCGACTCCGCGCCTGTCTCATCATCGCGACTGAGCCGAGATGATCTCGTTCGTCAGGGACTCAGCGTCGAACCGAAAAGCGGGGCGATGTTGAAAGAGACATCGTTGCTACCGGTTCCCGACACGGATGGTCGGATCGGTTGTAGCGGCTAGCATGCCTGACGGGTTCACGGATGATGACACGACGAAAAATCCCAGGGGGTGTTCTGCACCATCCCCGGATCTCCCTAGCAATCGCAACCGTCTTGGTCTTGACGATCGCGCCGCATCTCATCGCGGAAGACTTGATGGGTTCGGCGTTGAGCGGTTCTATCTCGGTGGAGGGAATTCTAGAAGAACTACGTCAGGAAGAAGTCATCCCGACGCAGAGCAACGTGGTCAAGCCTTGGTGGGAACAGCACGTCCAGGGCCGCATGCGGGGTTCATCGCAAGCCACCAACGCGAGTGTGCAACGTTTGCTGAAATTGGCGTTGGATCACTCGGCGCAGTTGCAAGTCTACAGCGAAGTCCCTTTGATTCGCGAGACAGCCATTACGGAAGCGGATTCAGCGTTCGATTGGAGCCGCTTCGCGGATGCACTCTGGGAAGACACAAGCGAACCGGTCGGAAGTTCACTAACGGTCGGCGGCAATGCCACACGCTTCAACGATCACAACCTCGGTGTCACGGCTGGGGTTCGTCGGCGGAACATCTATGGTGGCAGCGTTGAACTATCCCAGCGGATCGGCCACCAAAACAACAACTCCACGTTCTTCATTCCGCAGGATCAGGGAACGACGCGACTGTCGTTGAGTTACACCCATCCGTTGCTCCGCGGCCGCGGAGCAGTCTACAACCGGAGCTTGACCGTCCTGGCCCAGATCGACACCAAGGTGGCTCGAGACGAGTTCGAACGCCAACTCGAAACACATCTTTTGGAGGTTTCACGGGCGTACTGGGCTCTCTACCTTGAACGGGGGTTACTTGCTCAAAAGGTGAATCTGTTCGCGCGAACACGCGCCATTGTGCAGCAATTGGAAAGGCGACAGCACATCGATACGCAGCCGACGCAGATGGCCAGTGCGCGAGCCGCGTTGGCAGAACGTCGATCAGAATTGGTCCGCGCACAGGCGGCCGTCAAAAATGCGGAGACGCGGATACGCGGTTTGCTTAACGCACCGGAACTCGGGTTTGTGGAAGAGATGGAGGTGGTCCCATCGGAACCACCCACTTCGACATACATTCCCTTCGACCTCTTTCAATCGATCGAAACGGCGGTGCAAAATCGATCCGAAGTGCTGCAAGCGATGAAGCAAATTCGAGCGGGTTGCGTTCGAATGAAAATGGCGAAACACGAGATCATGCCACAGCTGAATCTTGTGACGCAAACGTACCTCGCAGGGCTTCGAGGACGGTCGGATATTGGGGGAGCTTGGGTCGACCAGTTTAGCGAAGGCGCGCCCAGCTATTCGGTAGGCCTGCAATTCGAAGTGCCGGTGGGAAGGCGAGCGGCCAACGCCCGACTCACACGACGCAGAATCGAGTTGAGACAACTACAGGCACAGTATCAAACCGCACTTGAAACCGTCAAAAACGAGGTGGAAGTCGCCGTGCGTGAGGTGGAAACCGCCTTCGGCGAGATGGTGACCAAACAACAATCAATGGAAGCGGCATCGATGGAAGCGGTGACCATTGAAAATCGCTGGTCTCGTTTGCCGAACACGGATGGCTCCGCCGCCCTCGTTCTGGAGTCTCTCTTGCGTGCTCAGGAACGCGTCACGCAAGCGGAATCGGACTTTCTCACTGCACAAATGACTTACAACCTGGCTCTGATGAACATCAAACGAGCAATGGGCGTCCTCGTGGAAACCGAGAACGTGAGTGTCGGACGCGCATGCTCATGCAACATCCCGCAGACCATACTCGATAAAACCGACGCGGAGCTCGGTATGATGAATGAAGAATCGATGAACCTCCACGACGTCCCGGGTATCGTGACGACGATCAACCCCGAATAACACTGCACTTCGGGAAAGACATTGAACGATGTTTGAGTTCTTGCGCGGCAACCACTCAAAGACACTCAATGATGCATCATCCATCGATGAAGCGTTGAGCCAATGTCGCCGATTGGCGTTGTCGCTCGAATCAAAGAACGAAGATGAACTTCGTGCACGCACACAGCGACTGAGAGATCAAGCCAGGGGTGAACCTGCCATCGAAAACTCGATGGTACTCGCCGAAGCCGCTGCACTGGTTTCAGAGTCGATTCGACGAGTCATCGGACTCCGACTACACAACGTACAACTTCGAGGAGCGCTCATCGTCGCGAGCGGTCGAATCGCGGAGATGCAAACGGGCGAAGGAAAAACACTCGTCGCTGCTGCGGGGGCATTTTCGCAGTGCCTCAACGGTCTCGGCGTGCACGTCTCGACGACGAATGCGTACCTCGCTCAGCGGGACTTTGAATTTGTCGCGCCTGCCTTTCGCATGCTCGGTGTAACCGCTGGTTTTGTGAGTGACGGAGCGAGTGCGGGTGCGGCGCGCGACGCCTACGAATGCGATATCACCTATGCCACTGGATACCAGTTTGGATTTGACTATCTGCGAGACCAGGTTTTGCTCCGCCAGCAATCGGAGGCAACACTAGGGCAGAACGTCACGCGGGCCCTCGATGGGCGTGCTGATTTGTCGGCTTCTTTGCGGCATCGCGGCTTCTCATCGGCAATCATCGACGAAGCTGACAGTGTCCTAATTGACGAAGCGATGACACCGCTCGTGCTCGCCGGGGCCAAGATCGACGAGAAAGCCGCGATCGGTTATCGACTCGCGCATCAACTGATCCAACACTTGGTTGCCGGGCGCGATTTCACGCGAGATGGGGATCGCTTTGTACTCTCCGTTGATACAAAGAGTCAGATCCATTCGTGGCTTCGACACCAACGCCCACCCAAGCTCTATCGACCGTGGTCCCAATATGTGGAGAACGCTCTTCACGCTTCACTGCGTCTTGAGCGGGACCGTCACTATGTTGTGAAAGACGACAAAGTCCAGATCGTGGACCAGAACACGGGGAGGATCTTTGCGGACCGTTCTTGGAGCGAAGGACTGCATCAAGCAGTCGAAGCGAAAGAAGGCATCGAGATTCGGCAGGAGGAGATTTCGAACGCGCGAATCACGCGGCAGAGGTTTTTTCGACTCTACAATCGAGTGGCGGGACTCACCGGTACCGCTACCGATGCCGCCGAGGAACTCGAACACTTTTACAAGCTCTCCGTGATCGTGGTCCCGACGAACGTACCATGCCGGCGCGAGCGTCTTCCGACACGTTTCTTTTCGACGGTCGAGGCGAAGTATTCAAGTATCTGCGAGAGCGTTCGGGAACATCACCTGCGAGGGCAGCCGGTTCTCATCGGCACGACAACGATTGACCAAACCCGGCAGATCGCTACACGGCTTGCCGCGCTGTCTGTGCCTCACGCCGTACTCAACGGACTCCAAGATGCCGACGAGGCGGGGATCATCGCCCAAGCAGGCCAATCGGCTGCCGTGACCGTTGCCACGAACATGGCGGGACGCGGCACGGACATTCAACCATGTCCCGAGGCACTCCAACTCGGAGGACTGCATGTGATCGCGATTGAACATGCCCAATCGCGTCGAATCGATCGTCAACTCCAAGGCCGCTCTGCGAGACAGGGCGATCCCGGTTCTTGTCAGTTCTTCGCGTCAGCCGAAGATGAGTTGATTGCACAACATGAGTCGAAACTGGCAAAACGAATTTGTGAGAGCGCAGACCCTTCAGGTCAATGCATGGCAAGTTTTGAAGCCGAGATCGAGCAATTGCAACGTCAGCTCGAGTCGAGTGCTTTTCAACAAAGACGACACGCTGTCCAATGTGATGAGTGGTTCGATTCCGTTCGCAAAACCTTGCACTAGCGAGCGTTTCTATCCAGTCGTCTTGCCTGTGCCGATTGTAGGGGCCACAAGGAGTCTACATCCGTCAAGCGGCAACCTATCTTTGCGAGTTGGCTGACCGCCTGGATTGGTTACGGGTATTTCACATGCGTTCGCAAAACTCTCCACGAGCCGGCAAAGAGCTGGCAGTCGAATTCTCTAGGGTAGCCGCGGTAATCATCGGATTGTTTGCCGCCACTTCTGTGTCCGCTCAGATCAGCGACACATTCACCGAACCATACGAAACGATCGAGGTTTCGGCGGCCGAATCCGGGCTCATTTCTCAGGTTGATGTCCAAGAAGGACAGCGCGTCAAAAAGGGTCAGCGTCTCGGTCAGCTCGACAATCGAGTGCTGATGCAGAGCAGACGCATGGCACAGCTTCGGTCACAATCGATGGGGAAACTCAATGTGGCCAAAACAAATTTGGCATTGACGGAGCGAAGACTCGGAAACCTGCGACCGCTGCAAGCCGAGGGTCACGCGAACCCGAACGAGGTAGCAGACGCAGAAGCAGAATTTCAGCGTGCTCAAGCGAATCTCGAAGTCGTCCAGGACGAACGCGCCGAACATGCCATCGAAGTCGAACGGATCGAATCACAACTCGAGTTGCGCGAAATACGGACCCCCATCGATGGCGTGATAACAAAACTCCATCGCAAGCAGGGCGAGTATCTCACTGTCTCAGATGCACGATTTGCAACCGTCGTTCGCCTTTCACAGTTGCGGGCGAAATTCTTCATATCAACTTCCGTAGCTGAACGACTCAAAACCGAAGACGCGGTACATGTCCTACTCGGTGATCGCGGACTGCGTGTACCGGCACGAATCGATTACATCTCCCCCGTAACGGACTCTCAAAGTGGTACCGTCCGCATCGATGTGTTGATTGAAAATGGAAACCTGAAGTATCGCAGCGGGATTCGTTGCAAGTTGGTCCTACCGAAGACAGCGGAATCGCACGTCGCAACCAAAAGTTCTTCGCCAAAATCTTTAGTAATTGGCGAGTAGAAATGGCAACGATCAGCCCAACTCCGACTAGCGGGAACGCGTTAAGCGGCCTGTCCACGCGACCCTCCCCGGCCGACACCATGACATCCCTACACACGCGTCTGTTGCGGGCGACTGGAGAGTTTGCAGACGCCGACGAATTGGCCAAATCCATCCGTAGAATCCTTGTCGACTCTGTTGTCTCAACAGTGTTACACGTGCAGGCGGGCGAGCGCAACGACTGGGATTCCGCAACGATCCAGGCAACCGGAGATCTACCCGAGGGCAGAGCCTTTTCGGACCAAGTGATTGCGGCAGCCCGAGCAGCTCATGCCCGCAAGCGAACCCAAGTGCAACGGCTCGCGGAAAAGGATCCTATTGAACTGATCTGCGTGCCTGTTTCAAGGGATTCGGAATCGGGATCAGTACTTGCTGCGATCCGAGATCGAAGCGACGCGAATCTGGCGACGGTGCTCCAAGCTCTTGAACTGGCGGCAGAGTACGAACGCTTGTGGTCGCGTGGCAACGATTCCTCGGCGGCGCAGTGGAAATTGAACTCTCTCGCTGCGATTATCGAATTGGTTTCGAAGATCGAAGACCAGTCCTCCATCGAAGAAGCGGCGTTCCTGCTCGCCAATGAGACCGCACGGTACTTGGACTGCACACGCGTCGCCGTCGCGATTGCTCGACCCAACGGTCTTAGGCTCACTGCCATCTCAGGCATGAACTCGTTTGATCGACAATCCGAAACCATTCGGGCGATGCAGGATGCCGTTGTCGAATGTCATTCAAAGAACGCGGAAATCAGTTGGCCTCCCCAGGAGAGTCAGACGTCTCCACTAGCCCATCGCCTGCTTGCCGAAAAATACAACTTCCGGATAGCGTTCTCGCTCCCACTTTCGACACCCGACGGTAATCTCGTTGGTGCGTGGTTGTTTTCAGACAGAGACGATCGGCTGGATAGCGATCGGATGCGTAGTTTTGCCCGAGCCGCATCGCCAAGGTTCGCCAATGCAATGAAAACAGTTGCCGCCTCCAGGTCCCGCTCATCATGGTATCACTCCGCGTCGAAAGCGCTTTTGAGTCGACGTGGTTGGATCGCACTTGCTGGCATGATTCTATGCGCGACGCTGCTGGCGACTCCGATGTCGTATCGAGTTCGGTGTGAATGCGTTATTGAACCGGTGGAACGTCGATACGCGGTCGCACCTTTCGCGGGAATCATTGAAGAAGGTTACGCCGAGGCGGGTGATCTTGTTGGCAAAAACACCCTCCTTGCGCGGATGGACGGTCGTGAACTTGGGCTGGAGCTCTCCGCTGCGAGGGCCAAACGGGGTCAAACCGTCAAGCAACGCGATGTCGAACTGTCTGAGCAAAGCATTTCAGATGTGGTCATTACGCAGCTAGAAATGAAGCGGATCGACACTCGTCTCGCGCTGCTGTCGCACCGTGCAGACCATCTCGAGATTCGATCGCCTATCGATGGCGTCGTCCTTCGCGGGTCGCTGGAAAAATCCCAATCTGCACCGGTCGAGATCGGGCAAGTGCTTTACGAGATCGGACCACTTGAAAATCTGGTCATCGAGGTCGAGATCCCCTCGGATGAGATGGCTCAGGTCAAAGCGGGGCAAGCCGTAAGGATTTGGATTGAGGGTTTTGAACGCGAGCCGATCGATGGCATTCTTGAGGAGGTCCTGCCAGAATCCGAGCAACGTGATCAACGCAATGTCTTTATTGCCAAAGTCCATCTTGATAACACTGACAGTCGATTTCGCCCTGGCATGCGAGGCTCGGCCAGAATCACTGGCCCGCGTCATCATCTCGCGTGGAATCTATTCCATAAACCTTGGGAGTTTTTGCTCTCACGACTGACTTGGTGAACTCCATGAATCAAGTCATTGACTACGCGACGTTCGAGTTCGGAATGGCGCAGCCGAAGCTGCGTGAAGACCTCACGTTCACGCTACATCAATCCTCTCGAGCACAGTGGTATGTGATCGAAGATGAGCTGCATTCGAAATTCTATCGAATCGGTCGGGCAGAGTATGTCTTTCTATCGATGCTCGACGGCCGCACAACGGTACAAGCGGCACTTGCCGCGACGGCGACCGAACTGGGGATCGGTGCTTTCAGCAAAACGGAAGCGGCATCGTTGTGCAAATGGCTGATGGAAGCGGACTTGGCCGAAAAGGGTCGCGCCGACCAACAGCGATGGGTCGCTTCTCGTCATCGGCAACGACTGGCAAAGCGAATCCAGTGGCTCAATCCAGTAGTGATGAAGGTTCCACTGGGCAATCCGGATCGAGCTGTGACGTGGTTGTGCGGGAGGCTTGGTTGGCTGACGAGTTGGCCTGCCCTGGTGTGCGCGATCGTGACCGCGATGACAGCCGGATTGTTCTTGGCAGCGTCTCAAAGAGAACTCTTTCAATCGAACACACCGATTTTCTCTCGCGACAACTGGATCTGGCTAGGCCTTTCGTGGCTTGGGCTCCGGATCGTGCACGAACTGTCTCACGCGTTGATGTGCAAACGCTATGGCGGGGCGGTTCGTGAATGGGGCGTCCTTTTACTGTTGTTCATCCCGCTGCCGTATGTGGACGTCACGAGTGCTTGGCGGTTCCCGAACCGACTCCCGCGAATTCTGACATCAGCCGCCGGAATGCTCTCCGAGCTATTCGTCGCCGGTGTGGCTGCTCTGATTTGGTGCCATGTTGAACCCGGGCTTTTTCGCCAGAACGCATTGAATTTGGTCTTCGCCGCAGGGGTCACGACGATTCTCTTCAACGCCAATCCGCTGATGCGGTTCGATGGGTACCACATCCTCGTTGACCTGCTAAACATCCCGAATCTCTGGACTCACGGTCGACAGTCCGTAAAGGCGATCGGACGTCGATGGTTCTTTGGATTGAACACGAACGATCCGCCTTGGCAGTCGCATCAAGCCACTTTCATTCGTCTCTACGGATTTGTCTCTTTGCTTTGGACGGTCCTAATTTTTGTTTCGATCGCGATCGCCGCTTCGGGACTGATCGAAGGCGTGGGTCTTTTACTTGCCGGCTCAGCGATTTTTCTTTGGGCGGGAGTGCCTCTGATACGTTTGATCAAGTTTTTGGCCGTTGGTTCGAAAACGGAACAACCTCGTCGATCACAGTTTTTGATTTCGGCGGGCATGATCGCCGCTGGTGTGTTTGTGTGTGCGACGGCAATTCCCGCACCAGCGGTGCTGACCGCACCCGTTGTGGTCACCTACGACCCCGTTGCCGTGATTCGTTGCCGAACAGAAGGATTCATCCGCGAAGTCCTTGTCCAACCCGGACAGAATGTGAAAGCGGGCGAGGTGCTCTGTATTCTCGAGAATCGGGAACTCGACTCTCGGCTTGCCGAGGCAAAACTCGAGTTGAACGCGTCTGAAATGCGGTTACGAAGACTCAAGGCTGAAAACGATCCCAGCGGTGTGCAGCACGAGCTTGAAACGACCCGCGATCTCCGTCGCCGCGTCCGCGAACTCAACCAAGCCTGCAGCGATCTCATGGTGCGATCGCCGATTGACGGGCGAGTTCTCAACGATGATTTGCACAGTATTTCGCAGACGTACGTCAAAGTGGGCGGTGAGCTGACATCTGTCGGTGGCTCCAAAACAAAGGTGGTCACCGCCCTACTCTCACAATCCGATGCACAGTCCTTGCTCAAGACGATGTCGAAGGACGAGTCGACGTTGCACGCCCGTGTTCGTATTTGGGGCAGGTCGGAGGGGACCCTCTCGGGTCGTGTGACGCGTGTGACACCGAGAGCGCAAACCTCACTCCCTCACTTTTCCTTTGCGACGCCCGTCGGTGGCCCGATGGCGGTCGTGCAAAACACTCAAGCCTCCGGAGTCACTGCATCCTCCGAGGAGGCTTGGCACCTAGCGAAACCGCATGTCGAGGTGAAGATCCGCCTCGATGAGCGCGAGACCAATATCTTTGCGGGTCAACGCGGTTTAGCATCGCTCCGATTGAGAGAACAGTCACTCGGTCAATACTTGCACGACGCGCTCGCTCGCTTTTTTCGTGATCGGCTCAGAATCACGCACGGCATCTAAGCGTTTCAAAGTCTCTAGATGGAGACGAGAGTGATCAAGGCGGATCGGTTGCCCGATCGCGCGGAGCGATCACTGGTCCAAGCGTTTTCCATGCGTTGCAAAATGCGGATAAGCTTGTCATTCGTGGTCGGATCGAGTGGCGTCTCGAATGCGAAGCCGCAACGCTTCTGATCTTGACGCGCCGCCCGACTCGGAATGGTTACTGACTCACCTGGGCAGGTAATCTCAATCGCGACCTTGGAACCCATACTGCTGAGCACGGAGGCAAAGGGGAAATCTGCAAGAACGCCGCCAAGACTGAGATCCACAACCGTTCCCTCTCCGGGGTCCTCGGCGAGTTCAGAAGTAATGCGAACTGTGACGGGACAATGTGGCGTCGCTGGGATACGGATAGAGTGCCGTCTCTCGGCAGAAGAAATCTCTTCCGGTAGAGCGAGGGCGACATCTCGATGTTCCTGCTCAACCACGCCGATGATGGTTGAAAAAAACACGCGTGGTCGACCCGCAAAATGAAATGAGACGCACGTTAGTGGCTCTGACAGCAGAGGTGATGCACCATCGCGAAAGCGAATAAGAACATTGTTTTCATCGAGGCTCTGAAACCGACCACTGGTGACGAGTCCGCTTGCGGGTGACATGATTGTTGCCGTGATACCCTGAAGGCAGCAATCAGTCAGCAATTTGGTCGCCTCTTTCCGGCGATTGGTGAGAAAGTCGAACATCTTGACGCGGCAGTTTGTTGAGTGGATGTCAACAGAGTTTTGGTCGAAGGTCAGCGAGGGTGCGGGAAGGAACGTCCCGATGATCGGGAACCCTCAACCCCCGCCCGTCGAGCTTTGGGTGATAGCGGCCCTAACGTCCGGTTGCGTGAAATGCTCACAGCGGCTTTTTGACCCACATCACGCCTGCCCAATGGGCCGTTCCGAGATCCAGCTCGACAGATTTTGAAAGATCATTCTCGGTGGACCATCGTCGATATTGATTCGCAAAACCGGAGGTTTATCCTGTTTCTACCGAGAGATTGCCCCCAAGAATGACACCATGAAAAGACACTCCAAAACGGCTCTTCGTGCCGACGCCGTGACCAGCCTCGAGCCCAGGATCCTTTTGGCAGCGGACGCAGGTTTACCCTGCGCGACGACTCCTACCACAGAGCAAACGACGACTCGACAGGAGTTGGTCTTTGTCGACAGCAGCGTTGAAGACCTGGAGCACCTGGGAGCCGCCATTTCAAAAGAAGCGGAGTTGATACTGCTGACCGACGACATTGATGCGATCACGCAGATCACGACCTCGCTATCTCGAAGACGCGACATCGATGCCGTTCACATCGTCACTCATGGCTCTGATGGTGTGATCCAATTTGACAACGAGCGACTCGACAGAGACACCCTTAGATCACATGCCGAACAATTCAAGACATGGAACGAAGCGCTCGCAGACGATGCCGACATCCTTTTTTACGCCTGCGATTTGGCGCGGGGTGATGTCGGTCGCAGCTTGCTTCGCGAGATCGCAGAACTAACGGGTTCCGATGTTGCCGCGTCTATCGACCGAACCGGAAATTCTTCGCGCGGCGGCAATTGGGACTTGGAGTTTCAAGTTGGCGCAATCGAATCTGGTTTGGCATTCCATGAATCCGCACGCCGAGACTACGGCCACGTTCTCGTGGTTTACAACGGAAGTGACTACATCCTTTCGTCCGCGAATTTGAGCTGGGAGGAAGCCCAAGCAGAGGCGATCGCCATCGGAGGCAACCTCGTTTCGATCAACGACGCCGACGAAGAAAGTTTCTTGCAATCAGCGTTTGGAACGTCACAGACGTTTTGGATCGGACTGAACGATGCCGCAATTGAAGGTGAGTTCGTTTGGGCCAACGGAGATCCGGTCACGTACACGAACTGGAGAGACTCCGAACCGAATGATCTCGGTGGCCAAGACTACGCAATGATGAATTCAGGCATCGAGCTCCAATGGGACGACAACGGTGGATCGACACGCTTGGCCGGACTCATCGAAATCCCACTTGAGAGCACGATCGAAATCCGCGCTCGTGGTAACGAAGGCGGTGAGCAATTCCGGCTTTTGATCGACGAGGTGGCGGTGGAGACATTCACAACCACAGTGGAAGATCAAACCTTCGTCTACACGCAATCAGGCGGTCTTGTCGCGGACCAAGTTCGGATTGAATTCTTCGGCGACGAATACGATCCCGACTTGGGAATTGACCGCAACTTGATTGTCGACTTCATACGGATCGATGGAGTGACCTTTGAGACAGAAGCCCCCACAACGTTTTCGACGGGGACATGGCTGGAAGCGGATGGCATCGTTCCCGGATTCCGACTTTCCGAGACTCTCCACACCGACGGCTACTTTGAGTTCGCGGGCAACAGCGGAACATTGATCGAAGTCCGCGCCAGCGGTGACCAAGGGGGTGAGCAATTCAACCTTCTCATTGATGAGACGGTCGTGAGTACGTTCACGGTCTCCACCGAATTCGAAAACTATCGCTTCACTGCTGCGGCGCCCGTCACCGCAGACCAAGTGCGTCTTGAGTTCGTGAATGATGTCTACGATCCCGACAACGGCGTGGATCTGAATCTGAATGTTGATTACCTCGCGCTTGATACAGCGATTTACGAGACGGAGGAGATCACCACGTTCTCAACGGGAACGTGGCGAGCACTCGACGGATTAACGCCCGGATACAAGCAGTCCGAGACGCTTCACGCCAATGGCTACCTTCAGTTTCTTGCGGGCCAGCCACAATTTGGTGATCTTCGACTCGAGTCCAGCATCTTTAATGTGAGCGAAAACGACGCCTCGGTGGAGATCACGATTCTTCGCGACAACGGAAGCGACAGCACCGTCACCGTGGAATACAACTCGATCAATCTCTCCGCGACTGCGGACGAGGATTACACCGCCGTGTCGGGCACGGCCGTTTTTGCTCCCGGTCAAACCTCGCAAACGATTTCGATTCCGATCCTAGGCGATAGCCTCGTTGAAGGCGATGAGCAGTTTTCGTTCGCGATTGACGCCGTCGCAGGCGGTGCGGGATTGCTCGTTCCTCGCACGGCCACCGTCACGATCGCCGATGACGATTCGATTTCAGCATCAGGCGATGGGCTTTTAGCCGAGTATTTCGACAACATCGATTTCACGAATCGGTTTCCGACACGAATCGACTCAACAGTCGACTTTGATTGGGGAACGAATGCACCTCTCGCGGGGATGGAAGCCAATACATTCTCGGTTCGTTGGACTGGCAAAATCGAACCGCTCTACAGCGAAACCTACACGTTCCAAACCGTCTCCGATGATGGTGTCCGTCTGTGGATTGATGACCAGCTCATCATCGATCAATGGATTGACCAACCAGCGACAACAAACACCGGAACGATCGCTCTCAATGCCGGTCAGTTGTACGACATCCGGATGGAGTACTACGAAAATGGCGGCCTAGCCGTGGCCCAGCTCTCTTGGAGCAGCGACAGTCAGACGCTCGAAGTCGTACCGCAGAGCCAACTCTACGCGGCCGAACCGACCGATCCACCGGTGGGTGGAAACCTCGTCGGGCAAGATCTTTATACCGAATTGGTCCGGCCGACCTCGATCGATTTTAGTCCCGACGGACAGAACACCTATATCTCCGAGCAACGCGGCATCGTCAAAGTTGCCCGCAACGGTAGTGTTTCAACATTCATCGACATCCAAGACATTGTCAATGGAACCCGCGACAGGGGCTTGTTAGATCTCGCTGTGCACCCCGATTTTGAAAACAATCCCTACGTCTACCTGCTGTTCACCTATGATCCGCCCGAGGTTTTCCAAAATCAAAACGACCCGCTGGCCGGGCCCGACAAAAATGGAAACCGCGCTGGACGCCTGATCCGCGTGACGGCTGACGCGACGACGGACTACACGACTGCGGTCGCGGGCAGCGAAGTCGTCTTACTTGGGAGCAACAGTACCTGGGACAACTTCAACGCATTCGTCAACAGCACCACGAACTTTGAGGAACCGCCGGCGGGAATCAATCCCGACGGAACCAACGTCCAGGACTTTATCGCAACCGATAGTGAGTCGCACACGGTGGGTGCCGTCGAGTTCGGCCCCGACGGAGCACTTTACGTTTCGATCGGCGATGGCACCTCGTACAATCGCGTGGATCCTCGCACGGTACGTGTTCAAGACATCGACAACCTGTCCGGAAAGGTCCTGCGAATCGATCCATTGACTGGCGAGGGGCTCGCCGACAATCCGTTCTACAATGGCGACGCCGACGCCAACCGGTCCAAGGTCTATCAACTCGGTCTTCGCAATCCCTTCCGAATGACAATTGATCCGATAAGCGGACAGGTTTATGTCGGCGATGTCGGCTGGACCCGCTGGGAAGAAATCAACGCGGCCGGCCCTGGTGCAAACTTTGGATGGCCTTTCTATGAGGGAGGAAGCGGTACCAGTCTCGAAACAAATGGGTATCGCGACTTGCCTGAAGCCGACGACTTTTATGCGTCGACGAGCGTCGACGCCTCGCTTTTCGCGCTCAGTCATAGTGCGGACGGAATCAACGCGATCGTGCTCGGCGACATCTACACCGGATCAACGTACCCGGCCGAATACCAGGGCGACCTCTTCTTTAACGACCTTGGCCAAGGCATCGTTCGCAACATCTCGTTCGATGCCGACGGCAATGTCGCTGACGTGCAAACGTTTACGACGGGAGCGCGGGTCGTGGTGCAAATCCTGCAAGGACCCGACGGCAACCTGTACTACGTCGACCTGGATGACGGCACTGTTGGACGTTGGGTTTTTGCGTAGGATCAACTTCCAGGTGGACCGACAATCTTGAGCTTGTTGGGGTCGATGACCACGTGCTTGACCCTTTGGCGCTTCCAGGTGTAGGTCGCATGGACCAACCCATCGTCGGTTTGAATGATCGTGGGGTAGCTGAACTCCGCATTCTTCTCCCGCTCCAACACTCCGACTGAGCGCCACGTTTCCCCCTCATCCGAAACCGCCAAATTCAGGAGTCCACGGCGACCCCAACCGCTGTCGCCTGAAGCGATGTGGTTATAGATCAACAGATGTCGTCCATCACGAAGAGAGACAACCTCGATTCCCGAGTTGGGATTCGGCAAGTCCGTCGGCTGCAATGGCGACCATGTTCTACCATCGTCAACCGATGTCGTCGTGGCGATGACCTTTTCTTTTGTGCGGCAGAGCGCCGTCAGTCGACCATCCTTGTGCTGTAAGAGTGTTGGCTGGATCGCATTGAAGGTGGAAGCGTCATTAATCGGACCGATGCGACTCCATACACCAGTTGGAACTCCGTTAGTGAGTGTCGTTCGCTCGAAATGAACCCGCCATCCGTCGTATTCGGTGGACGATCCGCAGAGCAAAGTACCGTTACCCAACAGGATCGGTTTGCAACGAACGGGCCCATCAATGCCTTCGGGCAAGCGTCTACGATCGCGAAACGTGCGGCCGCGGTCATAGCTGACCATCATTTCACCCCACCACTCGCGAGGATTCGGGCCGACTTTAAAGAACAGTAACGTCGGGGCATCACCTGGTGGTTGATACAAGACCGGATTCCAGCACGGATATCGCAAACCGTCGTGCTGCACTCCGGTGGCGACCTGCTTGGGTGAAGACCAACGATTACCGTCGTGGTAGCTCGTCCAAATTCCGACGTCATTCCTACCTTCTTTGGTCCCACCGAACCACGCGGACACCAAACCACGACTGGTCTGGCAGAGCGTCGATGCGTGACACTCCTTTGTAGGTGGTTTGGTATAAATGAATTCGGATTTCACCAGCCCAGGCAGTTCGGGTGAAAGCGTTGACTCTTTCTCGGCGGTCAGGGCTGCTGCATCAAACGTCACGCAGTCTTGATGGGAAACGTGGTAGAGGCGTCCATTCTCGGCACCGATCAAAAGATCGGGTTGTCCATCGCCGTCAAAATCGCAGACAGCTGGGCTGGAGGTGTGCCCTGCCACGTTGCGTTTGGCCAAATTCCCAACCCGCTTCAGCACGTAGCGTCCACCTCGCGTTTCGCAGTTGCGGTACCACGTCGCATTCTCCGAATTGACCAACACATCCAAACGTCCATCACTGTCCCAATCAACCACCGCAAGTTTCACCCGCCCTGACGCACCGCATGACTTCGGGTTGAGTTGAAGAAGTTGCTCGGACTCATCGATAAAGACCCTCTGGGCCGGACCAAGGTTGGATCGCAGCGTGAGAAAACCCTCTTGATCCAACAAGACGAGGTCGATTTTCGAGTCACCGTCAAAGTCGGTTGCGATCGGTGTTGTCCGCCACTGGGAAAGAGCTCCCGGCGACTTCGACTGCCACCAGTACCAACGTGGCGGTGCCTCAACACCAGAACGTGGCAAGACAGCGTCAGTCAGAACGCCCTCGTCGTTTCGGAGCCAACGGACTTCGGCAAGGATTGAGTTGTAGACAATATCCGGGTCTCCATCGCTGTCCAAATCGTTGACCGAGAGTGTGGTGTATCCCCACTTCGGCTCGCAGGGACCTTGAATCGATCCCGTCGGTCCTGCAAGCACGCGAAACGGATGAATACTCCCGCCGTCGCTTTGAACGTTGATGAGCGACGGCGCGGACCACTTAGGAAGCCCGTTGTCACCGTCACCGAGGTTTTCGAAGTAGCCGATGTTCCCGGCAGTATTGCCACAGAGAATGTCTTCATCACCATCGCCGTCCCAGTCGTAGGCGAACGGAGTCGCGAGTGCCCCGAACTTGAGCGTGTCGGCCTGCTGTTGGAAAAACTCCGGTTTCTCGAACACTGGCCGTCGATCGTGAAGCCGTCCAGTGTTCTCAACGAACGCGACTCGACCATCTTCGTCTCCGACGATCAAATCCAAATCACCATCCGCGTCCCAATCGATTGCCGTCGGCGTCACCATTTGCACGTGCATCACCAGCGGCTGCCCTGTGGCGTCAGTTACTTTTTGTCCCGGCGCGTAGACCGGTGCTGTGCGAGAGCCCGTGTTCTCGAAATAAGTAAATCCGTCCAGGAATTCACCGCAAAGTAGATCCAGGTCCCCGTCACCATCGAAGTCTGCAAAGTTAGGCGAAGGCCATCCGAACACATCGATCTCACGACCGCCTGCTCGCAATCGGCTCGGCGAAGCAGCGTATTTCGGGGACGGATCGGACCCATCGTTCATGATGAGATAAACGTGGCCGTGGAGAGGTCCGTTCCGCCATCGACCACTTGAGTCGTAAGCGTGATCCCATCCATAGTCCGTCCAATCACCGACGCCGACCGCAATATCCTGATCCCCGTCGCCGTCAAAGTCGACGTAGCGCCACATGTTGCCGCGAACTCGATTCCCGTGGATGTTCGACTGCGGGTAAATATTGGACGGCCTCTCAAAGTCAATCATGCCATCAACGCCCCGACGGTATTCAAATCCGGGTCGCAAGATGCGCGGCTTTCCGTCCACGAAGCTGACCTGCATGTTGTGGTACGCCTTTCCCAAACGCACACCTGGTTTGAACACCGGCATCTTGATCGAGGCATCCTGACTCGGATTCTCGAACAGGTACACGCCATTACTGGGTTTGTCAGGACAGCCGACCAACAGATCGAGATCGCCATCGCCGTCGTAGTCCATCGGCATGGGCCAAGCCCATAGCCCCACTCCCAAATCCACTTCAAGTCCCGGGTGGTTGTAGCGAAGCGGCTGAAGTTTCCATGATTCCTGCGCCGCGAGCATCGGAGCGATCATGACAGAAGCGACGAGTAAAATCACACCTCTCATGTGATGTCACCTGATTGGCCGGAAGGAAGGAGGGAGGCAGGCGGGAGAGCACAATCACCATCGATGGTTCTGTCCAATCGGACGGAACCGCCTCAAAACGATCCAACGCTCGAAACCGTCGAGTCGATACGGGTCGCCGTGCAGAAGCAAGTCGGCGGTGCAACTGCGCAGGAGTCTACACCAAACGCCTGTGCCACACCGACTAAGCTCCACCGCGCCCGGGAGGTCGCAAGGAAGACTAGCTGGCTTGATCGCGACAGTAGTTCCGACCATAGAGGTACGTCGCGAGCATTCCCATCACAATTACATAGCCCCATTGGATTCCAAGGCCGGTCAGAATTTTGGGATCGCTGATGGTGAGCTTGTTCCAGAGCATGCCCTGAAAGCAAGACATGGCCCAATAGGTCGGCATGGTCTTGGTAATCGCATCGAGCCAGCCGGGAAAGTTCATCAATTGAACCGGGAACCAACAACCGCCGAGCGCGGACATCACCAAAATCAAAATCGAAGACAGTCCGTCTGCTTGCTTGCTGCTCTTGCATGCCGTTGCCAGCAGCATCGCAAACGAGGCACCGACGGCGACCCAGGTCAGCACAATCACAACCATCGTGATCGGTGACTGGAATAAGCCGACGCGAAAAAAGAGCTCGCCATACACCATCAGAACGGCCATCTGGATCATGCCCACGACGGCCACATAGAAGAACTTGCCCACGAGAATGCTCTCCCGACGTATCGGAAGGGACATCAAACGTGAGAGCGTACCTTCTTCTCGCTCGTGAAGAAGCACA
The DNA here is from genome assembly GCA_039821165.1 of Planctomycetota bacterium. Classification (GTDB taxonomy): domain Bacteria; phylum Planctomycetota; class Planctomycetia; order Pirellulales; family Pirellulaceae; genus Stieleria. The sequence goes on along the minus strand of JBCBOT010000022.1, from coordinate 27,499 downwards.
CTTCCGGCGCCGACAAGCCCAAACAGCAACATCATCACGCTGATTCCACTCACGCTTTGCGCTTGCTGATAGGTCACCTGTGCTGCGCGGTCCGGCGGACGGATGTCCTCGGTCTCGATCGGCAGTAGATCGGCCATCATCGCCATGGGGTCCGCAGTGGTGTCGTCCTCGGCGGCACTCGGCATTTCAGGGTCCGAGTCGGATTCATTCGCTCGATCTTCTGTGCCCGCGTCACCGGGCGGGGCGTCGTCCGTGTCATCGTTGAACGACAACGAACCGTCGTCAATCCAATCCTGGATCACGACGCCAGTCTCCCGAAACCGTTCCCTCAAGCCATTCCACTGCTCGGGGTCGAGGCCGTTATCTTGAAAGACTTTTCCCAACGAGGCGAATATCAAATCCGAATCACCGAGCGATATCATCTCCTGCATCAACGCAAACTGGATGATCTGCTGCTCCATCGTTCGCCCGGGGTCTCGCAACAGCGTCAGCGTAGGAACCTGACCATCGTCGAGGGCTTGACCATACCCGGACTCGATCACGAGTGCATGGTGCGCGTCACCATCGGAGATCTTGTTTCGGGCGTAGTCTTTAACGTCCCCGTCACGGCCGGTAACGTTTCTCACACGAAGCATGTCGCTCTTTGCCAGTCCGTCGACGAGGCGTTGAGAAGCGGGTGTTTGATCCAGGTCCACCAACATCATGCTAATCTTGGGCGTGCCGCTCGACCCACCAAACGCGTAGGCCATCACGACACCAAAGACGGTGACCAATGCGATCGGCATCAAGAATCCCAAGGCAAGACCGGCGCGATCGCGAAAGTACGTGCGTAGATCCTTCGCCGCTAAGTCCCAGCCATCCGACAGCGTTTTGCTCATCTTTGATTTGGCCATCAGTCTCGCAGACTCCTTCCGGTCAACGTCAGGAAGACCGTCTCTAAGCTCGCTTCCTCGTCACCGATTTCGTTTCTGAGTTGATCGGCACTGCCGATCGCAAGAATACTGCCCTCATTCATGATCGCGATTTCGTCACACAATCGCTCGGCTTCTTCCATGTAATGCGTTGTGTAGAGCAATGTCTTTCCATCCGACCTTAGTTGTTCGAGACAATCGAAGAGATGGGATCGACTCTGCGGATCGACCCCGACTGTGGGCTCATCGAGAAGCACAAACGGCGGTTGGTGTATCAAACCTGCGGCGAGATTGAGTCGCCGTTTCATGCCGCCACTGAAAGAACTGACAGGATCTCGCCGTCGATCTGCAAGACCCGCAACGTCGAGCTGGTGCTCCAGACGATCCGCCAAGTCTTTACCACGCAAACCATACAGCCGTCCAAAGAGCCGCAAATTCTCCTCCGCCGAGAGCTTGTCGTATAACGCAAGCTCTTGAGGCACGACACCGATAGTCAATCGGTCTTTGTCGGAATCCGACGGCCAAAACGGCTCTCCGAGAATTTTGAATTCCCCGCTGTAGTCTCTACGCAATCCGGAGAGACAGGAAATAAGCGTCGATTTTCCAGCCCCATTTGGACCGAGCAAACCGAAGACGGTCCCCGCTTTGATCCGTAGCGAGACATCGCAAACGGCCTTGCGATCTCCGTAGGAATAGCTGAGTTGGGATATTTCCAGGAATGAATCACTCTTCACGCGATGGCTACCTGCTCCGATCGGGATTCTTGCTTGTTCGTATTCGCACCGCCGCAGAAGGCGTGACCGAGATCAAGTCGGGGCGCTATCCAACCATCAATTTCCCGACGAAATGAAAACAAATCATCACTGCCAAGATTGGGTGCGTCGCGGCGAAGTACGAGGTTAGACTCAAGCCTTTCATTTCGAAACCCATCCGAGAAACTTTAATGACACGAAGCCGACTCACCAGCTCATCGCGTTGGCAGACACTTGGACTCTTGATCGCAGTCACACTGGCGGCTCAAGTCGGATGCGGGAAAATGGTTTACAAGGGTGGGGGCATGCGTAGTGTCAACGCAAACAAAACCAGTCTTCAAGCCGTCTATGGTGCCGATGCGCCGGATAACCTTGCCTTTGTTGTCTTCACCGACGTAGACACATCCGGCAGCGTTGCATCCGCCGGTTCGAGCTGGACGGGTTCGATCACACGCCCCGAGGGAAAAGCCATCGATTACGAGGGCGACGGAGACGGTATCACGATCGACGGCACCGCATATTCGTTTACCGATGGAAGAGTCTTTCTGGTCGCCACCGATGGCGACACGATCACAGTCACCCAAACAAGTGTTCCGATCCGCAAGGCAAAACACAATGATGAGATTGACCGTCTCTCTCAAACCGATGAGGTTCGATCGTTTCTCGCTGAGGCCGGCGAGCCTGAAGCGTCAAGCGAGTGATTTCGCACGGACTGATGACATCACCCCAGCCAGCAACACCATCAGACTTGGCCCGATCACAATGATCAGGTAGGGGTGCATGGGACTGGCAAACGCGGCAAGTCCAGCGGGCCAAAAATCGGACGACGAAAGCGTCATCCATGTGATCAACAGCCCGCCGATCGCCAAGCATACGATCGCGATCCGGCTGGATGCTTTGGTGGTCACCCCCATCAAAAACAAGCCGATGATCGATGCACCCAAGACGCCCGAAATGGTCCACCAAGTGTCAAGCGCCGTGCTGGCGACTTGTGCCAGGATGATCGCTGTCAGCGTCCCCAGCACACCCCAGACCGATGTCGCCACTCGTAGCACGCGCATGCTTTGTGCGGTTGTCGGTTCCGGATTGAACAACCGCTGATAGAAGTCGCTCAGAATCAGGGTCGCCGAGGAATTAAGCGACGTCGAAACGGTGCTCATCGCAGCTGCGAACACCGCCGCGATCAGCAGCCCTCGAATTCCCGCCGGCAACCTGGAAGCGATGAAATGCGGAAAGACGCGGTCACCAATCTCTTTTGACTCAAGCGATAACTCCGTTTCGCGAAGGCGCGTTTGATAGTCTGCCGAATCGATCGCTACGCCGAGTTGCATCAGTTTTTGCTCCGCGACCACGCGTCGAACGCCGTCCAGCGATGTCGGATTTGTCTCGTAGTAGGCGAACAATGCGGTTCCAATAAACAAAAACACAGCGCTCACCGGCACATAAAGCAACGCTCCCAACCAGATACTTTTGGCCGCTTCGCGGTCACTCTTGGACGCGATGTATCGCTGGACATAGCTTTGGTCGATCCCGAAATTCTTCAGATTCTCAAACAGGCTGTAGCCGAGCACCACCCAGACCGTCGGTTGGGAAACAATCCGGGGATCGATGCCACCAAGCGAAAACTTGTGATTCTCGGTCGCCATGGAAATGACCTGCCCCGCTCCCCCAGACATGCCTCCTAAGAGGATCACAAGCGCGAGCAACGCGCCTCCGAGCAGAATGAAGGCTTGAATCGCATCCGCCCAAATCACGGCGACCACACCACCGAAGAAAGCGTAAGCCGTCACGATGATTCCTGTGATCAAGATCACCCAACGGATATCCCATCCGAACAAGATCGCCATCGGCAAACCCATCAGGTACAGGATTACACCCACCCGTGCGATGTGAAAGAGAAGATAGAACAGGCTCGCGAAGAGTCTCGCCCACAATCCGAATCGCGTTTCCAGAAGAGAGTACGCCGAGACTTCGTTGGATTGCCGGTACATCGGGAGGTAGTAGCGCACTGCAATCCAGGCTGCCGGTGGGATGGCCAATGAAAACACAAACGCGTTCCAATTGCCGACGAATGCTTTACCGGGCAAAGCGAAATAACTAATGCTGCTCAGGTAGGTCGCAAAGATCGACATCCCGCACAACCAACCAGGCAGTGACCGGCCACCCGCGGTGAAGTCCTCTGCAGTTCTGTTTCGCTTCCAAAAGAAGTAGCCGACCGCAACGATCACGAGAAAATAGAGGACGAGAACCAGCCAGTCCGTCGCTGCAAAAAACGTCTTTGCAATCACGGTTTTCGGACCCCTTCGGCGACCAAATCACGCAGCAAGCGACGGAGCCTCGGAAGCTCTGCTGCGTACCTTGGTTCATCGACCTGATTGACCGATTCAGCCTGATCGACGCTGTGGTCGTAGAGTTCCGCTCCGACCAGTTCACCATCCGTCACTTGGCTCCACTCGGTGTAGCGGAATTTTGGCGTGCGAATGCTATGTCCCATCACCCGCATTGGATCCGCTTCTTTGAAGTATGCGGGGCGTGGATGCTGTGTGAGAGCGGCGGGTTTGATTTGTTGAACCGTGCCATCGAGAAGAGGTCGCAGACTGACACCTTCCACACCATCTGGTCGCGGTAGCCCACACAGATCGGCAAGCGTCGGGTAGAGATCCAACAGTTCAACGATGGCATCGGTTTTTGCCGGAGACCGATCGCTCAACGGCTTCGGAGGAACGATCAAAAGAGGAACCCGCGCATCGAGTTCAAAGTTGGATGTCTTGGCCCAAAGTGTGTGATCGCCGAGATGAAAACCGTGATCCGACCAAAAAACAATCACCGTCGAATCAGTCAGTTTGAGCCGGTCAAGTTCGGCGAGAACACGCCCGACTTGCGCATCCAGGTAGCTGATAGCCGAAAGATAACCTCGGCGAATTTCCTGGGCTTCCGCATCCTCGAGCACTTTCCCTTTGGAAGCGCGAAGAAGCTCGCGGCTGTCGTGCCACGCTATTCTCGGTGCACCGTTGGGCCAATCGGGGAACGCCGGTCGCGGGATCTCCTCGGAACCATAGAGATCCCAATACCGCTTGGGCGCATTGAACGGCAGATGCGGTTTCCAAAATCCAACGGCAAGAAAGAATGGCTTCGAGCGGGTCGCACATTGCCCGAGCGCTTCGACGGCGAACTTGGCGATGCGTCCGTCGAAATACGCCTCGTCCGCAACGTCCCGACACTCGCAACGAATCGCGGCGGTTTGATTTGGCGGAACCTCTCCCTCCACCTGTGCCAGATCATCTCCGTGACGTGCGTAGTGCATCACTTCCGGGATCGACCATGAAACCGGATCGCCTTTCACCTTGGTCTGCCAGTTGTGAAAGATCTTACCGATGTTTTGCGTGAAATAGCCGTGCTGCATGAAGTGCTGCGGCAGCGTCACCACATCGGGTAGCTCTTCACGAAAATGCTTTGCGAGATTGTATTGCTGCAATGTGTTGGGCCGACGCCCCGTGAGCAAACTGCTTCGGGACGGGTTGCAAACCGCTTGCGCACAATAGGCACGTTGAAAAAGCGTTCCACGTGCCGCGAGGCGATCGAGATGCGGTGTCTTGACGATCGGGTGCCCGTAACAACCCAGATCACATCGCAAGTCGTCCGCGGCGATGAACAAGACGTTCAATGAATCGGCCTGCAGCGTTGCCGCGATCCCCCAGAAGACGAATAAGAAAATCGGACGAAACATCATTTGAATCGACGTGTCGAGGTGCATTCGTGACGCCGTAGCGTAGCAAACGCGAATGACCGCGGGACTACTACGGGCCCGCCAACAACCCGATCGATTGCAAAATCTGGGCGACTTTCTCACGTTCGGGCGCGAGAAACCGATTGAACGGATCGGCCGGCAAGTCTTCGCAGATACCGATCAACGACAATGCCGACTTGGTCGATTTGATGTGTCGGGAAGCGTATTTACCGATCTCATAAATCTCTTGAAACTCGGCGATCGTTCGGTAAGTCTCCTCGACCGCGATTGCATCGTCGGCCATCAGTGCCGATTGGTGTCTCACAAACACCGAGGGCATCACGTTCGCGCCACCCGAAACTCCGCCGTCGCCGCCCGCCGCATGCGCTTCTCGTAGCTTCGCTTCAGGACCGATGAGCACGGACCAGTCGGGTCGGATTGTTTTCAACTCGCAAACGCGTCGAAAATAGTCGAGGTCGCCGCCGCTATCTTTCACACCGATAATGCTTTCGATGTCCGAAAGCGAACGCAGCGTTTCGATCTCGAACCAGACCTTGGTCATCCCCGGCATGTTGTACAGGATGAGCGGCAGCGGAATCCGAGGCGCGAGGTTCCTGACGTAGGCGTTCAATTCCGTTTGGCCTGCGGGAAAGTAATACGGCGTGGTTAGAACGGCAGCATCCGCTCCACATTCGGCCGCATACTTCGCAATTTCAACCGATTCCACGAAAGCGGTATCCGTCACGCCGACCAAGACTGGGACTCGCCCCGCCACCAGCGCGACGCAGCGCTGAATCATTTCACGACGCAAGCGGTAACTCAGACTCGGTGCTTCGCCGGTCGTTCCAAGCACAAACACGCCAGCGACCCCTCCGGCAATCACGTGCTCGACCAGTCGCCCGAGCCCATCGATATCCAGCTCATCACGAGCTTTCAGCGGTGTGACGATCGGCGGAATGATCCCTGAAAGCGCGAGCTTTCGATCCATCGGTTGCTCCGTTGGCCTTGGTGTCGACATAACTCAGTTCGACTATGGTAACGCCCACAGCACGTGAGCAAACGGGCTGCGTCTTCGCTCCGGAAACCCGATGATCCGACATGTGCAAACACGCCCTTTCTGTGCTGGTACTCCTCATTTGCTATGCGAACACCAGCAAGGCCCAAACACCCGACAACTTGCGAGACGAGAATCTCGTCGCGTGGTGCATTGTTCCATTCGATTCCGAAGACCGCAGGCCGGCCGAGCGAGCCGAAATGGTGCGACGTCTGGGGCTGCGACGAGTCGCTTATGACTGGAGACAAAAGCACGTCGCGACGTTCGAGGAGGAGATCCTTCAGTACAAACGAAATGGAATCGAGTATTTCGCCTTCTGGGACGTTCACGACCAAGCATTGCAGCTTTTCAAGAAGTACGGGTTACGCCCTCAAATCTGGAAGACGCTCCCTTCGCCGAAAGCAGAGACGCAACAGGATCGAGTTCGTCTCGCCGCGAAACAGTTGCTTCCGCTCGTGGAAACCACGCGAGAACTCGGCAGCAAGCTGGGACTCTACAACCATGGCGGCTGGGGAGGCGAACCCGAAAACATGATCGCGGTGTGCGAGTACCTGCGCAAAGAACATGACGCGGAGCACATCGGCATCGTCTACAACCTTCATCACGGCCACGGTCACATCGATGACTTTGAAACGTCGCTGAAGCGGATCAAGCCCTACCTGCTGTGCCTGAACTTGAACGGAATGACCCGTGACGGCGACAAGAGGGGTAAAAAGATCTTGCCACTTGGTGAGGGGGAATTCGACGTCAAGTTGCTAAAGATGATCAACCAATCTGGCTACGAAGGCCCCGTCGGAATCATCGGGCATACTCAAGACGATGTCGAGCAACGGTTGCAAGACAATCTCGATGGATTGCATTGGATGCTTCCGCAACTCGATGGGAAACCGGCGGGACCAAAACCGAAGCTGAGAACCTATTCTCCTGAGAAAACAGAACCACTCGCACGACTGACTCCGCGAACACTGCTCCCGTCGTCGAAAGCTGTGCGTGAGCCGCCGATCACAGTGGAGTGCCGCGCAACTCTCCCGGATGCGAACGGATACAACATTTTGGTCGCGAGCGATGCAAAGCGATCGGGTGAGCATTGGGAGTTGTTTTCGATGAACGGCTCGGGAACGCTGACGGCATACTTGCCGGGCTGCCGCCCCGATCACGTCACGTCGCGCTTCAATGTTTGTGACGGTCGTCCCCACGTGTTCGCCATGATCTATGAAGCAAATCGGATCAGGCTATTTGTTGACGGAAAGTCGGTCGCCGACCAGAAAGTGGATTCTCTTGGCCACACTCCCGTTCCGGGCAAACTCGCGATTGGTGGACTGGTCGAGGGCTCCATCGGCTGCAGGGGGTCGGTGGACTGGGTTCGCATTTCCAAGGGGGTTCAGGAGATTGGCACGAATCTCGAAGCCCCGATTCGCGAGGCGTCGACGGTTGTGTTGTGGAATCGCGACGATCAATCGATCTCTTCGGCCTTCAGGACACCGGAGTATTCAACGGAGGCTGTCGCGAGCCTTGTTGCGGTTGCCCAGCGTGAAGGCGACGCGCACCGCGGACTCGCAAGGTTTGCTGACGCGAAAACAGCCTGTCTGGGTTGTCACCGGGTCGGCGAACACGGTGGAACGGTGGGTCCGGAGCTGACCACCATCGGCCGTCAACGAACGCCATCCGAACTGGTGGAGTCGCTGCTCTGGCCGCGGCGATCAGTCAAACCCGAGTATCAAGTGCAGCATGTACTCGACATCGATGGCGGTGTTCATCAAGGCTATGTCGTTCGTGAAGATGCAGCCAATCTGGTATTGCGTGACCCGTCGACGAACAAGGAAATCTCCCTCGCAATCGACGACATCGAGTCGCGGCGGGAGGGCGGTACGTTGATGCCCGAAAATCTCGTGGGAACAATGACAGCGGAAGAGGTCGGTGATCTCGTCCGTTTCATGACGTCGCTAGGAACCGAGAGTGGCGTTCCATCGGAAACGATGAATGCCCTTCTCGAGCACGCGAGCACTCACGCCCATGGGCCCGCGGATTTTGCATACGACCGCAAACCACTGCAACCTGAGCGTTGGCCGAACTGGGAACACCACGTGAACCGTGATCGTGTTTACGACTTCTATGCCAAGCAAGCGGACTACTTTCGAAGTCAAACGATCCGACCGCTCTTGATTACCGAGTATCCCGGACTCGACGGCGGTGATCTGGGACACTGGGGAAACCAAAACGACACGGTCTGGGCCGACGATCGCTGGAACCGAACTCGCCTGGGCAGTGTCCTCGGCGGTGTGTTCCGAAATCGCGGTAAGAAAGTGCCCCGCGGCGTTTGCGTTCGCCTCGGCGAAAACGGGAAATGGGCCGCATGCTTTAACCCAGAGACGCTGGGATACGAAGCGGTGTGGAGAGGCGGATTCGTGAGTTTCTCATCTCAACGTCATGGTTTTCTTGCAGGGCTTTCCCCGGTCGGCGAATTCGTCAACCAACCGACGGATCCGCCACCGAAGAAACCGTTTCGCTATCGGGGATACTATCGAATCGGAAAGGATGTGGCATTCTCTTATGAGATCGATGAAATCCCATGGCTTGATTGGCCCACCATCGAGAACGGCCGTTTCAAGCGCATCGTCAAACCGGCGCAAGAGCATCCGATGTACACCAAAATCAACTCGGCGCCTGCTCAGTGGCCGGAGATTCTCACGACGAAGATTCGACTCGGCGATTCAAAACCTTACGCAGTCGACAGGATCGAACTGCCGTTTGAAAACCCCTGGAACGCGCTATTGTTTTGTGGCGGTCACGGGTTCTTACCCGACGGCTCCGCGTTGGTTTGCACGATGCAGGGCGACGTCTGGAGAGTGTCTGAATTTAGACATCCTTCAAGAAATGCGACATGGCGACGATTCGCTTCGGGGCTGCACCATCCTCTCGGCATGGTCATCGACGAAGAAGGAATCTTTGTGCTTTGCCGTGACCAAATCACCCGTCTCCACGACCTCAATCACGATGGAGAAGCCGACTTTTATGAGTGTTTTTCAAATGCCTTCGTGACCTCGCCCGCCGGTCACGACTACATCTGCGGCCTGGAACGCGACGTCGAGGGAAATTTCTACACCGCATCCGGCAATCAAGGCTTGGTTCGCATCTCAAACGATGGCGAGCGTGCGGAGGTGCTGGCCACCGGCTTTCGAAACCCCGACGGCATCGGACTAACGGCCGGTGGTATGGTGACGGTCCCGTGCTCCGAGGGCGGGTGGACACCGGCTTCGATGATCTGTGCCATTGAACCATCGGGCGACTCAAAGACCATCCCTCACTTCGGATACGGCGGTCCCCGAAACGGCGATATACCTTCGCTCCCACTGGCCTATCTGCCGCGCGGCCTGGACAACTCGAGCGGTGGACAAGTCTTTGTTTCAAGCGATCGCTGGGGACCCCTCGAGGGAAAGCAGATCCATCTTTCGTTCGGAACAGGAACGCACTTTCTGTTGCTGTCCGAGAAAGTTGACGGCCAACTCCAAGGAGCCGTGGTGCCGCTTCCGGGTGAGTTCCGATCCGGTGTGCACCGCGGCCGATTTCATCCTGTTGACGGCCAACTCTATGTGACCGGGATGCAAGGCTGGGGTTCGTACACTCCCGATGATGGCTGTTTCGAGCGCGTACGCTACACCGGAGATCGCGTCCAATTACCGACCGGCTTTCACGTGCACGAAAACGGCATCGCGATTTCGTTTGCCGAACCGCTTGATGTAGAGACGGCTGGGACATCGCGAGCGCATTTTGCCCAAGTGTGGAACTACCGCTACTCCTCCGCCTACGGCTCCCCGGAATTCTCGACACGTCAAATCGGCGTGCGTGGCCATGATGTGGTTCAAATCGAATCGGCCCATGTTTTAGAGGATGGAAAGACGCTCTTCCTCGAACTTCCGGAACTCCAGCCCGTCAATCAACTTCATTTGCGACTCCAGTCAGCCCCCGATGAGTTGCACGACCTGTTTGTCACCGTCCATAAACTGGCTCCTCCCTTCGAAGCGTTGCCCGGCATGCGACGGACGAAAAAGACCATTCGCCCGCATCCGATCCTGGCCGACATGAACATGGCGACAAACAGCGTACCGAATCCGCATCGCAAAAAGATCAAGAATGCTCGATCTGTTCGACTGGAGACGGCGACTAATCTGTCTTACGCCGATCGATTGGTCCGCGTCAAAGCGGGTGAACCGATCGCGTTGACGCTCGCGAACGTCGACGTCGTGCCACACAACTGGGCGCTTATCCGTCCCGGGACAATGGAACGCGTCGGTGAATTGGCGGATCGAGCGATATCGGATCCCGACGCAGTGCTCAGGCACTATGTCCCCGAGACCGAAGACGTCCTCGCCTACACCGATGTCGTCTCGCCTCGCGACGAGTTCACGATCTATTTCAAAGCTCCCGCGCAATCGGGAAACTATCCCTACGTTTGCACCTTCCCCGGCCACTGGAAAATCATGAACGGCATCATGGTGGTTGAAGGAACTGCGAGTAACTGAATGGAAATTCGAAAGCACTGGCGAATCACACCCGAGATTGACTTTCTTAATCATGGGTCGTTCGGCGCGACACCAACGGTGGTACTTCAGCGACAGCGAGAACTGGCCGATCAACTCGAAAGTGACCCGATCGAGTTCCTCGCGCCTGAGAGAAGCCTGCTGCCCAAACTGGAGGCCGTGCGCATACGCATCGCGAAATTGTTGTGCGTCGATGCAGAGTCACTTGTTTTTGTGAGAAACGCAACGGACGGCGTCAACGCCGTCTTGCATTCCTTTCCGTTCAATGACGATGACGAAGTCGTCATCACGAATCACGGCTACAACGCTTGCAACAACGCGGTTAAGTACGCGTGCCGACGATCAAACGCGAAGGTACGAATTGCGGAAATCCCTTTCGATGGCGTCACCGAAGAAGTGGTTCTCGAGCGTGTCAAAAGCGCGCTCAATTCGAAAACGCGTTTACTGGTGATCGACCACGTCACGAGCCCAACCGCACTGGTGTTTCCGGTCAAGAGACTGATTGACCTTGCACATTCAAGCGGAGCCCGTGTGCTCGTTGATGGCGCCCACGCACCCGGGATGCTTGACGTTGACCTGGAAACGCTCGGGGCTGACTACTACACCGGCAATCATCACAAATGGTGGTGTGGTCCCAAGGCCTCAGGATTCTTGTTTGTGGACTCGAAATGGCAATATGAAGTTCGGCCGACAGTCATCAGCCACGGGATGAATCAGATTCCAGCCGGCTCGTCACGGTTTCGCGCTGAGTTTGATTGGGTCGGAACCTACGATCCGACACCGCTGCTAGCCCTGCCGAGCGCACTGGATTTTCTAGATTCGCTGCACCCCAGCGGACTCGCGGGATTGATGGATAGCAACCATCGAAATGCTCTGGCGGCTCGACGTATCCTGTGCGAATCACTCACGATCGATTCCGTACCGCCATCGTCGATGATCGGCAGCATGGCCGCCGTACCGCTACCGTTGGACAACGCTGAAGAGGCCGAGCAGCTGCGGAAAGACTTACGCAGCCAGCAATTCGAGGTCCCGGTCTTCGAAGCATGCGGCCGACAGATTCTGCGGGTTTCGATGCAGGCCTACAACTCGCTTGGTCAGGTCGAGCGGTTGGGGCAGGTGTTGCGGGATCGATTCGGCAAAAGGTAAGCCAAACCGCCACCATGCCCCGTGATGAAACGTCTTAGCGTGTTGCGTCTTTGCGTTGTTTGGCGAGTTGCAACCACTCGATGAGCCGCGCTTCGTCCGTCTCCGAAACGAGCGTTCGGAGTTCTCGCAGTTGCTCGCCGAATCGATCCAGTTGGGAAAGGATCGCTTCGCGGTTGTGTTGGCAGATGGCCATCCACATTTCGGGGTCTCCCGATGCGACTCGCGTCATGTCACTCCATCCGCTACCGATGAGTGGCTTGCTCTCTTCGGAAAGCAACGACGCTAACAGCGAGGAAACGAGATGCGGAACATGACTGACTTCGGCAAGCCTTTCATCGTGATCAGCCGGCGTCATTTCGATCAGTCGTGCGCCGGTCTGGAGCCAAAACTCACGGGCTCGCCGGAGTTTGGACGTTTCGGTCTCACCGTCAGGAGTCAAAATCACGACTTTGTCATCCAACAGCGTCGCGGTCGCGTTCTCAACACCCGTCTTCTCCGAACCGGCGATAGGATGGGCGGCAACGAACCGACCGGCAACCGACGAACCGAGTTCGCCGACCTCCCGAACGATCAACCCCTTGGTGCTGCCGACATCCGTGATCAAGCAACTCTCGCGAACAAACTGGCTGACTTTTCCGACGAGCCCTGCGATGCGATCAACAGGCGAAGCGACAACGACCACATCCGCTCCTTCGCAAGCGAGCTCAAGATCCGTTGACGCGTCATCAACGGCATTGGCGTCCATCGCGCGATGACAGGTCTCGTCCTTCCGCGCATAGCCGAAGAGGTGAATTCCACTCCGGCGAAGTGACATTCCGACGCTACCGCCGAGTAGCCCACATCCGACGATGGTCACGCGGTTGAGCCAATCGGGTTTCTCGGGCAGGCGGTGCATCGAGGGCAGGGTTCGAACGGATGTGCGGAGCGGACCCGGAAATGATAGGAGAGTTGGGTTCATGTCCCAACCGTAGGTCGCTACTCCAGATTGGGGAGTTCATGCCCCATTTTTTCGCGTTTGGTCTCCAGGTATTGCTTGTTGTGCTCGTTGACAGGCGGCACGATTGGAACTTGGTCGACAAGTTGTAGATCAAATCCTCGGAGGTTGAACGCTTCACGTTTCTTCGGATTGTTGGTGAGCAGTCGCACGGCGTTCATTCCCAGATCTTTCAGGATTTGCAATCCGACGCCGTAGTCTCGCATGTCAGCTTTGAATCCGAGGGCATGATTGGCTTCAACGGTATCGAGCCCTTGGTCCTGAAGCGCGTATGCTTTGATTTTTGCAGCGAGACCGATGCCACGACCTTCCTGAGGAAGATACACCACCGCGCCGCGTCCCTCATCCGCGATCATCCGCAGCGCCATGTGCAGTTGATCGCCGCAATCGCATCGCAGCGAAGAGATCAAGTCACCCGTGAAACAACTGCTGTGCATCCGAACCAATGGTGGAAGTTCTCGACCCGAATTGTCCGAGACATCGCCGAAAATAAGCGCGACCGGTTCCTGAGCCTCAAAGTCCACCGAGTAAATGATGACTTCGAAGTCGCCATACTTGGTCGGAAGCTTTGCCTGTGCGGCGCGGTTGACTAACTTTTCGCTGACGCGCCGGTGCGCGATCAACTGCTCAATGCTGATGATCTTGAGTGAGTGTTCCTTGGCAATCTGAATCAGCTGATCGCGTGAGGCACGATCGCCGGAGTCGTTCAAAATTTCACAGAGAACACCGGCGGGCTGAAGACCGGCCATCCGCGCAAGGTCGACAGCGGCTTCGGTGTGTCCGGCTCGGCGAAGGACACCACCCTTCTTGGCAATCAACGGGTACACGTGCCCGGGGCGGACAAAGTCATCACCCTTGCAGTCGGGAGATGCAATCCGCTGAATCGTTTCGCTGCGTTCAGCCGCGGTGATTCCGGTGCGTGCCGACGCGATATCGATTGGAGTCATAAACGCGGTGCGGAGCGGCGCGTTGTTGTCGGAAACCACGGGTGTGAGATCCAATCGCTTGCCGACTTCGGGCAAAATGGAAACGCACAACTGGCCACGACCACCGAGCATGAAGTTGACCGTTTCCGGCGTTGCTTTTTCCGCCGCGCAGATAAAGTCACCCTCGTTTTCGCGGTCCTCCGCGTCAACGACGATCACGACCTCACCCCGTTGAATGGCTTCGACAGCCTCGGGGATGGAATCGAGGGAAACAGAGGCTTCAGGATCGGTTTCGTGGTTCATGCTAAATGTGCACAAATCGTTTGGCTGGGAGGGGAGAAACACCGCAACGATCGACTCGTCCCTATTATACGTGCGTGACGATTTTGCCAATCCGAAACGAGTTCCCGATCTCAATTGGTGCCCAGCTCCACCGCTGAAAGCGGAAACGCAAACTGGATTCTAGTTGCCCCCCGCCCTTCATTTCCCCGACTCCTTGCAATTGATGGCATGAAAGACGCTTTGGTTCGGTTCTATTCGATTTTCGGGCTGACTCTGTTTTTCGCGATCAGCCCCGCGAACAGCCTCTCAGGTGACGAAAACCCAACTGAGGCGATGGACTCGCCGATTGCCGAAAAGCCCTTCACGGTGGAGGTTCAGAAAGAAGTCACTTATGGAGACGGGCAAGATCGATCCGATCGATGTGACATCTATTTGCCTCGACGCGACGGAGACAACGGAAAAACGCCAGTCGTTCTCGCGGTCCATGGCGGTGCTTGGATGAGCGGCGACAAGTGGACGATGCGCAACCACGCGTTTCGGTTGGCTGCCAAAGGAATCGCCGTCGTCTCGATTAACTATCGACTCGCTCCAAAACACAAGTTCCCAAGACAAGTCGACGATGTTCGGGACGCATTGATTTGGATCGCAGAACACGCTGAAGAATATCGTTTCGACACAAAGCGACTCGGGCTCTACGGCTACTCCGCAGGCGGACACCTTGTCTCACTCGTCGCCACAGTTGCGGATGAGCCCTGGGAATCACTGCGAGTCACAAGCGAGTGGGAACGCGACGATCCGCGGTGGTCCAAGTTACCGAACATCGTTGCCGTCCTTGCCGGTGCCCCACCGACCGATTTCGAAGGTTACCCACCAATGAATACGGCAATGGTTTATTTTCTCGGCGGGACCCGAAAACAGAAACCCGAAGTCTACCGAGCGGCTTCTCCGCTCGCCCAACTCTCAAAAGACGACCCACCGATTCATATCGTTCATGGCGATGCCGACTTGCTTGTTTCGATCAATAGCAGCCGACTGTTCCTCGAGAGATCCGCACAGGAAGAGTCCGAGGTTGCGCTCACAGTCGTGCCACGACAAGGCCACCTCTTCACCTTCATCAGTCCCAAGATGGCCGAGACGTTGGTGGCGTTCTTCGACGAACAGTTGCTCCAGACAGATTGAGCTGGTCGTTTTAAACGGCCGCGTGTTCATCTGGACGGATCGTCGAACGCGACACTAGCAGGATAGCGAACACGCTTCCGAAGACGATCGCGCTGCATTGATAGAAGGTCAAGTGAAGGAACACCTCGCGTTCTTCACGCCACCACTCACTCACGAACCGGAAGCCACAGTAGCTGATCAGGTAAACCAACATCCAACCGCTTTTTAGCTTGGATCGACGAATTCCGTTCCACGCCAGCCAGGCAAAACCGGCATGGAACACGAATTCGTAAATCGGTGCCGGATGCCGCAACAACTCGCCGCCATCAGCTGGTATCGATCGCATCCCCCAGGCTTGGTTCGTCGCGATTCCATAGCAGCATCCTTGGCACAGACAACCGAGTCGTCCGATCGCAATCGCGGCGGCGACGGGAATCACGAAATGATCGCCGGTTCGCTCGGTCACATGTAGCGACCACTTCGCGACTTCTACACCGAGATAACCGCCCGCCAAACCCCACAAGATCGTCTTGCCGTCGCCGAACCAAGCGAGCATCACCCCAGCAGACGGATCACTGGTGAGGATAAAAGGAAGCTTTGCTGCGAACGTCGCGCCGATGAGACCACCGATTGCGATCCCGATTTTTTGGAGTGACGACAACGTGCTCACGGCTCCATCACGCCGGTACAACCAGCCGGCCACGATCGTCGCGAGCACCATGAAGAGCGAATAGCCGACGCGTCCGAAATCCATGCAGTGCGTCTACTTTGTGTGAAATGTCTCGCTGGCGATCAACGCGAGCACGAGATCGCGGAACCCATTGCCGGCTTCGTGGTTCGATTGAACGATCGCTGCGATCTCATCACGCTCGGAATAGTTGGGGACACGTCCCGTCGCGTAGGTCATCAGTTTCTCGGCAAGACAACTCGAGAACTGGTCGATGTTTGCGACGAGCCACGCTTTGAAATCAATGATGTCCTCGATCTCCGTTCCGTCGGGCAGTCTCGATGCCGCATCAACCGGTTGATTGATGTCAGGCCAGTTCTCACGCCAGCGGCCCACAGGATCAAAATTCTCCAAGACCAAACCAACGGGATCGATCTTGCGATGACAGCCCGCGCACGCGGCCTCCGACGTATGTCGCTGAAGCAAGTCGCGCGGCGTCTTCGCTCCAGTCGTGTCGGGTGTGATCGGTGGCACCGCGTTTGGCGGCGGCGGTGGCGGAGTTCCCAAGATGTTTTCCAGCACCCAAACGCCACGCAGAACCGGTTGTGTGTCGACTCCGTTAGCGGTCGCGGTGAGCACTGCAGAGCAACCAAGCAATCCACCGTGTCGACCACCGCGTGGCAGGGAAACGCGGTGTGTCGTGTTTTGCTTCTTGCCATCGAAGCCCTTCTTCAGGCCATAGACCTTCTTTGCAAACTGCGTCGATGTGAACGTGAAATCCGGATCGATGAAATCTGTCATCGGAAGATTCGCTTTGAGCATCTCGTGAAACAGATATTCGACCTCCGTCTTGGCAGTCCGAACGTCCTTTGCCGAAAACTTGAACTTCGGATCCGGCATGATGTCCGAAAGGAGTGTCGTGTCGAGCCACTGCTCCGTGAAATCGACGATCAAATGGTCCGTCGGCTTTTTGGGGAGCAAACGCTCTGCTTGGGCGCGCAGGACGGTTGCATCTGACAGTTGCCCGACTTTGCTAAGCAGCTTGGTATCTGGCGGGCGACCGGTTAGGAAGAACGACAACCGTGTCGCTAAGTCATAATCGTCAAGCGCACCGGGCTGCAGGCAACGATAAAGAAACCGTGGCGAAATCAGTACATTACGGATAACGAGATGCATCGCTTCGCCGCTGGCATGCCCCTCCGCGAGATGCTCTTCGTAGATTCCCAGGTAGGCTTGCACCGTCTCTTCGTCGGCCGGTCGACGAAACGCTTGATCCAGCATTCGACGGATCGTCTGTTCCGGTGAATCATCTTGCGCGAAGAGCCTCTGCTGCAGTCTCTGAGCCTCTTTTTCACGAGGCCCCTCAACGAGACGATGTGGGCCTTCAACAGTCACTCCGTGGATTTGAAGCGCGGGCCCGTTCTCAAACACATCGAAAACGATCGTTTCCGCGTACAGCACTGGATTCCGAAGAACTTTCTTGAGCAAGTCGTCTTGTTCGCTGGACGAAATCTCAGGCAAACCCTCTCGGGCGAGTTGTGCCTTCACACGCTCCCAACCAATCCCGCCGCGAAACCCCTGCCCGCTTTCCCCACTTTGCATCGCGTGCCAGGCTGCAAGATAGCGAGGCTCCGTCTTTTGTTTTTCACGAAAGAACTGAGTGAGGGCCTCCTTGTCGGCGCGATCACTGTCCAGTGCGGCATTGGCCCAGTGCAGCACGACCGTCTGGCCCTCAAAGAGCGTCGCGTCAAATGAAAATGTCTGCGGCGACTCGGAGGTGACCTCGATCTCTTTGAGCAGCCGAAGCGTTTTATGGCTCACGCTATCCGACGTCGCGACGTCGCGCGCGAACACCTTCGCGATCATCGGCCCTTGGTCCGGGTCGGGACGGAAACTAGAGAGCGACACGGTCACGGTGTAATCACCGGACGCGGCAGTTTCGATCCGTGCAGGCCACGTACAACTTCGGCTAATCGGGTCGCACTTCATTCCGAGCCGCATCACGTCGCCGAATACTTTCGAAGACGAATAACTGATAACCATGTCCGCCGCTCCCGCACTCGCCCTGACGGATTCAGGAGCCTTTCGTGCGGGCGGGAATATTTGGTCGGCGACCAGACGTGCCGATTCGGCGTACGCTTCCATCAAAGGAGGAGACAGCACCAAGCCTTCGCCGAGGTTGTCAAAACCGTGATACTCGCGGTCGATGGGAAAACCGGGCGGAAGCTTGAAATTCTTCAAACCGAACAGCGATTGCACCGCGGCGCGATACTCGGTCTGGTTGAGTCGTCTCGGTTGCGTTCCGCCGATCGAGGTCTTCGCTAACAGAGTCTTCTCAATCCACGCGACCATGTTTCCGCGCGGCCTGTCGGCGAGATCGGAAACATCTGGCGGTGGCATTTCGCCGGACCGAAGAACATTGAGTACGCGCTCCCACTTCGCAAGCGAATCTTGGTCGGACCAATCGACATCGAAATCATCGAGAGCGACTTCAGCTTCGGCGTCGTCGCCGGTGTGGCAATCGACGCAGTGCTCGTTGAGCAACGCTCGCTGGTGTCGAGGGAGTTCGTCGGCACTGGCAGCTATCTGGATGACGGATAGAAGAGTGAGACACGCGAGCCGATGGAGGGTGGAAACGAGCATCGCTAGCTGAACAGGTGATTGAGGTTTTGCGAGGCGTTGGAAAACCGATCGGCCTCCAATCCCATCTGCTGCATCAAGGTGATGTAGAGGTCACCCAAGAGCGGCGCCCCGTCCGCTTTACGATCGACCGCGACGTGTTGTCCGTGACGAAAGCCTCCCCCGGCGACCAAGGTTGGCAAATTAGAGTTCGCGTGACGACTGGCGTCCCCCATCCCAGTTCCGAGCAGAACAATGGTGTTCTCCAGGAGCGGTCGCCCGTGCGCGTCAGTCTTGGATTTGAGCTGACTCAAGAATCGGTCAAAGCGTTTCATGTGCTCGGTTTCGACACGCACCAAGTCGGCGATCGTGTCGGGGTCGTTTCCGTGATGAGAAAGCGCGTGGTATCCGGCTTGCAACGTCCGGCCGTCGATCGTGAAAACCTGGCCGAGACCACCGACAAACATCGAAAGCACATGTGTCGATTCGGTTTGCAGCGCGAGCGCCATCAAGTCATACATCAACGACTCCGCTTCGAGCTGCAACGTGGGAGCGATCGGATCGTAGTCGGGAAGTTGATAGTCCGTTTCAAGCACCGGCTCATCACTCGCGGCGAGCTGCCTCGTCATGCGACGCTCCACTTCACGGAGCGAATCGAAGTACTCCGCCAACTTCACTTTGTCGGACGCCGAGACGGACTGTTGCAGTCGCCGCGCATCCTCCTGGACAGCATCGAGGGCGCTCTTTCCTGACCGCACCAAGTAGTCCGTCCGTGCTTGATCTTCCGCCGATGCGAAGAGTTTGCTGTAGAGCACCGAGGGTCGCTGGATCATCGGCAGTGCCACACCTTGCTTGGTGTGACTCATCGTTCGACTCGCTTTACCGGCGGTTAGCTGAAGTGATGGGAAACGCGAATCCTGTCCGATTTTGTCGGCAACAATCTGGTCCAGTGAGTACGCGTTGGGCGTTTGGCCGCAAAGGAAGTTGTTCCACGCGGAGTGACCATTCGGCGCGCGGTGATCGAGGCCTGAAAAAACCGTGAAATCATCGCGATGTTCCGCAATCGGTTTCAGCAATGTCGGCAACTCATAATCCCGTCCGGCCGTCTCGGGGAAGAATGCCTGTTGGTAAAATCCAAGAAACGTGCCGATGCAAACCAGATTGCAAGCTTTCGGTGCATCGTTATCGATGGGTTCCGTCGCCGTTGATTCGAGCGTCGGTAGAGCCACCGAAATACCGCCGGCTTTCAGGAGCGAACGGCGATCAGCGGAAGGAGAGCGCATAGACGGCTCGGCGAGAGGCGGGAGGAAGGCGGGCTAACGCGACTACGGATGACGGAATCGGAAGACACCGTCGTCGGCCGCGTCTCAGTTCTCCCATTCTAATCCTTCACGCGACGGGTCGCAGCGTCGAATTCTCACGCCAGAGGCGGCAACTTGAGGTGACCCGGTCGATAAAGCGTGTTTTAGGCACAAAATGGGACGACGTGCCCGCTGGGTAAGACGTGATGCGTGCAACACTTCATCAGTTGCCGAACATCGAAGTTGTAGGCGTCGAGAAAGCTCGTGATGGTCACGCGAAGCATGTCGCGAGCACTGGCGGTCCCGGCAAGCACTTTCCCAAAAAACGATTGAAGCAGCGGGTCCATCTCGACGTCCCTCGTTGAAGGTGAGCCGATCGAAACGACATCTCCACAGCCGCAGTCACTGCCGCAATGCCCCGCACGAGACAGAAACGCTTCAACGAGTTGACCGGCTCTCTCGGGTGTGAAGCTGATGCCGCCCGCGATCAGATCCAGGTTTTCGGCGACCGGTGCAAGTCGATTGAGGGGAGCTAGCTGATCTCCATCGCGTGCCGCGAGCAAAATTTGGTGACAGTTTGGGTGTGCGCAGGGAAGCGGTGTGAAGCCCTCACTCGCGACCTGGCCCTCGGACGCGTCGGCGAGTCCCGCGATCACATCCGGGAACGTGACACGCGATTCAAGGTCTTCCGGAGAAAGATATCTTCCGCTGTAGGTTGCCGGCTGCAAACTCAAACCCGTGACGTTGGGGCGACCGAGCGCTTCGGACCAGAGCGATCGATAGAAATCGTTTGGCAAGGGCGCGGCCAACGTCGCGACCAACGTGACATTGAGACCTGCCGATCCCAAGCGATCTAGAGCACGACGTTTAATGTCGATCAAATCCTCGCCACGAATACGAGTGACCGTCGCTTGGTCGTCTCCATCCCACTGCAAATAGATTTCAATTCGATCACGATCTTCAGCGAGCTTGTCAACCAACGCCGGATCCTTTGCTAAGCGGACACCATTGGTGTTGACCATCACATAATCGATCGGTCGCGCGAGAGCTTCATCGACAATGGTTTCGAAATCCGGATGCAACGTCGGCTCGCCACCGGACAACTGACACACCTCGGCTTGGCCTTCACATTCGACCAATCGATCCAGACAGCCGATGATCGATTCGAGCGTATGATGTTTGCCGCCGGGACCACTCGACGCGAAACACATCGGACAGGTCAAATTACAGCGGTCGGTTAATTCGACGAGCCCGATACAGGTGTGCTGCTCATGCTCTTCGCACAACCCGCAATCGTGTGGACAGCCCTTCGCCGCTCGCGTCGACCGCACGTGGGGCAATACCGAAGCTGTATGACCCTCATTGCGGTCCCACCAAGCAACGTCACTGCAAACAAAGTCCTCTCGAACGCCATGCTCGGGACAGCGTTTGCGAAAATAGACCCGACCGCGTCGCGTGAGGATCTTTGCGGGCACGACCTCCATGCACTCCGGACACAGCGAGTCGGTCGTCCCCAGCATCACATGGTCGGCACGCGGTCGTGGGTCACACGCTGCGGATTCTGTCGGTCGGAGGCGAGCATTACTCATCAACGTCCTCCTTTGTGCTGCTGTCGGCGTTCTCTCTGTCGTCCGACGTTTCAGCGTTACCAAACTCGGCGTCGCCGTTGACTTGGCCTGACGCGATGGGATCCGCTACGGGAAACCAGACGGCCGAGTCCATTTGGTCTTTCTTCACCGTTCGCCGATTGGGCACGACGTAGTGTGAGATTCTTGCCGTTCGCCGAATGATCAACGCACCCAAAAACAAAACGCTCGTAAAAGCAACGACGCTCGAAACGATCCACGAGAAACCGAGACCGGTGTTGGTCCCTTCGACAAAAACCAATGTGAACCCGCAGACGGGGACATACAAGATGAGAGCCGCGACGCCGAGCAATCCCGAAACAATTGCGCGCGTGACACGTCTCGAGGGGGATCCCGGAAGGACCAATCCCAATCCGATGAAAGCCCCAAACCAGAGCAGGATGGGCAGCACGATGACACCCTCGGGTATCGTGCCGGCAGCGCCGCCGGCGAACCAAACGCCAGTGACCCCGCCGCAAGCGAGCCCCGTCAACAGGACCGCCCTGAGTCCGCCCGGATAATTGATCTCGCTCTTCTCGATCGGAACGCGATCCTCTTCGGCGACCGATTCGGTCGCTTCATAGGGATTGATCGATTTATCTTCGGCCATGACGAGACTGTCCTTCAACAATCAACTCGTTTCGCGTGCCGGAACCCTGCGTCCCGGACCCATGCGTCTCGAGTAACGAGACTTCGTCGAGTGATGAAGAACAGTGTGGGCGGCTGAGCCTTGAGACGCAAACGGCATCGAGTCGAAGTGACCTGACGATGCCCCGAATCGCAAGCTACTTCGCCATGCTCTTAGGACGCACGACGTCCTTGGCGAGGCCGATCATTTCGAGTGAGCGAATCACCCACCAAGACATATCGAATTCCCACCAACGGTGGCCATGGGCGGCCGACCGAGGCTCGGCATGGTGATTGTTGTGCCAGCCTTCGCCGTGACTGAACAGCGCGATCAACCAGTTGTTACGGCTCTCATCACGGGTCTCATAGTTCCGGTATCCGAATACATGCGTGATCGAGTTGACCGCCCAAGTCCCATGCAGAACGAACACTGTCCGAACCGCGACCGCCCAAACGTAGTAGCTTGCCGCATACCGCATCGCGCCAGCGCTTCCGTCGACGAACCAGCCGACGAGGGCTCCGACCGACGTGATCACGATCGCATGGGCGAGGAAAACAAAGAACCAGCCCGTCTTGCGTTCGAGCCTCAAGTAGAAAGGATCACGAAGCAGGTCGCGCACGTAGCGTTCGTAGTGAATCGTTCGATCAAAGTCACGATTGCGAACCAACACCCATCCGACATGGCTCCAAAGAAAGCTCACCAGTGGCGAATGCGGATCGGGCTGTTTGTCGCTGTGTTGATGATGCATGCGGTGGATCGCAACCCACCG
Organism: Planctomycetota bacterium; assembly: GCA_039821165.1. Taxonomy (GTDB): domain Bacteria; phylum Planctomycetota; class Planctomycetia; order Pirellulales; family Pirellulaceae; genus Stieleria. Next base: position 4,402 of record JBCBOT010000022.1, on the reverse strand, counting down.
TGCCGGAGAATCTTGCAGGTTGCACATCCCGAGAATCGCCAAGAAGTGCTCCAGCCATTTGGGGCACGTGAACCCTCGATGTGTCAACAAACGGTGGTAACCGATCGTGATCCCCAACATCCCAAAGACAAAGTGACCGAGGATCGCGAGCACCAAACCCGACGGCGTAAACAGGTAGCCAGCCAAGGGTGGGACGATCGCAAGGACGGAGACCACATGCACGACTGCGAGGACGGTGACGTAGGACCAAAGGATGCGAAACGGCTGTGTCGTTTCAGGGTGCGACAGACTCTGCGGATCGTACCCAGGTGCCTCGGAGACATCGCCCTGTTCTTGGATCGGCGATTCGGGAGTTTCAACGGCAGACATTTGACCCAGTGCGTGACGAGCGGTGCGATGGTAAATCGGTTACGAGACGCCTCGATCGGACGCCCGGGGATCGTAGCCTAGTTGAGTACCGTGAAAGCAGACCAATTGACACAAAAAAAGCCGCCACGAAGAAATCGGAGGCGGCTGTGGAGGCGGCGAAATCGACGCTACTTCTTGTCGTCTTCCGCTTTCTTGACCTTCTTCTTCTTCTTCAACGAGACCTTCATCACACGCGTCTTCGGCATTCCGAGGACGTTCTCTTCTTCGTTGAAGCGGTCTTGATTCTGCATCTGAGCGATTCGCTCGGCGCGGGTCAGCACGTTTCGAGTCTTAATCGCCCCGGCGCGGACCTTGAGGCTGCGATCAAGCGTCATCGTTCTAGTTCTCTGGCGGGTTGGTTGATTCAGTCGAAATTTGGACCGCGAAGCGTAGCGACTAGGTGTCCGATCCGCAAGGCACAAAAACCAAGAGCCCGATCTTTCACCTTGTTGGGACGCAATGACGCCCCGAACCCCGGGTCCTATCGCTTCACGCGGGCATTTCCGGCCCAGATACTCCAAACCTGGTCTTCATCGGCAGGCTGGCCGTAATCCGTGTACATCGTCGCCGCCAATGCTCCGGTGGCCCAGCCGAACTGGGTGCATTTTTCGGCTTCCCAGCCATTGAGCACGCCATAGAGCAAGCCGCCCACAAACCCATCACCGCCGCCGATCCGATCCAGCACCCCGATCTCGCGGGGCATGACGACGTGGTAGTCGTCGCCGTGGGACACGATTGCTCCCCAGTGGTGCGAGTTGGCGCTCTCGACTTCGCGAAGCGTGGTCGCAAACAGGGTCGCGCCGGAGTACTCGGCTTTGACCCGCTTGATCATCTCCTTGAAGCCATCAATCTTCGCGCCGATGTCCTTTCCACCCGCCTCGGGACCCTCGATCCCCAAGCAAAGCTGAAAGTCCTCTTCGTTGCCGATCAAGATGTCGGCGAGGCCCGCGATCTCTTTGAAGTCCTCTGCCAACTCGGCTTCGCGACCACGCCAGAACGAGGCGCGGTGATTGAGGTCGAACGCGATTTTCGATCCGTGCTTTTTAGCGGCACGAGCGATCTCGACGCAGAACTTGCTGGTGTCTTCGGAGAGTGCTGCGATCAAGCCCGACATGTGAACGATCTTCGCACCTTCATCGCCGAAGATTCGCTCAAGATCGAAGTGCTGGACGCCCAGATGTCGGCCGACTTCACCGGCGCGGTCGTTTTGAACGCGCGGGCCACGGGTGCCCCAGCCACTGTCGGCCATATTGATTTGATGACGGACGCCCCAAGGAGTCTCCTGCTCGAACTCAGGCCCCTCGTAGTCCATGTGCCGCCGCGCGAGATCGTCTTTGATGAACCGCGCGACCGGGCTGTCTTTGACAAACGCCGTGAGAATCTTGACGGGCAAGCCAAGGAACGAAGACACGCTGCCGACGTTCGACTCGGCGCTCGTGGCCTGTATCTTGAACGTGTCACTGCTGTGAAACGGCTGATGGTCCACGGGCGTCAAACGGGTGCCCATGCTTGTCGGAATCACCAGTGCGTATTTCGCGTCGTTACGAAGTTCAATCATGGCTCGAATCAAACGGGGGTGGGAGAATCAGGGGTCACTCAAATGGTGACCGATGCGAAGCCGCCATCGACGGCGATGTTTTGTCCGGTCACGAAGGACGATGCCTTGCGACTCGCAAGCCAGATCGTGGCGCCGGCGAGTTCCTCAGGTTTTCCGAATCGAGCCATCGGCGTGTGACCGATGATCTGACCGCCACGCTCGGTGTAGCTTCCGTCATCGTTGAACAGCAGTTTGCGATTCTGCTCGGCGGGGAAAAAGCCTGGGCTGATCGCATTGACCCTCACTCCTGTAGTCGCCCATTCGCGGGCCAGCCACATCGTGAGATTGATCACGGCGCTCTTTGCAGCCGAATACGCAACGACGCGCGACAGCGGAATAATGCCACTCATCGAGGCGATGTTGATGATGCTTCCGGTGCCGGCCGAAATCATGTCCGGTGCGAAGACCTGGCTTGGAAGCAACGCCCCACCGACCAGGTTCAGATCGAACACATTTTGCCATGCTTCGAGCGGCAATTTGCAAACGTCGCCGCCTGGCGGGATCGTGGCATCCGGATGGTTTCCTCCGGCAGCGTTGACCAAAACCGAAGTCGGCCCGCCCGCCCATGCGGCGATCGCCTCGCGGGCCGCGTCGAGCGATTCCGCCTTGAGTCCGTCGGCCGCAAAAAACTTGGCAGCGCCCCCGGCATCGTTGATTTTCGACGCCCGCGCTTCGCCGCGTTCCTGACTACGGCCGATGACCGCCACCTTCGCTCCAGCTGAAGCGAGCGCCTCGGCCATTGAGCCGCCGAGTTCACCCGTGCCGCCGATGACCGCGGCGACTTCGTCGTTGAGTTGGAATAAATCGTTCATGCGCGACACTGTAAAGCCGCAGACTCGGACCGTCGAGAGGCGGAGGCGACGCGCGCCAGACGAGTGTCGATCGGTGAGCGTTTTGGGACATTGAAACCAAAAAGGGTGCCACCAAGAGAGACAGCGAAGAAAGCGGGCATCTCAACCGCCGATGGAGTACATCGGCCGGCTCGGCGGTTCAAAGCCCTCTTCATCGATCCCATGCCCAGCCGCTTTGGCAGCCACCGCCGTGCGAAAGACGTTGAGCAATTCGTCGTCACTCGCCCCGGCGCGCATCGGATCGCGAACGGAGTACTCGTTGTTTGAAAACAGACAATTCCTGATCGCGCCGTCCGCCGTCAAGCGAATTCGATTACAGGCTTGGCAGAAAGGTTCGGTGACGGACGTGATCAATCCGATCCGATGACCTCCTGCGAGAACAAAGTCGCGTGCGGGTTGCGACGTCGGTCCATCGACCGGCTCCATCGCGCCGAAGTTCGACTCAATGATTTTGCGAATGTCGGCACCGCTCAAAACGCTCGCGTCCTGCCAAGCTCGGTCGGTGTCCAGTGGCATGAACTCGATAAATCGAATCTGCACGCCGCGGTCGATCGCGAAGCCGACGAGTGACACGATTTCCGATTCGACCACGCCTTTGACGGCCGTGGTATTGAGCTTGATCGAATCAAATCCGCACTCGATCGCCGCATCGATGCCGGCCACGACCTGCGAAATGCCTTTGCGACGAGCGATTTTCTGAAACGTGGCCTCGTCGAGCGTATCGATACTGATGTTCAGTCTCTTCAGCCCGGCGGCTCGAAGCGCCTCGGCGTGCTCGGTCAGCAGGACGCCGTTGGTTGTGAGGGAAAGGTCCTCCAAACCCGGGATTTCGGAGAGCATCGACACCAGGTTCGGGAGATCTTTCCGCACAAGCGGCTCGCCACCGGTCAGCCGAACGTCCTGGACACCACAGTGATCCACCAATAGTCGCACGATCCGCGAGGTTTCTTCAAACGTTAACAACGCCTCACGCGGCTCGAACTCGGCACCGTGCTCAGGCATGCAATAGAAGCAGCGCAGGTTGCAGCGGTCCGTCACGCTCACGCGCAAACTCGTATGCAATCGACCAAATCGGTCAATGAGAGGCAGCTTCGGGCAGCAGTCTGAGTTCATTTCTGTGACGGGACAGTTCCTTCGTTGGAGAATGTCTACTAGGGCAAATCGTGCGGGGCGAGTCCGCAAGATGCTTTTTGGGCGATTCTTGTACTCCATCCCAAAGGGGGGATCGCAGCAAATTATTTGCGCCCAAGGCGACTTTCTCCAACATTGCGCTTTGCCTTAGACGATCATTGTCGTTACGTTCGAAAATCCGCGGTGGGCCACAGCACCCCGCGTGGTCCGTTTCCCCACGGTTCGCATGTCTTTTCTGCCGCGAACGCTTATCTCACAGGTCAGGTGATCATTATGCAAAAGCTTAGCCGCCGATGCGTGGCGCTGGCATTGCTCTTTGAGCAAGCGAATTTCGCGCGAGTTGTCTGCCGGGAAATCGCCGGCAAAGACGGTCGCTGTGAACGTCGAAGCAACAAAGAGCAATGCCAGCGCCACG
>JBCBOT010000021.1:0-51379 GCA_039821165.1 Planctomycetota bacterium | reverse complement strand
CGGCGGAACCGTGACGCTTGATTCGGGCAACGTTCAATTCACGCCCGACGCCGACTTCAACGGGAGCACCGAGTTCACTTATGTGGCCGGCAATTCCACGGGAGCTCAAGAGACCGCGACCGTCACCGTCACCGTCACGGCTGTCAATGATCCGCCCACGGGCGTCGCGGATTCTTTCACCGTGGTCGAAGGTTCCGCCGCCACTCGGTTGGACGTGCTGAGCAATGACTCGATCGCTCCCGACACGGTTGAAACACTCACGGTGACAGCTGCTCAAAGCACGACGGGTGCAACGGTTTCTGTTTCCTCGGATTCACTCGCCGTGGACTACACACCCGCGACCGGATTCACCGGCACCGACACGTTCACTTACACGGTGAGTGATGGAACGGAAACTGTCACGGTGACTTCGACGGTGACCGTCAACACCGCGAACGATCCTCCGACGGCCGTCGATGACGCCTTCACGATCGATGAGGATACTTCCGAGGATGAGTACGATGTTCTCGGCAACGATACCCGCGATGCGGATAACGAATCCTTTGTGATCGACAGTGTTGGAACACCGAGCCAAGGCGGATCCGCGCGGATCAGTGCCGACGGGCTTCAGTTCTTCTACACGCCCGCGCCGAACTTCTTCGGCACCGAAACGGTGAGCTATTCGATCCGTGATACCGGTGGAGGATTGGCTACCGGGAATGTCACCTTCACCGTCAGCGCGGTGAACGACCTGCCGCCGACGCTGAGTCCGACGCGGACGGTTGTGCGGGGAAGTGGAGAGTCCTTGGTGCTCTCGCTCTCGGATCTGCCCGACAATGTCGACGGTTCCTCCGAAACCTTAACGCTCACCAACCTCGGGACACCGACCGCCGGCGGCACGGCGCGAATCGACTCCGACGGCAACATTCTCTACACGCCACCGAGCGACACCTTTACCGGTACCGATACGATCACCTACAGCGTGTCGGATGGAAGCGGGACGGACAGCAACGGCACGATCACGGTGAACGTCGAGGACTTCACAGAACGCGATGTCATGTTGCGATTCACCGGCACGCAAGCAAGAACACTCGGTGAGTCAGTCCGGCTGACCGGGCAAAACATTCTCGGCGATGCGGTCGATGTGACGGGGCAGATCAGTGACACCGGCAACCAGTTGGAGTTCATCAACCTATTGCCTGGTGATTATCAAATCCAAGTGCCCGCGATTCCGTTCTTCACCGGGGGCGATGAAGCTCAGGTGATTGAGGTCACGAGTGCCGCGTCGGATGGCGACATGGTGGTCGATTCCTCGCTCGGCCGACTGAAGCCGGAATTCCTTTCGATCCAGGATTGGCTCGGCTCGGCGCCACGGCAATCGGTTCTTGTGGCGGTGCAGCCAGGGCAATCGGCGATCGTCACGCAAGCGACCGACGAAGCGTCCGCGACGATTCAGAACCCCTCGGTGTCTTTGAATGACGGAGGGACTTCGTTGTCGATCGATGGACGCGACGACACGGACTCGGACATTTCGGGTTCGGTGCTGACGTCGGCTGGAGATGTCGTCCATAACCGCGGGCAAGTCGGTGATTTGCGGCTGTATCGTATCGATGTGGAGGAAGTCAGCTTTACGCCGACGACGGTCTCCAACACGACGACGGCGGAAGCCGAAGAGACCTCCAGTGGTGACGCGAGCGATGGGGTTACCGATGGCTTGAATACGCAAGGCGACGCCGAGAGCGAGCAGGTCGCGGCGGCAACGGGAGTCACGGATGTGACCGCCCCGCTGCTCCAGATTGAAACCGAGCCGGAGGGAGAAAGCGTCGCCACCAATGACGCGCCACCGCTCACTTCGAGGTTGAGTCTGAGGCGACGATTGGCCTCGTCCGGAACCCGCGAAAACACGACCACGTCGAGTTCGGCTGGCGTTGATTCGGAGGATTCGGCCGATTCAACGACCGAGGAATCTTCCTCTCCGTTGTCCGCAGATCGCGTGGATCGAGTTCTCCGACGCCGTTTTTGAGCGTTTTGGACGAGCCTTTCTAGAAAAAAAATCCCGTGTTTTCCGGGTCCAATCTGTATTCGGCGTTCCCGCATTTGTGCGGGTGCCCGGACCTGATGAGACACGTTTGAGCCCAGAAAACCCGTAAAACACGGGAGTTATCGCGTTTTTTCGCTGATCTGGACCGAGCCCGCGCCGGAAGCGAGCTACGGTGATGATGGCCTGGAATCGCCGTAAACCCCGGAAATCACGGGCTCAATTGCCCTAAGCCGGGTTGCACCATCATTGTGCAGCGCATCAAACTTGGCCCCGTCAGAATCTAAGGGATCGTCAAAATCCCCGTCCCACGTTCCTGTACAGATAATCAGAAAAGGTTCGCCCACATGGCTAAAGCTCCGCCGAAAGCTCCGACGAAGACCCAAATCATCGCCAACATCGCCGAGTCGACCGAGTTGTCCAAGAAGGACGTCGCAGCCGTCTTCGATGCGATGACCGACGAGATTTCACGCGAAATGGGTCGTAACGGCTCGGGCCAGTTCACCATTCCGGGACTTTGCAAAATCCAACGCAAGGATGTTCCCGCGAAGCCCAAGCGAAAGGGCCGCAACCCGTCCGACGGTAGCGAAATCTGGCTCAAGCCAAAGCCCGCCAGCAAGAAGGTCGTGATTCGCCCGCTTAAGGGTCTGAAGGAAATGATCTGAGCGTTCGATTCGACGTTCGACAGAACCAAAACGGCTCGCAGACGCGAGCCGTTTTTCGTTGCCTCACTGCTTTTCTTCGCCAAAGAGAATTCCTGGCACATAAACGATCACGCCGGCTGCGGCGGCCACGACCCAAGCCGGCAAGGGGCCGGCGGCCGGAATGCCGAAACCCGCACCGAATAAGATCAACAGCGTCGCCACAATCGCGAACGGTGACATCCGCCATCCCGAAACGAATGCGGAGAAGCAGAGTAGTAGTCCCGCGATCCCGATCGACCACACGCTTGTTGAGCGTCCCAGTGAGTCCGTCGTCGCGTCGCCCGGGAGTGTGTCCAGATTCAATGAGCCGTCTTGGACTTGCCGTTGCATTTCCTGCACGGTCTCCTCATTCAGCAATCCTGTTGCCTGGGCGGCAAACGCAAAGATGGCCAGCAACATGGAACCCGCGATCAACCTGGAGTAGCCCGAGAAGGCGAGTTTGAGTGGTGCGAGGTTATCGCGTTTTTTCTTGTAGCGTCCGCTGCGCGCATCGGCGAGCATTGCTTTGATGCGTGCGCGTTTCGCTTCGGCTGCCGCTCGTTCGCTTTGCGCGGTCACACCGACGGGCGTTTGCGCGTTCTCCATAATGGCGCCCGCCATCATCCAACCTTGCTCTCTCGCTTCCGCTTCGCTGACCCCCATCGACATCAGAGAGACCTGTTCGACGCGCGCGAGTTTCGCCTGATCGCGTTGCTGTTGTTTGTCATCGACTTTGGCGGCAATCCATTTACAAATCCGATCGCGGACGGAACGCCCATCGGTCGGACCGCTGAATGCCGAGTCACCGCCGAGACGGGATCGCATCTGGACCAAAGCGTCGTAGCCGAACAGTGCTTCGAAAATCGTTTGCCAACTCTTGCCCGCGTAACGCGCAAGGAAGTCGCGGAGGCTGCTCTCTTCGGCCCCGTTGATACGCAAATCGCGCACAAACTTTCTAGCCTCTTCCAGCGAAGCGGTCCCACTTTTGCGAGCCGCTTGAAAGACGACAAAGTGATAGCCGGTTCCGAGTGCGGCACCGAGAACGATTCCGATGATCGCTCCGAGCCAGAGACCGCTGACAAGCGTCACGGCCGCAACAACGAGACAGGCGAAGACGCCGACGCCTTTTTCGTACCAACTCAGCGATCCGGTCCAGCGACGAAGGTGAGTTGCGATCGCATTACCGCCGGTCGGCAGCTCAAACCCGATTGCTGCACCGCACGCTCCGATCAAGAGTCCCGGCCCCAAGAGGATTCCCCAAACCCAAACGAAAGGGAGGATCAATGTGGCGAGAAGTGCTGCACCGAGAAGTCCCCAGAACAGCGGCGATGAAAGCCGCATCATCATCTGCGACTTGGAGTACGCCGCGGCGATCGATTCCCAGCGATCCGCTTGTTCGCTGGTCGGTGAAAAGCCGACCGTGGATTCGATCCCGAGAAAATCCTCGAGGTCTTTGAGCATTTCCGCGAGCGACGGGTAGCGATCGTCCGTGCGCTTGGCCATGGCTCGTTCGACAACGCGCACCAGGGGCATCGGCACGCGATGATTGATTTCACCGAGATCGGGAACCGGTGCCGAGGCATGTTTTTCGAGCACCTCGGAGACGACGGTTCCGTCAAACGGCGATCGTCCCGCGAGCAGGTAAAAGAGGCTGCACCCGAGCGAGTAAATGTCAGCTCGGTGATCGACCGTCGTCGCGTCTGAACTCTGTTCCGGAGCCATGTACGCCGGAGTGCCAACGGCGGAACCTTGCATGGTGACTTGTGTTCCGCTTTGCCGGCTACTGGTCGATGCCATTTCTTCACCGGAACTCTCGGGATCGAGTTCATCGGGAATCTTGACCAGCCCGAGGTCCGCCACTTTGACAACGCCGTCTTCACTCAACAGCAGGTTGCCCGGTTTGACGTCGCGATGCACCATTCCACTGCGATGAGCAAACTGCAAACCGCGAGCCGCTTGCGCGATGTAGCCCGCGGCAAGTTTTGGATCGATGCAACCTTTTTCGCGGACCAAGTCGCTGAGCGTCCCGCCACGCACCCATTCCATGCTGAAGTAGTGCTGCCCGTCGTCTTCACCGAAGTCGTAGATCTGCACGACGTTGTGGTGCGTCAGCTGGGCCGCCGCATACGCTTCGCGAGTGAATCGAGCGAGCGATGTCGGGTTGTCTGCGAGCCGACCCCGAATCGTTTTCAAAGCCACATCGCGATCAAGAGATACCTGTTTGGCTTGATAGACGGCTCCCATCGCGCCGCGACCAAGCATTCGAAGGATGCGGTAACCGCCCAGGCGTGTCGGAATCGTCGAAGGTTCACTGGAAGGATCCGAGCCGCGACTGGCGTCTTGTTCGAGTTGCTGTTGAGCCGGCCTTCCCACGCTGACTTTGACTTCAGGTTGGGACCTCGCATTGTCCACCGAACCGGGACGGACACTCTTCGTGGACGGTGTGTCGGATGCAGACGGCGTCTCGATCGTCTGATCCATCGTCTGTTCGAAAGCCGCCTTGGTCTGGCTGATGTCAGACGCGGGTTCTTTCGAGGGGGGGACCGACGCGGGGGCAACCGAATCGAGGGTTTCGTCGACTTTCTTCGTCGCGGGCGATTGCTCGCGTTTCTTGGCGGCGCGCTCGTCCGCCTTGGTCTCGGCGGAGTTGGGTCTCGGGCTGGGCGCTGGGTTCGTTGGCCGATTCGGTGCACCCACGCGTACTTTCGGCGGATCGTCGTCGGTGACCTGGAGAAGAAAACGCTGTTCGCAAGCCTTGCACTTCGGCTTGTACTTTCCAGGCGCCGGGGCTCCGAGATTCATGGTCGCGGAGCAAAGGGGGCACCGGATTTTCATGGACGTGAACTTTGGCCAATCAGCGGAAGCGGGATCAAAGAATCGACATATGATAACGCAGTCCAATCGACTTCAGACGAAAATCAACCCACCCACGCGGACCGATCGCGCTCCGCCATATGTGTTTGCCCGCAGTCGATGTCAATCGATCAGTCGTCGTCTGTTGGTTGCGACGATTCGGCCACCCGGCGGATGGTCAACTCGATCGCTGAGATCAACGCCTTGGACTTGTTGAGCGTCTCCTCGTATTCGGCGTCGGGGTCGCTGTCGGCAACCACGCCGCAACCGGCTTGGACGTAAACCGTCTCGTCCTTCACGACCATCGTTCGCAGCGCAATGCAGGTGTCCATGTTGCCCCGATAGTCGATCCAGCCGACCGCGCCGGCGTAGGGGCCTCGCCGATGCGGTTCGATCGAGTCGATGATTTCCATCGCGCGGACTTTGGGTGCACCCGAGACAGTGCCCGCTGGCAAGCAGGCCTTGAGCGCATCGAACGCGTCGAGTCCCTCACGGAGTGTTCCCTGGACTTCGCTGCTGATGTGCATGACGTGGCTGTAACGTTCGACGACCATGACCTCCGTGAGATCAATCGAACCGAACTCGGCCACCCGCCCGATGTCATTGCGGCCCAGGTCGACCAGCATGACGTGTTCGGCTCGCTCTTTGGGATCCGCCAGTAACTCGCGTTCGAGAGCCTTGTCCTCCTTTTCGGTTTGACCGCGACGTCGCGTCCCAGCCAACGGACGAACGGTGACGACTGAATCTTCAACGCGGCACATGATCTCGGGAGAACAGCCGACCAAGACGCAGTCCGGCGTCCGAAGGTAGAACATGAACGGACTCGGATTGACGACCCGCAGGGAGCGGTAAATTTCGAACGCATCGACGTCCGTCTTGACCGCCAATCGTTGGCTCGGCACGACCTGGAAAATATCGCCCGCGCGGATGTATTCGACGCAGTCGCGGACGGCTTGGCAAAAGGTTTCGCGAGTGAAATTGCTCTGCACTTCCACGGGGTGTTTCTCGGTCTCCTCGCGCCAAGTCGATTCGTCCCATGTGGCGGGTCGGAAACTGTCGGTGACGGTGTCCCGAGCGGCCAACTTCTCAATCGTTGCATCGACCTCTTCGCAAGCCGACGCGTACGCGCCAGCGGCATCGGTCTCGTTTTCGACCGATCGACAATCCGCTAGCCGAACCACGTCGATGGTTTTCGCGACGTGATCAAAGACGCAGATCGTGTGATAGAAGGAAAAGTCGAGGTCGGGCAACTCGCGATCGTCTTCGGGAGCATTGGGCAGATTCTCGACGTAGCGGACCACGTCGTATCCGGCGTAGCCGATCGCCCCACCAACGAACGGGGGCAGTTCCTCGAGGGCGGCGACGCGTTTTTGGAAATGCTGTCGAAACAAATTCAGCGGGTCCGGGTCGCTGAACGTTTCGGTAGCGGCTTGACCCGTCAGATCGGTCAGGGTGACTTCGTTTCGGATCGCCGAAAAACGCAGCGTCGGTGAGGCCGCGAGAAAGCTGTAGCGACCGACTTTCTCGCCGCCGATGACGCTCTCGAACAGGCACGCCCCGACGGATTCGTTTCCCGAGAAGCCGTTCTCACGATCTCCATGGCGATCCAGCAAGCGAAACGCACTGACGGGCGTCAACGCATCGCTGAGCATCCGCCGGTAGACGGGGACGAAATCGTGTGTGACCGCCAGTCGGGCGAACTCGTTGGAACTGGGGTGATGCATCAACATCCGCCGGTGAGGGAGACAAGCGAGAAAACCGAGGCCACGGTCCGATCGGGCTAGAAAAACGCAGTTTGTCGCTGGGGCGACGCGAGGTGTAGGGGAGGTTGGTTTTGGGGGACCCCAGCGATAGAATTCAAGCCGAAAGAGTCCGTCGAATCAAACGCCGTCGCCGAATCGCAAATCGGATTTTCCATGAAGTGTCAATTTTGCGAGAAGCCGGCGACTTTTCACATCACCGAGCTGACCGAGCCCGACGGCCCCCAGGTCATGCACCTTTGCGAAGAGCACGCCAAGGGCTTTCTCCACAAGGACTCGAATCAGCCCATGTCGGCGATCGCCGGTGCACTGGCAAAGCAGTTGACGCAGTCGGGGGATGACCTCGAGGAACTCGACCAGAAGGAATGTCCGGTTTGCGGCATCAGTTTTTTCGAATTTCGAAATAGCGGCCGACTGGGGTGTCCCTACGATTACACCCACTTTGAGTCCGACCTCCAGCCCTTGCTGATTAACGTTCACGACAAGACGGAGCATGTGGGGAAAAAGCCGACGCGATCCGCCGGCACGGCCGATTCGCTCGCCCGAATGATCGGATTGCGACGAGAGATGGAAGAAGCGATCGAACGTGAAGACTACGAGCGCGCCTCGGAGATACGTGACGAGTTGAAAGGAATGGAGGATCCGGTCTCTCCCGACCCTCCGGAATCGGGAGAAAGCGGTGAAGCGTGAAGCGGACTTCGAACAACTCGCACGCTACACCGGCGAGTGGATGCGTGGCGAAGGTCCCGAGTCGGACATCGTGATCAGCACGCGGATTCGTTTGGCCCGAAATCTGGCTGACTTTCCGTTTATCCGTCGCTGTACCGATGAAGATCGCTTGAGCATCGAACGCACGGTTCGCGCTCGCATGGAGAGCATTGCCGACGGCGGTTGGGACTCCGCCCACTACGTCGACCTGGAACCGCTGTCCGAGATCGATCGACAGTTGCTCGTCGAGCGACAACTCATCAGCCGTGAAATCGCCGATTCCGATGGCTCCCGCGCCGTCGCGTTCGACTCGGATGAAGGCTACAGCGTGATGGTCAATGAGGAAGACCATCTACGAATTCAAGTGATGAAGAGCGGGCTCGATTTGAAGAATGCCTGGGAGCAGGTCAATCGCCTCGACAACATGCTCGAGGAAGTCATCCTGTACGCCTTCCACCCGCGATACGGCTACCTTACGGCCTGCCCGACCAATGTCGGTACCGGGTTGCGGGTGAGCGTGATGTTGCACCTGCCTGCTTTGGTCATCACCGAGCAGATGGATCGTGTCTTTCGCAGCATGCAGCGGATCAACGTGACCGTGCGCGGACTCTACGGCGAAGGTTCGCAATACACCGGTGACTTCTATCAAGTCAGCAATCAAATCACGCTCGGCCATACCGAGAAGGACTTGCTCACTTTGGTTGGAGACGACGTCGCGCCCCGAATCATCGAGTATGAGCGCAAGGCCCGCGCCGCCTTGCTGGAAAATAATCGTGACGACTTGCACGACGAAGTCAGCCGTGCTCGGGGAATCCTCAGCACCGCGAGGAAAATCAGCAGCGAAGAAACGATGCACCACCTGTCCAAGATTCGCTTGGGCATCAGCCTCGGTTTGATCGATGAGTTGGACGTCAAATCGATCAACCAGCTGTTTCTTCAGTCTCAGTCAGCCCACCTGCAGAAGTTGCAGGGACGCATTCTCGGCACCGCCGAGCGACACGCGCGGCGAGCCAGTTTCCTTCAGCATCATCTCGCCGGCAAAGACGGCGCGAGCTGGAACTAGCCGGCGTCGCTTTCGGCTTGGAGTCCGAACGCGTAGGCGTGTTCCACGCGGCAAATGCGGACGACGTATTTCGTGTACCACTCGTCGCGACCTTTTGCCTGCGCCTGTTGATGTTCGGACTGTTCGCGCCAGCCGCGAATCGACTCCACATCACGCCAATACGAAACGGTGATGCCGAGGCCATCGGCGCCGCGCGTTGATTCGACACCGAGAAAACCATCTCGCCCGCGAGCCAGCTCCACCATCCTCGCTGCGGTCGGGCCGTACGCCTCCGAGCCCGCGTCACTTCGTTTGCTCGTGAAAATCACCGCGTAGTACGGCGGGGTGACCACGTTTGAAATCGCATCAAGCTCGCTCATCGAGTCTCCTTGGACACGGGTTTGCAGGGGTTCAGAAAAACTTTTCATCGAAGAGGTAAAGCGGTGAGCCAACACCGCGTCCAAAAGGCATCGCGTCGTTCAACCTCTCACCACCGTTTGAAGGGTGAAAACATGTTCCGCTATCAAACAGCCCTTGCCTCTTCGTTGGTCGTCATCTTGGTCTTTGTGGGTCAGGGTGCCGCCAAAGCGGAAACGATTTCGTTGCCGCCACCACCGGCAGACGATGTGGCACGCTCCGGCGGTGTGGTCAACGCCGCTGCGTTTCAAGCTTACCAGGCCCGCTTGGCCGCTCGATCCGAGCGAGCCCGGGCCATCTTGCGAGCACGTTTTCATCGATACGCTTCGGACACGGGACTCCACGGTCGTATCGCCGGCGTCCGCCACACGTACGTCACGACGGACCGCATCGGCTACGTGACTGGGGTGAGTGTGGGAGCCGCACTCCGTCGTCAATTGGGACGCTACTGAGCATCTGTGTCGACGAAGAACGAAGCCGCTTCGACGAGTCCCGCCTTTGGATCGTCGAGCGGCCAGTATTCCAACCCGCAGTAGCCGTTGAAGCCCGCCGACCCGATCGCCGCAAGCACCTGTCGATAGTCCAATTCTCCCCGCGTCAATTCATGACGACCTGGGTTCCCGGCCGCATGGAAGTGGCCGACCTTGTCGATGTTTTCCGTAGCGTTACGGATCACATCGCCTTCGCTGATTTGTTGGTGGTAGATGTCGAAGACCACCTTCACGTTTGGGCTGGCCACTTCGTCGACGATGTCGAAAGCTTCATTGCTGTAGACGAGGTAGTAGCCGACATGATCGATCCGTTCGTTAAGCGGCTCGAACACAAGTGTGATGCCGGATTGTTCCAGCATCGGCGCCGCAGCTCGTAGTCCGTCCACCAGCGACTGATGCTGATCGCGTCGATCGACGCCAGGCCGAAAGTCACCGACTTGAGAAATCAGGGTCGAACACTTGAGTCGCGTCGCGGCGTCGATCGATTCCCGCAAGCCCTCCAGGTATGCGTCACGACACGCGGGGTTCACAAGGCTGATGAACTTGGTGCAGCAGGCCGAGATCGTCATGGAATGTTCCGCGACGGATCGTTCGATTTCATCGAGATCCTTGTCCCACCAACCCCAAAACTCAATCGCATCGATTCCGCACGATTTGACGCTCGCAATCGCATCCTTTTTCGGTACGCCCTCGAACACAGCGTCGATGCACACCGAAGGCCGAAACAGGTTGCTCATTCCATCACCGAAGCGACCGCGTCGCAAACGAGTTGCATTTTGGATTCGGTCATACCCGCGACGTTGATCCGCCCACTGCCCACGATGTAGATGCTGTGCCGACTTCGCAGTTCGTCGACTTGCATCGGTGTTAGGCCGCTAAACGAAAACATGCCTCGTTGAGGGAGCAGGAACGAAAAGTCTCGACCCGCTTGCTCCATGCCTGCAACGAACGATTCACGTAACGCGGTGATTCGACTCCGCATCGCTTCGAGTTCGGTTTTCCACTGCGACGTGAGCGTCTCGTCACCGAGGATCGTTGCAACGATCGAGCCGCCGTGTCGCGGCGGGTTGCTGTAGATCGTTCTCACGATTCTTTTCAGCTGACTGAGTGCGGCGTCGCGCTGCTCCGCATTGGCCGCGACCAACGAGACTGCGCCCACGCGTTCGCTGTACAAGCCAAAATTCTTGGAGAACGAGGTGCACACGATTGCTTCCTCGACTTCGCCGAGAATGGTCCGCAATCCGGTGGCGTCTTCTTCGAGCCCGTCGCCGAAACCCTGATAAGCAAAGTCGATGAGCGGAAGGAGGCCGCGTTCGCGAACGGCCTTCGCAATCGCTTTCCAATCTTCTGCGGTGGGATCGATGCCGGTCGGGTTGTGGCAGCATCCGTGCAGCAGGATCGCGTCGCCGGCCTTTGCATCGCCGAGGCCGGCGAGCATCCCTTCGAGGTCAAACGAAGTCCGGTCTCCGTTGAGGTAGCGATATGTTTCGGTGGGCACGTTCGCCGCTGTGAAAACGGCGGGGTGATTTGCCCAGGTCGGATTCGGCATCCAAAGGCGCGATTGCGGCAAGTTGGCTTGCAAGAATGCCGCAGCGACTCTCAAGCCGCCAGTGCCGCCGGGTGATTGAACCACGGCGACACGTTCGGATGTCACCGTCTGGCCGAAGACCAACTCACGGACCCGATCGCGGTAGTCGGGCAAGCCGTCGATCGCGAGATAGCCCTTGGTCGATTCGTTTTCCAGTATTTTTTGCTCGGCTTTTTTGACCGCATCCAAAATCGGCGTGACGCCGTTCTCATCCTTGTAGACCCCGACGGTGAGATTGATCTTGTCCGGATTAGGGTCCGCATTGAAGGCTTCGGTCAGCCCGAGGATTGCGTCGGGCGGTGCAGCGGCAACTGTCGAAAAAAGCTGTGTCATGCGAGTTCGCACGGGTAGGAGCAACAGGAAACGATTCCGCCGAATCGTAGTGCAATGGACCGTCCGCGGCTATCCTCTACGAGTCGCAGTCTGGCACCGAGGTTCGGTGCCGCCGATTTTCCCCAAGAGTTCTCGCAACCATGATTGATCGACGCAAGTTCCTCACGGCCTCGACCGCCGCCGCGGCGACTCTCCTTCCGATGAGCCGCGTCATGGCGCAAGACGAGGCCGGCAAATTCTCGCTCGGCTACGCGCCTCACCCCGGTTCATTCAAAGCTTCGGCCGGCAAGGATGTGATCGATCAGATCAAGTTCAGCGCCGACCAAGGGTTCACTGCGTTTGAGTACAACGGACTCCCGAACGAAACACCCGCGATGCAGGAAGCGATCGGCAAGACGCTCGCGGACTTGGACATGCAGATGGGCGTGTTTGTTGCGTACGGGAGTTTCGATAAGCCGACATTCACCCGGCCCGCCGATGACACGACCGCCGAGATTCTCACCAAGATGAAGGCGGCCGTTGAAATCGCTCAACGAGTGAATGCGAAATGGTTCACCGTTGTTCCCGGTAGCGTCGATCAGCAACATGCCGATGCAGAAAAGTGGAATCGCTACGGCGGACGACGTCTGGCTTCGGGCTATCAAACGGCTAACGCGATCGACATGCTTCGTCGCTGTGTCGATGTGATCGAAAAGCACGAACTAGTCATGGTTCTCGAGCCGTTGAATTGGTACGCCAACCACGGAGGCGTCTTTCTCTCACGAAGCGATCAGGCGTACGCGATCTGTCGGGCCGTTGACAGTCCCGCCTGCAAGATTCTGTTCGACATTTATCACCAGCAGATCACCGAAGGCAACTTGATCGAGAACATCGATGCTTGTTGGAGCGAGATCGCTTACTTTCAGTCGGGCGACAATCCCGGGCGCAAAGAACCCTACACCGGCGAAATCAACTATCGTCGCGTCTTCGATCACTTGCGGGACAAAGGCTATGCCGGAGTGATCGGCATGGAGCACGGCAACAGTGTGAAAGGCAAAGAAGGTGAGCAAAAACTGATCGAAGCCTATCGGCTGGCGGACGCCGGCGCTCGTTGACGCTCGTTCGGTACTTCGCGCTGTGCGTGACGCGATTCACAGGTCGCTGACGAGTTCCGCGAGCGCTCCCTCTTGATCGCGAATCAGGTGGCGTGCTTCCCAGCCCGATTCTCTTGCCGCGTGTACATCGCCGCCAAGTGTGTCGCCGATCATCAAGACCCGCGACCGATCCGGCGCGCCGATTCGTTCGGTTGCCACGTCATAGAACTTGGTGTTCGGTTTGGACCAGCCCAGATCAGCGCTGATCAAGACCTGATCGAACCAGGATTCGATTTGCATCCCCCGAAGGATTCGAAGGAGTCGTTCGTCGAAATTCGAGGCGATCGCAATTCGATAGCCCTTGGCACGGAGTCGCTCAATCGTCGGCGGGACGTCATCGTAGAGTCGCCAGTGTTCGGCGGCTGCGAAGTGATCCCACAGGACCTGGAAAACCTGCTCGAGCACATCGCCATCGAGATCAAGCGTGTCTTGAACAATTCTCTTCCAGCGTTCACGTTCGTGAGCCGGATCCGTCGCAGAACTCTCGTTGCCTTCCAGGAAGTGGCGACTCATCGCGGCTTTTAGCCGCATGCGAACCGCGGCGAGGTCCTCCTGGTCCGATTGCTTCGGCGATGAGGAAGCGTAAACCTGGGCGGCCTCCGGATCGGGCACCATTAATGTCCCGGTCGAATCAAAGACAATCCAATCAAATGAGTTCATGAATTCGGCCCCTATCCGCCGGACCGGTGCGGTGGGAAGTTGTACGGCATGGATCAACGCAGCGAGGAAAACGTATCGGCGTGGGCGCCGCTTGGTAACCCGGTTTACCGCTCGTTCTGGCTCGCGTCGCTGGTTTCGAATCTGGGAACCTGGATGCACGAGGTCGGATCGGGTTGGTTGATGACCGAACTCGATGCGTCGCCTCAGATGGTGTCTTCGGTGCGCACCGCGATGGCGGCACCGATCGTTTTTCTCGCAATTCCGGCGGGCGTGCTCGCCGATCGTGTCGACCGTCGCCGTCTGCTGCTCGGTACCCAGTCGTTGATGTTGGTCACCACGGGATTCATGGCGTTGATGACGTTGACTGGTGCCATCACCAGTTGGTCGTTACTGTCGATGACATTCCTGATGGGAATCGGATTGACCTTGCATGCACCAACTTGGCAGGCGTCGATTCCGGAGTTGGTGCCGCGTGCGCAACTTTCTCGGGCGATCGCGCTCGGTAGCATCAGTTTCAATTTGGCTCGTGCGGTGGGCCCGGCGCTGGCCGGAGTGCTCGTCGCGATGACCGGATGCTGGATCGCGTTCTCGATCAACGCGTTTTCATTTGCGGGCGTGATCTTGGTCCTCGCGTTTTGGAAGCGGGAGCGACGCGAATCCTCTCGCGGACTTTCGTTCGGGATTTCGCTCTATCAAGGTTTGAGGTTCGTCGGCCGAACGGCATCGATCCGCAACGTGTTGATTCGGCTTGCGATGTTTGTCATGCCTGCGAGCGTGTTTTGGTGTTTGTTGCCGTTGGTGGCTCGAGAGCGATTGTCTTGGGGTGCCGGTGGCTTCGGGATTTTGGTCACCTGCGTGGGGGCCGGCGCGGTTTTCGCGGCGCGGTTTTTACCCGGATGGCACGCCCGATGCGGCGTCAATTGGACCGCGACGCACGCCGGCACGCTGGTCGCATCGGCGTTGTGTGTCCTCAGTGTCAGTACGGATCGCTATGTCGTCACTGGCGCGACATTGGCTTTCGGTTGTGGTTGGATGATGACGTTGACGACGTTCAACACGTGCGCGCAAATCATCTTGCCTTCACGTTTGAAGGCTCGGGGAATGGGGTGCTACTTGACCGCCTTTGCGATCGCGATGTCCGGCGGATCAGCGGTTTGGGGTTGGACCGCGGATGCGATCGGCATTAGCGGAGCTCAACAAATCGCCGCCGCCATGTTGCTCATCGCATCGGTAGCGGGCCTCGGGTTGCGAATGGACAAGCCGTAGCGGTCCGGCCCCGCAACGCATGGGCCGAGACGCAACGTCGTTGACGAAGCCGGCCCGGCTGACGGATTCATGCGAGCCCAGTTTAGGCGAGCATGTAGCCTTCTTCGCCGTGGTCCGTGATGTCCAGGCCTCGTTGTTCGCTTTCGGCGGGGACACGGAGTCCGATGATCACGTCAAGCAACTTGAGTAAGATCAAGCTGCCAACGCCTGCGAAGAGAAACGTGATCACCACCGCGGTGATCTGGCCGATCACGAGCGTCGGGCTGCCCGACTCGAGAAGCCCGATCTTGACGCCCTTTTCAGTGACGTCCCAACAGGCTCGGCTTGCAAACACACCCGTCAACACGGCACCGACCGTTCCACCCACGCCGTGGACTCCGAATGCATCGAGTGCATCGTCGTATCGCAACGAACGCTTCAAGCTGCTGCAGGCCCAGTAGCAGACGACTCCGGCGATCACACCCATGATCAAGGCCGGCATGGGCTGAACGAATCCTGCTGCCGGCGTGATACAAACGAGTCCGGCAACAGCACCGCTGCTCGCGCCCAGTACCGTCGGCTTCCCGAGCACGATCCACTCCGTCAGCGCCCAAGCCAATGCGCCGGCGGCCGCCGAAAAGTGTGTGGTCGCGAATGCGCTGCTTGTCAGACCGTCCGACATCAACTCGCTGCCCGCATTGAAGCCGAACCAGCCGACCCACAGCATGGCCGCTCCGAGAGCGGTGTACGTCAAATTGTGTGGTTGCATCGGTTCGTTGGGATAACCCATGCGAGGTCCGATCAAAATCGCCGCGACCAATGCAGACACGCCACTGGAGATGTGCACGACGGTGCCGCCGGCAAAGTCCAATGCACCGCCCATGATTCCGTCGTCACCGTATGCCAGCGGACCACCGTCCCAAACCCAGTGGCAGAGCGGGCAATAGATGAACGTGCCCCACAGGATCGAATAAAGGACCATCGCGCTGAACTTGATGCGTTCGGCAAAGGCACCGCAAATCAGCGCGGGCGTGATGATGAAAAACATGCCTTGGAAGAGCATGTGTGTCAGACGCGGAATGTCACCTTCCATCGGCGTCACAGCAGCGTTCGCGGAGTCGCTCCATTCTCGCTGTACGTCGTTCATGAACGCATAGTCAAAATTTCCGATCCAACGATCGTCGCCACCGAACGCGAGTGAGTACCCGTAGAGTGCCCAGACGACGGTCATCAGTCCCATCAAGAACACGCACTGCATCATCACGCTCAGGACATTTTTGCGACGCACAAGACCGCCATAGAACATCGCCAGCCCCGGCGCGGTCATGAACAGCACCAATGCACACGACACCAGCATCCACGCGTTGTGTGCCGCCGCAGGGGAATTCGCGATCTGGCTGTCGGTCAAACCCACAGGCTCTTGTGGCGCGTCTTCGGGGATCGCATCTTGCTCACTCTGCGTCTCCACTGCCGGACTCGTCGTCTCGGACTGCTGGGCGTGTGAAAGATTCGCGCCCACGAGCAACGAAATGAGTAACGTCAATGTACGAATGCATGTCCACGAATTCACAATCATTCACCTTTGTCAGATGGGTCCTTCTCAACTTCGCGGCAAAGGTGTCATGTTCTTGCAATCGCCCGCCTTTTCGCTGGTGTCCGACGCCTTGCCTGGGCCAACTGATGACGAACACACGGAAAGCGAAAAGGCGGTTGCGATCGACAATGGATGCGCATCTGATTCAACTGTCTTGGGAGTCCGCTGCTGAATCGCGATCGATCCGTACTGGATGCGATCCACGCCGGCCGCACGTCGACGCGAGTCGAGGACTCTTCCGCTATTGAGCCAAGATGCGACTTGAGGAAGTCACGCTTCCGCCGCGAGCCCGATAGAATAAGCTGCGGCCCAGTGGCTTGCCACGCGGTCGCACGTTGGAACCACATTCCATCGGCCGTCCGAGAGTTCGGCGCAAAAAGAAACCCAGTCGGAGATAAGCCAACTGGGTTCCAAAAATAACATGGTTGAGGACCGCAATCGCGGTGCGAACCGAAGAGCGTTTGGAGGTTGGCGAAGCAAATCTGCATCGCGGTCAACCAATAAAACCTCCCAACGATTACGAGAGGTTAGCTCCGGGCCAGCGACGCTGCAAGGCATATCCGATGAACAAGGAACAACAACCACCGGCTTTTTTGCCCCCCGAATTGCTGCGGCTCGGGGACTCGATTGCCGTTCTGCCCGTGATTCATGGGAGCGGACAATTCGCGCTGACCGTCCGTCGTTGGATGCTGGAACACGATTTTGACTGTGTCGCGGTACCGCTCCCAGAGTCTTTTCGCACCTCGACCGAGGCAGCGATCCTTGATTTGCCACGTCCTTCAATCGTGATCCAAAAGCCGTCACCGCATTTTCCGACTGCCGAATACGGCTCGGAGTTTCGCCCGTTCGACGAGGAGAGCGACGGCGAAGACGACGATCTCGATGTCGATCCGGCGAGTTACGTACCGATCGACCCCTGCCAGCCAGTGATCATGGCGATTCGTGCGGCGATGGGCGAGCATATTCCGCGGGCCTACATCGATCTCGAGACGGCGCCATTCCTGCCGTTTTCGGCGGTGATGCCCGACCCGTTCGCGGTCCGGCAAGTCTCCGTCGAACGCTTCGCAGCTGCGGTCTTGCCGAGCCTGCCACGCCCCCCCGATCGACAGACCCGAGCCCGGATCGTCCACATGGCGGCCCAGCTCGCGGACCTCGAAAAACGATTCGATCGGATCCTTTACGTCACGAGCGTGATGCACTGGCCATGGGTTCGCGAAGCCTACACGGAGTTTTTCTCTCCCGACGCCCAGCGACGCGGCGCCATACGTGCGGTGGAACCGCCCGAGCACGACGAAGTCGAACCGCCGGTCCGGTTCTCGATCGATCCCCGCACGCTGATGTTTCTGTTCGGAGAACTCCCCTACATCACCGGTCTCTACGAGCGGGCCCGGAGCGAATTGGAGGACGACGAGGACCTGCAACTCGATGGCGTCAAGGAACTGCTCATCGCGGCGCGGAGCAGCTATCGCGCGGAGCTCAAGCAGTTCGCGCGGCGTATCACGCCGATGCACCTTTCGAAGTGTCTTCAGTACATCCGCAATCTCTCGCTGATGTCGCGTCGGATGACTCCCGATTTGATCACGATCGTGACTGCGGCGCAGCAGATCATGGGGGATCAATACGCGCTGCATGTGGCGCAAATCGCCAATCGCTACTCATACGCCAATATTCCGGAAGACGACTTGGATTCGGAACCACTTCCGGAGGTCAATCTTGGTATCGATCAGGCCCGCTTGCCCGACGGCGACGTCCTCTCCATGGTCAATCGATTGCCCGGCCCGCCCATGTTGTGGCGCACCGTAAAGCTCAAACGAAAGCCCTCGCGACCGGACAAACAGCGTTGGCAATACCAGTGGAACCCGTACACGCAGTGCAGCTATCCACCCGAAGACGAGCGAATCGAGAATTTCCGGACTCGCGTTTTCGAACGCGCGCGGGCCGTCATCGGCAATGATTTGGCACGGACCGAAAAGTTCACGACCAGTGTCAAGGACGGCATCGACATTCGCGATACACTCCGACACTGGTACGACAAAGACATCTATGTAAAAGTCATTCCGCCGAGTCGTGGAACACTCGATGTCTGCGTGATGCTGTTCGATTCGCCTTCGGATCCTCGTGACTATTCTTGGCGCACGACGTGGTTCGCGGAGCACAAGGACGAGTCGACGCTTGCCTTCTACGCCACAAACTTTACCGAAGAAATGGTCGGCCCCGGCATCGGGCTGAGTCGCTATGGCGGCGCGATGTTCATCTACCCACCGGTTGCGATTCCAGACATTTGGACCGACCCGCGGTTGGATTACACCGAAACCCTCGAAGAACGATTGATCGCTGCGGCGTGTTTGCATTCGGAGGGTCGGCAGGTCGCGCTGCTGAGTGCACTGCCACCGGGAGGAGGCTGGCGTCGACTCGCTCGCCATCACAAACGAACGCTGATTCACGTCCCGCTCAGCTCGTTCAGTGATGAACAGGTCCAGCAGCTTCGCATGGTGCATGTACTCAACGGCAGGGAGGTCCGCTCGTATGCCGAAGAGTTCATTCGCCGCGTCTAGTCGGGATAGGAGTTCCGAGGTCACGTCTTCCTGGTCACCAAATCGCCGACGGCAAGCGCGAACTGCTCTGGAACTTTGGCCGCGGCAGACGCTAAGGTCCGCGCAAAAATGATCTCAGGAGGATGCACCGTGAAACGCGACATGGAACTCGTCCACAAGTTGCTCTTCTTTGTTGAGGAGCGGGGCAGTCGGTTGTTTAAGGGAAACATCTCGATCGAAGGTTATGAGCGGACCGCGATCGTCGAGCATTTGTATCTACTCGTGAATGGCGGTTTCGTCGAACTCGGGCAGGACACGTTGGCCGACAAGGGACCGCTCTGTTTGACCTGGAAGGGGTGCGACTACATGGACCAGCTGCGCCGTCACAAGCAAGCCAAGCAGGCGTGAGGGTCTCGCACCAAGGTCCGTCGCATCGATCACAGCAGAGCCGTTTGGATCAGGCTTTTCCGCCGAGCTGCTACGGTTCTTGCCATCAAAAGCCGCTCCTCATTTTGAGCGATTAATGGCCGTCAATTTGCCGATACCCTCTATGTTGATGCGTAGGGGTTAGGGGATCACGACGGGCAACGAAAGCCTTGAGCGTCGCCCGGGCATGTTTTTGCCCAAGCTTCCGATCCGTTGCCACGGGGCCCATTCGGAAATCGCGGGCGATCCCTACAATCAACGCACACGCGCCGCATCTCTTGCCAGCATTTCACGGTTTACCGTTCAGCAATCATGACTGCCCATATCCACTTGTGCCTGGTTCTCCACAACCACCAGCCGATCGGCAACTTCGACGGCGTCTTTGAGCAGGCCTATGAGGACAGTTACCGCCCATTTTTGGATGTTTTCGAACCCTTCGAGCATCTGAACATTTCGCTCCACACGTCCGGCCCTTTGATGCTTTGGTTGGCCGAACGGCATCCCGAGTATCTCGACCGGTTACGGTTGTTGGTCGAAGCGGGACGCGTCGAGATCGTCGGTGGTCCGCAGTACGAGCCGATTTTGACCATGCTGCCGTCGCGCGATCGCGTGGGGCAAATTGAGACGTACTCCGCATGGCTGGAACGTCACCTGGGCGTTTCACCACAAGGGATGTGGACGCCCGAACGGGTTTGGGAATCGTCGCTCACACGTGACGTCGTCGATGGTGGCATCCACTACACCGTTCTGGACGACTATCACTTCCGCGCCGCCGGCATCGAACCCGATGCACTCACCGGCTACTTCATCACCGAAGATGATGGCCGGTTGCTGCGAATCTTTCCGGGTTCGGAACACCTCCGTTACACCATTCCGTTTCAGCCGGTCGCCAAGACGATCGAGTATTGCCGCGAGGTCGCCGAGCGTTCTCCGGGAGCCGTGCTGACGTTTGGCGATGACGGCGAAAAGTTCGGGACGTGGCCGGACACCAAAGAGCACGTCTACGAAAAGGGCTGGTTGCGTGAGTTGTTTCAGTCGTTGACCGAGAACGCCTCGTGGCTCCACACCGTCAGCCTTGGTGAGGCCATCAATCGAACCGCACCGGCCGGCAAGGTCTATCTTCCCGATTGCAGCTACCGCGAGATGACCGAGTGGTCGCTGCCCACAGAGTCACAGCAGTTGCTCGATGACGTGACTCATGAGATGGAGTCCCACGCCCGCTGGAAGGATCTCAAGAACTTCGTCCGCGGAGGTTATTGGCGGAACTTCAAAACGAAGTATGACGAGACCAACGAGATGTACGCTCGCATGATGAATGTCAGCGGGCGGCTCGCCGAAGCCGAAGCAGCCGGTGTCGATGCGACCCAGTTGACGGTCATTCGAGATCATCTCTACCGCGGACAGTGCAATTGTCCTTACTGGCACGGTGCTTTCGGTGGGATCTACCTTCCGCACCTTCGCAACGCGATCTTTCATCACTTGATCACCGCCGACAACTTGCTTGATCGCATCGGTGAATCGCCGGCCGTGACCGCAACCGCGGACGACTTCAACTTCGACGGGTTACAAGAAGTTCGTCTCAGCAACGACAAACTTTGTGCCTGGGTCGCACCCGGTCTCGGCGGACGGCTCTATGAGCTGGATGTTCGCGACATCAGTCACAACCTCTTGGCGACGCTGCAGCGACGTCCCGAAAGTTATCACCAGAAAGTCCTTGCGGGGCCGAGCTCTGACGAAGACGACGTCGCCAGCATTCACGATCGAGTCGTCTTCAAGCAAGAAGGCCTCGACCAGCGATTGCAGTACGATCGCTTTCCACGCAAGAGCTTGATGGATCATTTCTACGACAACGATGCGACGCTCGAAGCCGTTTCACGCGGTGAGGCGATCGAACGTGGTGACTTTGTCGCATTGCCTTTCGAGACAAAGCTGCGTCGCAGTAGTGACCGCGTGCAAGTGCAGATGCGGCGCGAGGGCAACGCATGGGGCATCCCGATCGTGCTCACCAAAGCCGTCACCCTGGTTGCGGGGAGCGACACGCTCGAGATCACGTATCAGCTCGAGAATCTGCCTCAGGATCGCGAGTTCCATTTCGGAATCGAGCTGAACTTTGCGGGGCTTCCGGCGGGGGCTGACGATCGCTACTTCAGCGATCAACACGGCGAGCGGCTCGGGCAATTGGGAGAGCGGCTCGATCTTCATGACGCATCGGGACTACAACTCTCGGATCGTTGGCTCGGGATCGATGTCGGCATGACTCTGGATCGACCGAGTTCGATTTGGGCATTTCCGATCGAAACGGTCAGTCAAAGTGAAGCCGGATTTGAGCTCGTGCACCAAAGCGTGTGTGTCCAGCCTCACTGGTGGATTCGAGGCGATCACGAAGGCCGTTGGCACATTCGCATCGAGTTGGCAGCGAGTTGTGAGGCTCATGCCCAGGTCGTCGACGACCAGGAAGTCATCCAGCTCTAAGAGTTGACTCAGCCCAGGCAGACTTGGGGCGTGACGCGGTTCGTCACATCCCCAGCGATGCACTACCATCAAAACGCACCGCAGCGGTGAGTGGAATTTGATGTCGAGCCCAACGCTCGGCTCGTGTTTCATCCTCATTTGAGATACGGGTTCGTTGTCTTAGGGGGCACGGCTCTTCGAGGGCAGGCCCAGGCGCTGACGCCGTAGCCGATGCAGTCGGCCTCGTTGACCAGCACGATCCCGTTCTCCGCCGGTGCGCGAATCATCCGCTCCGGTTCTCAATGCGTTAGCGGTACCGGACATTTCACGTGCGATGCATCTCGTCGATGGTGATTGCCGCGCTGGCGTCCTTGTTCAGCGTTGCGATCTTTCCCCACTTCGTCCTGTCAACCATCAATCCCGAATTCAGCGTGACGCTCGAGAAACAACCGCAGCAGCCACGGGACCGTTCAAGCCATGCCCTGGATCGCCCTGATCGGGATGCCCTGTGTGGCAATTTATACGATCACGATCTACTGATTTTTCGAGGGAAGGTGACGTTGGATTCGAAGAGTTATTGATTGTTAAGAATCCGTGTGAGTTTGGTTCCTCGTCGCACGATCTCACCTAAAAGACTTACCAATCGGGGCGGGCGAATCTATGTTGGCGGCGACTAGACAAAAGCGGTCTGCCGACCACGCGCGTAGTGATATCCGCTATCTGTGATGCATGTCTCTCGCCATGTCGCAACCGCGTGAACCGTTGGCGAACAATCAACTCTGTCGTGACTTCGAACCATCGACTCGCTGGCCTTTTCATCGCAATCGTTCTCCTGACAGGGAGTATCGGTGCAGGGTCGGTTGCCGCCGCCGATGACCAGCGCGAACTTGCGAATGGTCATGTGGTTGAACGATCGGTAGGTGCGCTGTCGATGCCGAGCTTCGAGCATGACGTTTGGCCCATCCTTCGCGAGCGATGTGTCCGATGCCACGGCCCCGAGCGTGTCGAAGGCAGTTTGCGACTCGACCGCCACGAGCTGGCCCTCCGAGGGGGCCACACCGGTGGAGATATCCTTGGAAAAAACGGTGACAGCGAACTGCTTCGCCGGCTCGAATCTGAAGACCCCGGTTATCGCATGCCGAGGGACGAAGTTCCCCTGTCAGTCGATCAGGTTGAAATCCTCCGGGCGTGGATTGCCGGGGGCGCGCAATGGGTGGACCAGCCTTACGTCAGCGATGCGGAGTCCAAGGCCACCAAAGAGCATGCCAACTCAGGCGGTATCAGCTTTGAATTGCTTTCGGGGTGGGCGCAGCGGTTTCAATGGGTCGTCGTGCTATCCGTTGTTTTTCTGGTATCCGTGCTGTTCATCGAGCGAGAACGCTCGGCAAGCGGCGATTTAGGCCGAGGGTCGGTTGGATTCGTCGCACGATTTGGGCAACGATTTGGCCGGTCGTATCACGTGACAGGGGTGCTTTCCCTGGTTCTTTTCGCAGCGGGTATCCAAATCGTCCATCTCAATCGTCGTGTCTCGGATTTGCAAACCGTGCGTAAGCCGATGAATTTTGATTCGGAGATCGATGAAACGACCTACGCGATTCCCGCGCCCATTCGGCCGCCCCATCCGCCACGGTTGGGAGGTGTCTACTATCGGGGTAACGACGAAAGATCGCCGAGGCTTTTTAACGGAGGTTACTATCGCACGGCGACAATGGATCTCTACCTGGTGGATGGCGACGGACAGAGATTGGAACCGGGGGCTGAAGTCTGTGAAGGCACTTTGGGAGTACACCTTCGGGTGGACCGTGCGCCTAACGCGACGCGCGAGCTGTTTCGAGACGAAGCGCTGACCGCGTGCTTCTTGACCAAGCGAATTCCGGGTGCGGATACCAAACAGTTCGCAGATCAACCGGTGTCATTGGAGGTCGTTGAGCCGGGCGAGGCCTGGGAAGCGATCTACCCGATCGGTGAGGTTGGAAGCGAAACAACGGAATCAAAGTACCGTGGCAGGTTGTATCTGTGTCCGAAGTCTGACAAAGCGCATTACGGGATCGAGTACGACATTCGGATCGACAATGGGGGGATCGCCGAGAGCTCCGAGCTCTGGATGGGGGCGATTTACCTTTCATCGAGGGTGGCGCTCTTGGAAGAAAACCAAATCCCGATCTCCGCCTGGTTCGGGTTTCAGCCGATCCCCCAGATCGAAGGCGAGAACAGTAGCGACCGAGCGTTGCTCGGTATATCCGAGCATCTCCCTCAATCAGGGGCCGATTGATGGGGACTCGCCTCTCGTAAGGCTGCATCCGTCATGCAAATGTCTCACTCCACTTCGCGGGCTTGCAACGCAAACCTCCCACTCGTCGTGAAAAAGCGATTGCGTTTCGCAGCAGGACGATGAACGATCGTTGAATCGATAGGTCAGCCTGAGCCCGACGAGATTGATCACATTGGCGGAAACTCGGTAGGGACAACCGAGCTACATTTAGGAAGCGTTCGGAAATAAGTTCGTCGCTTCAAGTCCCCGTTACGCAATTGAATTGCCCGAGGTATTTGTCGTTGCCAAAACCCGACTTTCGATTGAAGCCCTGTGTGGGCGGCGGAAGCCAGGGGTGATCACGCGGAGACGCGAAGAGCTTGACCGACTTCCCAGGGGCCTTCTCCGCTTGGCGACTCCGCGTGACGATTGATGCTTACGTCCGCGAGCTTGGCCGCCTCACTGTGTCTCTCCAGGTCAATCCCAGGTAAATTCCAAGACTAAATCCAATCGATTGCCGAAGTCGTGGGTGCGAATGGTGCGTACTTCTTTGACAACTTGCTGCTTCCGAACGGCTCCTAGTCAAAGTTCGAACTCTCCGCGGACGATTTCGGGGGCAAGGAATACACCACTGAAAAACTGCGCTGGATGTAGTTCTCGCGTATCGTCGCGATAACCGATCCGGTCATACTCCGACGCGGTCAAATTGTCGGGGATCGCGAAGCCGGGATTCAAATACGCGTCTCCATTCAAATCATAAATTCGACGCACCGATCCATCGGCAAACAAGATGTTGGCGTACCCCTCGTGTAGCGCCATCCAACTTGTGGTGGACTGCAAATAAAGTTGATTACCGCTTCCGCCGGTCGGAGGAGCACAAAAGCTCGGGTCGGAATCGCATCGCCATTGTCGACCGAGTCGCGAATTGGAAGAACCGATCAATTTGATTCTCCGCTGGTTCGAGCGGTAATATGCCGGCCCGTCATTGACCGATTCGGCAAGCAGCTGACCGCGTTTGATGAACTCTCGGCTGGTCGAATCGCCCGCGGCAAACTGGCCCGACCCATCGATGGAAAAGTCGGTTGGTGAGATGGCTTCGTCGACGTCGCCCGGCCCAGCGTCTCCCAGCAACGGGATGATGCTGGAGGGATGTTCGGAAACACTCAACATTGAAAGCGTGAGCGGTCCGATGGTTTCGCGTTGGCCCTTCAGCCCTTCCTCGGCGACAGCCCCCGCCGTTCGCAACACGCTATTGCCATCGATTCGAAAACGCGGCGCCGAATGAACGAGAAACCAACTCGTCGCATAGTTCGTGTTGTAGCCCAAGTTCAAAAAAGCACGCGAAACGATTTCGGCACGTTCATCCGTCGTCGGCAAAGTGCTGGCGAATCCGTCGGCGGCCGTTCCCGATCCGGTCAGCGTTTTCCAACAGCATTCGCCGCAGGTTCCGTCGTCCAATCGCGACCGACGGCTGCCGGTCAAATCGCTGCGTCCATCATTCGTCTGTCCGCCATAGAGATCAATTACCTTTTCGCTTCCAGTGGTCGGGGAACTCGGGCACAGGAGATTGCCGGGCGCCACGCGGCCGCTTGTCATTCCGTCGGCGACCCAGCCCCATGTGTCGACGCACCCTTCGCGATAATAGTCGAATGCACCACTGGTCAACGCATCACTCGGAGACCTTTCCGCGTGGATGAAAAAAGCGAGTCCACAATTGCGAAGATTGCTCTGGCACGCAGCACTTCGCGCAGACTCCCTCGCCTTTCCGAGCATCGGCAAGAGTAAGGCGGCGAGAATACCAATGATCACGATGACGATAATCAGCTCGATCAACGTGAACCCGGTGCATTTCAATCGGCGTAGCCCAATACACATATGACAACTTCCGTTTACGTAATTCGGTTGTCCCAACCGAAATGGTGTGATGGCACGACAGAGAGATGGTCGCTAAACCACTCGTGGATTTGGTTCGATCCGCTTGCTGCTATGCGGCTCAGTCCCGCAGCGAAAATACAAGGTAGCCGCAGCGGCGGGCAGCGTTGACTGGTGCATTTTCATCAAGACTTAGCTTTGCGCAAACAATGCTTCATCGTTGCGTACTCTATGACCGCTTTGCCGTTGTCTGTCGCGACATGCCAACCGATCGTCGTCGCCATTGCGACGGATCTTTCGCGTGCCTGGCGCCGCGATTGAGGTGAGACTTTGCCCAGGTCTACGCCGATATCGTCTGCCAGTTGAATGCAGAGCGCAATCGGGATTCGGCCGTCGGTCTCGTCCGATTCTTGCAACCGATTTTTCGTGAAGTGTCGGCTCGGAGAGCCGAGCGACTTCTGTCGCGACCCTCAAATCAAGGCTAGACGAAGCACTTGCACTAGCGGTGCAATTCGCCGAGGCCTTCGGGCAATTTTCCTTCGGCGACCTCATCGTCCCATTCATCCATCAGGGGCCAGGACTCGGCGAGCGTGCCAAAATCGGCCATCTTGAGATAGCCGCGAACACGCTCGATCGTGCGGTCCATGAAGGCTCGATCGTTTGGAAAGATCGGTCCGTGACTGGGGGCGAGCCATTTGACGTCGCTGTCACGAATGCGCTCCAGCGAACCGATGAACGCCTTAATGTCACTGCCGTGATGGGCGTCGATCGCACCGATGCAGCCGTCGCGGTAAATGTTGTCACCGCTGAGCAGCACATCGCCGATACGAAACGCGAGCTGGCTATTGGTGTGGCCCGGGGTGTGCCAAACTTCGATCTCCATCTCGCCGACACGAATGATGTCACCGTCTTTTACTTGATGCTCGACTTCGACTTTCGGCATCTCCATCTTGAGACCCTGCGCCGCAATCTCCGCGAGCGTCCAAAGTGTGTCGCCTTCACGCAACGGTTTGACGGCAAGCGGGTGCGCCGTCACGTTGGTCTTCAGCAGCGACTTGAGTTTCGCGAGGCCTTGGATGTGATCGACGTCGGCGTGTGTCGCGATCAGTGTCTTGCACTTCGAGAGCGGGAAATCGAGTTTGCGAATGATTTCGACAAAGTCATCCACAGTCTCTTCGTACCCGATGTCGACGAGCGCCCATTCATCCGCGTCATACAACAAGTAGACATTGCACCCAAGCACTTCTCTGGCTTGAAAGTTCAGTTCAATAATGCCTGGGAAAATTGGATTGCGTTCAATCATCGCTTCTGTGGGTTAACGGAACGTCGGCGAAATCATTCTATCGTGGCGTCGAGGATCTGGGCCAGACCGCTCCGGTAGTCGGGGTAACTCAGTTCGGGGCGTAACTGTTGCTTCATCTTGTTGTTGCGCACCCGCTTGTTGCTTTCGCTTCTCATTAGCTTTGGTGAGTCGGGTTTCGGCGCGACGAAGCGTGGTTCGGGCGCATCGCATTGACGAGCGATCTCTCGATAGAAATCGCCGCGCACTACAGGTGAATCATCCGCGAGCAAAAACAATCGCTCGATCGGGTCTGCCGGTGTCGAGTGATCGCTCATGCTTTCCCAGCTAGCGAGCACTGCTTCGGCGGCATCTTTCACGTGGATCAGGTTGAGGTAACCGGTTTCCGGCGAAGCGATCGGGTTGCCGTCGCGAACGTCGGCGATCCTCGGGACCCGACCGGGCCCGTAGATTCCAGCCAGTCTCAAGACGTGCCAGGGCGACTGCGGTCGCAGTTCTGGAAGCAGTTGTTCGGCCCGCAAGTGCGCTTTGCCGCCCTCACGGCCAGGCATAGCGGGGCTCGTCTCGTCCACCCAGTCGCCATCGGTTTGGTGGTACACCCCGGTGGTGCTGATGTAGCAGATCCGTGCCTCAGCGGGCAGCAATCCTAGCAATCGCTCGAATCCTCCCACTTGGGCCGTTTGCCGATCGACCCCGGAGGTCCGGTCGTAGCTGACGGAGACGAGCACGCGTAGCGACGGCGAAAAGCCGTCTGGTAGCGTATTTTCGGGGCCCGTGGGTTGAGTCCAGTCGAAGCGGACTGGTGTCCATCCCATGTCGCGAAAACCCGGGGATTTTTTGTCCTTGCGGGTCGTCGTATAGACCTTCGCCCCTTCCGCCCTCGCAAGTGTGGCTACCAGCGATCCCAAATAACCTGTTCCGACCACAAGGACATCGGACGGTTCGATCGAAGCGGATTGTTGCGGCACTTTTTCGTACTTTGGTGGTTTAGGGCTACAATGGAGCAGCGGCACCCCTCCCGAGCCCTCCGATCGGATTCATTTTGAGACACTCTATCGCAATCGCCGAGCCAACCCGAGTGGCCGTTTTCCTTCTTGCGGGCGCGATCGCCTCGGGAAACCTGGCGTTTGCCGAAGATGTTCCGTCCGGCGGAGCCAAGGTCAACAGCGCGTTCCGCCTCATTGAATCAATGACGGGCGACGCCCCGGAACTGGCTCGAGACGGAACACGTGTTCCCGTTCCCTCGGCACTGAGTCAGCTTCTCAAGCGTGGCGGGACTCCGACGGATTTGGAACAACTTCGCTTGCTCGAAGCGCAGCAGCGGATCGTTGCCGACCGCGCCGCCAAATGCACCGTGAGCGTTCGCATCAAGAACTCCCAGGGTTGCGGAGTCATCATCACCGATGATGGTTTCATTGTGACCGCAGCACACGTGGCGATGCGTCCGAATATGAACGCCATCGTGACGCTGTCCGACGGCCGACAAGTGCGGGCGCGAACGCTGGGCATGAACCGCGAGGTCGACGCCGGACTCATCAAGATCGACCTGGGACAGAACGGTGGACAACCATGGCCCCATGCGAGTTTGGGAACCAGCGAAAATCTGCAGCCTGGAATGTGGTGTATCGCGATGGGGCATCCTGGAGGCTATGAGCGCAATCGTGGTCCCGTGATCCGCGTCGGGCGTTTGTTGCGTGTCCGACCCGAGGTGGTGGTCTCCGATTGTGCACTCATTGGTGGCGATAGCGGCGGACCGCTCTTTGATATCCAAGGGGAACTGATTGCGGTCCACAGTCGAATCGGGAACGATGTGGCCGACAACTTGCACGTCCCGATCGACCATTACAACGTTTCTTGGGACCGTATGGCCGCGAGTAACGCGTGGGGCCATCTGCCAGGGTTCAAGCCTTCTCTCGGAGTTTCCGGAAACCAAAGCGATCCCGTCGCTCGCGTCATCAAAGTCGCGCCCGAGTCGCCGGCCGAAGCAGCCGGACTCAAGCCGGGTGACATCATCGAGGAATTTGGTGAGAAGAAGATCGCTAACTTCCAAGCGCTCAAAGACGCTGTCTCCGACACCATGCCAGGCGAGCAGGTCCAGGTTTGGGTACGACGCGAAACAACTCGGTTATTGTTCAAGATTGAAATCGGACGTGCGAAAGATCGGTAACGCAGGCATGATGCAACCACCTTGTTCTTCCAGGCAGTTTGGTCTGGGGCTTTTGTTTTTGGCGATTGTTTCGCCGTCGGTGTTCGCACAAAACGATTGGTATCGGCCGTCGTTGCAGAACAGCTCCGTTTCGGCTCGCGACAACGGCGCGATGATGCGTCTGGTTCGGCCGTTGTCCAAGTCGGTGCAGCGTTCCATCGTTCAGGTATTCAGCGGCACGCGTGTTGTTTCGTTGGGAACCGTCGTGTCGGAAGACGGTTACGTGCTGACGAAGCAGAGCGAACTGACGGGCGATGTGATCCGCGTTCGCTTGCCCAATGGTGAGAAGGTCGGTGCCAGGGTCACGTCCGTTCGCAAACGCAATGACCTCGCGCTGCTCAAACTGGACGGCGAGGACTGGGGCATCGAACCGATTCAGTTCTACACCGAGGAATTGCCCACCGGCAGTTTTGTGATTTCGCCGGGTCGTGCCGGGAACACGGTCGGCTTCGGTGTGCTCGGCGTCCGATCACGTCGAGTGGGTCACGATGGTCGATTGGGCGTCCGTTTCTTCAATTCTGGCGGACCAGCCACCGTTCGCGACGTTGTTGATCGCAGTGGAGCCTTCGATGCCGGAATCCAAAAGAGCGACCAAATTCTCAAGATCAACGGCATCACGATGCTCGGTCCGGAAGCCGCCATCAACACCCTTCGCGGAATGTATCCCGGCGACGTCGTCCGTCTGACGATCAAGCGTGGTGACGACAACCTCGACGTCGACGCCATCATGAGCGACGACACGATTCTCCGTGAGTCGCGAAACGACGCGAAGGTGAACGGGCCGCGCAATGTGCGGCTCAAGGGATTTGACGCCGTCGTGCAGCACGACACCGTGCT
Source organism: Planctomycetota bacterium (assembly GCA_039821165.1). Taxonomy (GTDB): domain Bacteria; phylum Planctomycetota; class Planctomycetia; order Pirellulales; family Pirellulaceae; genus Stieleria. The sequence goes on along the minus strand of JBCBOT010000021.1, from coordinate 20,978 downwards.
TGCACCGAACCAATGTGGCGGGCCGATGCTGGACAGTTCGGGCAATGTTGTCGGCATCAACATCGCGCGAGCCGGGCGGGTCACCACCTACACGCTGCCGTCCTCACTCGTCACCGCCGAGATGATCGGCATGCTCGAGGAAGCGCGGCGCTAACGCGTTTTCGTCGCGAGTCCCTGTCCTTGCAAATGGCGGGAACCGAAAAAGGGCGATCTCGAGGCCACCCCCTTTTTCGATGACGAACGATTTGCGTTACAGTGCTTTGCGTTACAGTGCTCCGCATCGACCGCGGCGCTGCCGCGACCTTCTCTCCGGATTCGATGAATCCGGCACACGCGTTTGTTTCGTCTGCGATAATACCGCGGTTCCAATCCCGACACGACGACCACCACTCATCGACAGACGACGGGAGCCATGACTAGGCGGTACCACCCAGGCGACCTCACAAAAGCAAGGAACTACTGTTTCGCGCTCGTGGCGTTGACCTTGTTGTCGGCAGGGTGCGACAACGATGACATCCCCGTGCCGAGTTTTGAAGAAGAGATTCGCAACGAGGTTTCTCGGCCTGCGGACGATGTTGCGATCACGACGTTTTGCGGCGGGTGCCACGTGTTTCCGCCGCCGAGCAGCTTCCCCCGGGAACGCTGGCGTCACGAGGTCGAGCAAGGATTTGAAATCTATAACGTCTCCGGACGCAGCGACCTGAAGCGGACCGACGTCGAGGCGACCGTGGCGTGGTTCGAATCGTACGCACCCGACCGCTACGAGTTTCCGTCCGCCGAGGGTGACGACGACACGCTGTTCGAAGAGGTTTCACTTCGTATTCGTGCCGACGCGCCGGTTCAAAAGATTGCCCATGTTCGACATCTCGATGGCAACGAACTCCTGTTGTCGGGCGTCCAGTCGGGGAATCTCTTTCGCGCCTCATTGAGTTCCAACTCGCTGCGTCTCAAAACGATCACCAGCGTGGCCGACCCGGTGCACGCCGAACCCACCGACCTCGATGGGGATGGCAAAACCGATTACGTGGTCGCCGACATCGGGACGCTTAATCCGAAGGACCAATGGTACGGAACCCTGTGGTGGGTCCATCCTTCAGAGAGTGGAAGTGGTTGGCAGCATTCGCCGATCATGACGGGACTCTCACGCGTTTGTGATGCCAGGCCGATCGACTACGACCAGGACGGGGACCAAGACTTGATCGTCGCCGAGTTCGGCTATCGTTTCGAGGGCGCGGTCTATCTTGTCACCAATGAAGGACTTGAAAACGGCGTGCCCAAATGGACGCCACGCGTTGTCGATGAACGCAATGGCGCCATTCATGTCCCCGTCATTGATTTCAATCAGGATGATCGGCCCGATTTTCTGACCCTGGTTTCCCAGGAGCATGAAGCCATCGAGCTGCATTTGAATCTCGGTGATGGAAAGTTCCAACGACACGTCGTGTATACCGCGGGCGATCCGGCGTACGCATCAAGTGGCATCCAACCCGTCGACATGGACGGCGATGGCGATCTCGATGTTCTCTACACGAATGGTGATACTTTTGACGACCACGTCGCCAAGCCTTTTCATGGCGTGCAGTGGTTAGAAAACGAAGGCACGTTCCCGTTCACACATCACCATGTGACGGCGATGCCTGGTGCGTACCGCGCCGTCGCCGGTGACATCGATTTAGACGGTGACATGGACATCGCTGCAGTTTCTACCGCAGAGAACGAGCAGCCCTCCTTTGACGGCATCATTTGGTTGGAGCAGACCGATGACGGCACGTTTGCTCGGCATCGCATTCTGGCGGGACAATGTCAGTGGGCGTCCTGCGTCCTTGCGGATGTGGATGGGGACGACGACCTCGATCTCGTTACGGGACGCCTGCTCAACGACGGCCAATCCAATGCGGTGGCCATCTACCGAAACAAGACGAATCCGTAAGGAAGACGGTCGATGACAGCGCCGAAGACTCCCGAGCCGGACGCCTCCGAGTCGAGTGCGGTTACGAAGAAAAGGAAACGCTCGCTGTTGCGTTTCGGCGCGGTCGCGTGCCTTGCATTGACCGCAGTGGCGGGGTACTTCTTTTGGCACCTTCCTCGTCAAAAGGTACGGCTCGCAAGTCGAGACATCCAAAGCCTGCGTTTCCAGGCGGCGGCTCGCCAGTTGCAAGACTATCCATCGTGGGGTCTCGAACTCGGGCGAGTCCACTTTCTGCTCGCGAGAATGAGCCGCCATCAGTCCGGTTACGTCGCCGCCTTGGAACATCTTCGAATCGCTCGTGCTGCCCGCTACGACGATCAAGCCCTCACACGTGAGCGTGCTCTTTTGCAGATTCAAAACGGGCAACCTGCGTCGAGCCAAGCGGATCGACTCGATACTTTCTGCAGTCAAGCACCCGAAGATCGTTCCGAAATTTACACCGTATTTATCAACGGATATCTCCGCGAACGAAACACGGCCGAGGCGATCAAGTTGCTCGACCGTTGGGCAAAGGAATTACCTCAAGACGGCCGCGCCGATTACACGCGCGGGATCATGTTGCAACGAGCCGGCAAGGAAAGCGAGGCCCTCAATTACTATCGGGAAGCAACCAAGAAATCACCACGTTTAATCGATGGCTATCTCGCCCAGGCCAGAACCCATGCCGCGCACTGGCGTTACGAACAGGCCGTGACCGCGTATCGTCGTGCCTTGAAAGTCGATCCTGATCGTCTCAGTATTCAAATCGCCCTCGGCAAAGCGCTTTGGATCTTACGCAAAGGCGACGAAGCCGTTGCCGTCCTTGAGCCGATCACCAAGTCGGATCCGACCGTCTTTCCTGCCGGGCAAATCTGTGCCCGACACTATTTGCAAGTTGGTGATCCACAACGCGCGATCGATATTCTGGAGCCGGTCATGCAGACGCACGGCGACGACGCGAGCCTCAACTACATGCTTGGGTCCGCATATCACCAACTCGGAAAAGAAGACCGGTCCGACGCGGCGATGCAAAAATTCTTCGCCGCGAACAAAGTCATCGACGAACTCACGGCCCCCATCGAAGTGCCCCAGAGCCAGTACTTTACCGAATTGGTACGGCGCGGCATGCTCAATACGCAGTACGACTGGGAGCAATCGATCAAGTGGTTGAATATGGCCGCCCGAACGCAGCCCAAGAACCCTCTCGCTCACGAGTTGCTCGCCCTACGCTATCGAGAGAATGGCACACCGGAGCAGGCGCTCCGCAAAGAGAATATCGCCCTCTCGCTTCGCAGCACTCCCCCACGATAAACCAACGGAAGGGCTTCCCGTGACGAACACAGACTTAGAACCTCTTTCCGAGGAACGGCTCGACTCGATGATTGACCAACTGGTCAACTCGATCGACGAAATCCCCGAGGCGGAGTGCGATTTGGCGCGTCAGCACGCCGCTCAGGTGACTCCGTTCCTTATCAAGTTGATTGACGATGCGACCCGCGATGCACGTCAGGGTCTCGTTATCGATGACAACGCCCATTGCTACGCGACGTACCTGCTAGCCGAATTCGAGGCCGCCGAGGCATGGCCGGTAGTACGCGACATGCTATCCCTACCGGGTGAATTGGTATTCGATCTTTTCGGCGATGCGGTCACCGAGCACTTCAGCCAGATCATCGCCAGTTTGATCGGGAGCCAGTTCGACTGTGTCGACGAACTCCTTGCCAACGACGACGTGAACCTGTTCGTTCGTTGGTCCGCCATCGATGCCTTGGCTTGCAAGTTGCGAGACGGGTTGATCACCCCTGAGGCGTATCGCGATCGGTTGGCTCGGTACTTCCAAAAGGCGCTCGAACGTCACGATGAAATTGCGGGGTACATCCTGCTTCGCATGCGGCCCGTCGGCGTCGGAGCGATGCTGCCGGAGATCGAAAAGGCGTACACAAAGGGAATCATCGACCCCGATATCATTTCGCTGGAGGAACTGAGTGAATCGCCCGCCGACGAAAAGCCCCTTGGCGAACTGTTCCATCAACTCTGCACCCGTGAACAACTCCTCTCGGAGTTTGCGTGTTTCGCATTTTATGCCGACGAAGAGCCTGCGTTTGATGCGGCGGGTTCGCTTCCGCCGCTGCCGCTCGATTGGATAGACGAAACCGAAGAGGTCGGTGACAACGAGACAACGATTCGGAACCTGGATCTCAAAGTCGGAAGGAACGAAAAGTGTCCGTGCGGGAGTGGCAAGAAGTACAAGAAGTGTTGTGGAAGTCGCGGCTGAGTGCGACACGGTACGTCTTGCCGTTCCACCCGAGCTGAACGTTTCTCCCGAACGCCGCGACGCTGTGAAAACCAGGTCGCCGCGTTCGTGGCGAAAGCATGCCGATCGTGTGTTCATCAAGACGCGAGAGCGGATGCTAGGCCGTCACGAGTTGGTCGAATACGACCGTTCCCGTTGGGTCTCGAAACTCAAGTCCGCTGATTTGGCCGCCAAAGAAGCGAGTCAGCCTGTTGTTCGCGCCGACATCACTCTTGAACGCCGACGCACCAAGCACCACGTCCTCAGCATTCGAACCGAGTCCCGCAGTGACGTGTGACTTCTCTGCCGCAAGTTCACCATCAAGATGCAGTTGGAAGCCCGCCGCACCGAACCTCAACTCTAGCTCGACTTGTTCGCCCACCGGCAGTGCACGACTGACGAGCGTGAAGATGCTGCCACCGGTTTCGAAGCGAGCGTAGACACGACTTCGATACCACTCGATGGTGAGATCGCCATCGTTGCGGCCCCGTGAATCCTTGGAGAAGAGTGTGCCGCGAGCCGGACTATCCGCTGCGAAAGCGAATCCGAGGGAGCCTTCGTCGAGTTGCATCGAAGCTTCATGCCCGAGGACGACCGATTCCTGCAGGTCGCGATCAAACGAATAGGCAGTCCCCACCACGGAAAATTCCTCGATCGCATCGGATTCCATTGGATTCCCAGCGAGATCGGTGATGTCCGAACCAGACTCGGCCAGTGTCAAACGGTAGTCACCGGCACGGTTGAGTAGGCCGTCAAGGTTCACGAGTCGGAACGTCAGATCTCCGGTTTGTTCAATGCTGGCGGAATCAAGAAGGATCGCTTGGTCATTCCGAGTCAGCGTCAAATCGGAGAGGTCGAAGCCCTCGACGGGCTCGCTGAAAACAATGTCGATGGCACTGAGGTCGACGCCTGATTCCACGTCCAGAATGTCCGCAACCGGTGCGATGCCGTCGATCGGGAAGTCCGCTTCGTAAAATCCTCGCCCCGTGAGTCCCACCACGAGTTTGAGCCCATCGGAGGAGAAGTTGATGTGCTGGCCACGCAACATCGGTAACCCCGCGTTCGCTTGCACCCATCCGTCACCGAAGTTGGTCGAGACCCAAACGCCGGTTGCTTCTCGAGTGTCCCCGAACGGAGCCTTGTCAGTGATGATCGCGAGTCGTCCTGGGTTAACCGGGTCGACCGCCACGTTGCGTACCCAGTTATCGCTAAAGACGCGTGTCCATTCACCGGAGTCGAATCGCCAGACTCCTTGCTGTGCTGCGCTGTTGGAAACAGAGTTTGCCACGTAGACGCGACCGGCTTGTATTGGGTCGACGGCGAGCTTGATGTCGGCGCCTCCCGGGTTGGCATTGATGGGGCCGCCGAGAGCCACGAATTCGCCTTGGCTGTATCGAAACATTCCACCGGAAGTCGTGACTTAAAACGCTCCCATTTCATGTGTGTCCGCTTCCATTCGAAACAAGCGGACATCATCGAAGCCGAGTGCTTTGGTCCACTCGACTTCGTTCGGATCGAAAGTGCTCGCGTTCGAAGACCGGAATAGTCCGGACTGCGTCAGTACCCAGACTTCGTTGGCATCACTCGAATTGATGACGACGCTTTCGGGAATCGCGTTCAGCTCGGCGGGCAGAGGCAGATTGGACCACGTTCGGCCCGCATCTTCGCTGCGAAGAATCGTCGGTCGGACGTCTCGTCCTTGGCCGAGCGCTGCGAAGATCGTGTCGCCCTGGAATGCGACATCCTCGCCGCCGCCAAACGGGCTGATCTCGGGTGTCGTGATCGTTTCGCCCGACCATTCGGCGTTGAGGTAGCCATTCATCAGCAATAGCCCCATGACGTGCATCGCGTTGTCCATGGTTCCATCGGACTCGCCGATCGGGTCTGTTGCGAGGAAGTCATAGATGCTGTCGGTCATCATCTGATTCCCGCCGGCCATCGCACTGACCCCCGCCGCGGTAATCATGGTTTCCGACGGTAGGTTCGGATTTCCGTACGGCTCTCCCGCGGTGTACCGGTCATCGGTTGCGAATCGGTAGCCGGATCGCAGGTTGAGCGGGGAAAATGGTTCCGCGCGCCCCCGTTTATCTTGGCTGCCTGCGTCCAAGAAGAAGTCGGTCAGCTTTTGAGACCATGCCTGCGCTTCAGGATGACCAGCGGTGAGGAAATGAGAGGCGATTCGCCAATCGGTTCGTGTGGCACCGGCGTCGTGGCGATTGTCCCGGGAGTTCCAGAGGTCGTCCGGCTGGACCGGTTCACCGTTGACATCAATGAACCAAGCCGGCAGCGGATAGTTGTCGAACGAATACTGCAACAGATCATACGTGTTGGGGATCGCGATTTCGGTCCAGCGCGTGTCACCAGTTCGAGCTGCAAAAGCGTCGAAGTAGGCTGTGGCCAGGTAATTGAGATAGATGCCATCCTTCCATCGCGGCCAGATCGTGGTGTCGATCGGTGAAGTTGTGAGGTGGCTCCGCTCGGTCAATTAAATCGTGTTCTCAAGATACGTCGTCGCGAGTTCCCCCCAGCCGCGCCCCGGCCAACGCTGCTCGGCGACCTCCAGTGCCATCGCGATGTCCACATCACCATCGAGGGCACTCGACGGGCCTTCGACCACACCGGTGGGTGAAATGTTCCAAGGCATCAAGCCTTCGAAGTTGAGATGATGTTCCGCGTAATTCCAAAGTTGCCGGAGCACGGTGTCGTTCGGCTCGAGGTAGGCGGCAAACAACATGCCGTACCCTTGGAATTCATCCGATGAACGCCCTGCCCCGTTCGGCTCATGACTGACTCGCAACATGGTTTCGGCGTCAGGTACACCGATGTCCGTGACGTAGATTTCTTTCCAGGCACGCCACGCTTCCACGGCATCCTGTGGGTCCGCATTCTCGGGGGTGAGCCCGAATTCATAGCCGACGGACGGAAATGCGAATTCCGTTTGCTCGATGACCCGTGTCCAGGACGCACCGCCGTCCCGCGATTGAATCAGACGTCCTGAATCCCACGCTTGCGCGATCACATGGTTCGGGTCTTCGGGATTCACCTCGTAGTTGGTTCCGATCCAACCCATGAAACCGCGACCGGTGTACGTGCCGTCGACTTCTCCGGGATCGTTGAGCATATCGATCCAGGTATCACCGCCATCAGTCGATCGCATGATCCGTGCGCTGCCTCCCGCCCAAACCGTTTCGGGATCGTTCGGGTCGACTTCAATCCACCAGGTATTCGCGCCTTCGGCAAAGACTTCACCGTTTTCGATGTTGGCGCGGCCCGTCAGTTTGAGGTCCCAATTTTCGCCGCCGTCGATGCTTTTGTGCACGCCGTCGCCTCCGGCTCCATTGGGTGCACTGCCGACATAGAGCGTTGCTTGGCCGTCGCGCATTTCAGCCAGCTCCATCGACTTGAAGCGAATGGGGGCCGGGCCATCGAGCAAGCCATTGGTCCGCGCTACCCAATTTTGCCCCCTGTCTTCGGTGAAATAGACCCCGCCATCTTCATCGAGTACCCAAGCCTGAGTGTCCTCCGTCGGATGAGCCACGACGCCGAGCAGTTTGAACGCTGAGGGGAGACCGTTGCTCAGGTTGTCCCACGTCTGGCCATCGTCCTCGCTCAGATAAACGCCTTCGCCGTAGACGGTTGCGAAAAGATACTGGCCGCTGTCGCCAAGATATTCCGCGTCGGTAATGTTGCCGCCTTCGACGACCGTGAACGAGCTTTCCCAACGCTCTCCATCGCTCTCGCTGATCCAAACTTTTCCGTTGTATTGGCCCTCGGAGGAATCGAATCGGCGATGGTCACCTTCAAAGGCAAGGAGCCGATCTTGCTCGGGGTCATTAGGATCGAAGAGGACTTTCTCGATCGGCGCGGTGACGCGGTTCCGAAGCGTTTCGGGCATGCCTGCGCGTGACAGCGCCCAGGATTCTCCACCGTCGTCACTCACATGTGGCCCGCCGTGCGTTCCGACCCAAACGCGATCCACCGAATTCGGGTCCCACGTAAAGTCCCCGGCCTGGTAATTGGCTTGTCCCTCGAAGTTGCCTTGCCACGATTGCCCACCGTCTCGCGAGTATCCGACACCCAGCATGTCGCCCGAGACGAGGACCGACTGACTCTCGCCGGGTTTGACGCTGATTGCATCGATGCGACCACCGCTGCCCGGCACACTGATCGCCGCCCAGGTGCTGACGAGGCCCGCGAGTAGTTGTCGGGATTCCAGCATCTGAAGCTCCAGTTGTCGGCGATTCTTGTGAGCGGACCGACGGGTGCGACGAGAGGAAGCGGTCCGGTTTTTCAGAGAAGAGTTGAGCATGATGCCCTCGAAATTTGGGTTTTGATGGCCAATCGAGGGACTTACGCGCGGGGAGCCGCGGTTGTGACAGATTGAGAAAAAAGTTTTTGCCGCCCGGCGAGGTCAATCGCTGGTTTCACTCGGCAGGAACTCCTGTACATAGGTCAAGAGCCCCACTTCGGTCAGTTCTTCGATCAGGGCGGACCGCGAAGGGGTTTCGAGTGTTTCCGCGACTTCTTCGACGATCAGTCGCGCGAACGCTTTGCGGGACCGACTCAATTGTTGTCGGAACAGCTCAGCGCTGACCGGACGACCGACACACTCGGTTACTGTGGCGGCGAGAGCTTTCGAGTCTAGCTCGGGGTGCTTGGAGCTGATTTGCAACACCGTGAAGTACAGGTTGCTCTCCGAAGCCTGCTCCCGCTCCTCCAAACGTTGCCATGCCCGACCGAGAATGCAGTCGTGCCAATCGCGTTGCCAATACTGCCGCAATTCGTCGGACGAGGACGCGAGCGATTCCGGCAATTCTTCGATGTCAACGACACGCCGTCGTTTAGTCGTCCGTAGATGCGTGATCGCAGCATTGTGTACCGAGCGAATCAAGTAGTAGCGAAATCGACCAAGGTCGGGTGAAACGCGTTCGAAACCTCTTTCGAGAACTCGCAGCAGGAACGACTGCAGCACATCACGCGTGTCGTTTTCATCTTTCAATAGCCGCTTGAGATACGTTTCGATGGCGTTCGTGTAACGCAAAACGAAGACGTTCGCGTCTCCGAGTTGAGACCACTGCGTCGAAATCGTGCCGAGGTCGGCCATCGGTTCGAGGTCTTTAGTCACTGTGAAGATTCCAGCACTTCCACTCGCAACGAAACTTGATTCGCGACGGAGAGGAATTCGTTGTCAACGAGTATCAATAGCCGCGGTCGTTTGCTTGATCGCAAGTATTGCACCAACTCCTGTGACCCGGATCGCAGATGATCCTCTTTCGCGAGCCAATCGGGAGCACCCTCGGATTGGTCGTCGAGTTCCACCAACGTTCCTGATTCGACCGATGCACCAAGCTCTTCGGGTGAGACGGACCGATCGTTAAAAGATTGGCTGGCAATGCCAAAAACACGGAGCCGTTCTCCGTCCCGGCGAATTTGCAGGACTGCGTCAACGACGTTTGCCCAACTCGGCCGAGGAGACTCGAACTCGAAGGTCTGTCCCCGTGATGAAACGGCGAGCGACTGTATAGACGACGAAAGCTTGTCCGTTTCAATCCGGTTTCGAGGCGGTGCCGTCGTGGTCGAACCGACCAAACGGGGTTGAGTGGTGCTTCCCAGCACGATCCAAGTTCCCAGAGCGGATGCCAGGATCATCCCGAACGAGCCCATCGAAACGGGATGAACGAGCCGACGTGCCAAGCGTTGCAGTGTGGTCGCTTCGACGGAATCGCGTATGCGCTCGAGTTCCTGCACAACCGCCAACGCCGACTCCGGCCGTTTCGATTTGTCCTTCGACAGCAGTCGATCGACCAAGTCCGTCAACGGCTCCGGCAGCCCGTCCGAAACGTCGGCGAGCGATTTTGCAGGCTGCGTCACGAGCGCCACCAGCAATGCGGACCGGTTGGGGACATCGAAGGGTAAACGCCCCGTCAGCATCTGCCACAAAACAACACCCAGCGAATAAAGGTCGGTTCGCGCGTCGACCGGTTCACTCCGAGCCTGTTCGGGACTGATATAGGCCGGCGTGCCACCAAACTTGCGGCTGGACACACCGAGCGGTTCGGCCAAGCCAAAGTCGAGTAGCTTCACCCGATCGGAATCCGCCTCGAGCCACACGTTTTGCGGTGTGATGTCTCGGTGAAGGATTCGTCGCTCGTGGGCCGCGTGTAGGCCTCGCGCGATTTGTTCGGCGATGCGGATTGCCGAAAGTGGCTCCAACGGAGTACCACGAGTTAACTCGTTGGAGAGAGTACGACCATCAAGTCGTGAATCTTGACAACGTGATCGTGCTCAACGGCCGCCAGGGAGCGCGCTTCTTGGACAAACCGCGAACGAGAGTCTTCACGTTGACTGATTTCTGGTTTTAGGACCTTGATCGCAACCCCGCGTCGCAGCTTTCGGTCAAAGCCGGCAAAGACCACCGCCATTCCGCCTTCACCGAGTCGTTCGTCGATGCGGTAGTGCATGACACACACTTCGCCGCTGGAATCCGTCGTTGCTCCGAGAGTCGTTAAAAGATCACCAGTCATGAGAAGGTCGAGTGTATCATGACGCGGCACGGATAGTTCCAGTGAGACGTGGCGAAAAAGTGGTACCCCCAAAGGCAGCGCGTTTAATACGGCACGTGGTATGCCTGGCGTTGCTTGGCATCGCGACGGCTTTGGTGACGTGGGTGGTTTGGTCGGCTTCGCGTCCGACCATTGTGATTCGCTGGCCACTCTCACTGCGTGGCACGACGGATCGGCTCTATGTCGATGAACAGCCGTTTGCGGTCCCGATGACGGGGTCCAACATCATTGTCCGGGTGATGCCCGGCGAACATGATATTCGGCTTGATCGCGTGGGGTTTCATCCCGTTCGGCAGACAACTCGGCCGTTGGGATGGCGGGACTCGGTGTCGCTGACGCCCGAATGGCAACTGAATGACGAAGGCGCGGTCCACGAAGACCTTCTGCTGCTCACGGATGAAGTCACCGCGCTGCAAGCCGAACCTGTTTTCAAGCAACGAAAAACCAAAATACGGTTGCAACGTTTTGCCCGGGACGTTGGGACGCGAGACCCAGCGGACGACCTCTCCAAAACAGTTCGTTCTCTCGGTGAATCTCTGCGTTCCCCGCTTTCGCGGCGGTTGTTACGGGAGGACTCGGGTTCGCCTGATTCAGACTTGCGGACGATCGGCTCGGGAAGCATGCGACATGTGGGTTCCGTGACCGCGATCGAGTTTGCACCGAATGGAGAAATCCTTGCAAGCGGAGGATTGGATGGCCGAGTCTCCGTGCACGATTCGGCAAACGGAAAGAAAATATTGGATGTCGATCAACATTCGGCAGCCATCACTGGTATTCGTTTCGCAAGTCAGAATCGACTGGTATCAATCGATCAGGCCGGGCTCGTCTGCCTGACCGATCTTGCAAGCCGATCGACTCGTCAGCTCTTTCAAGCCAATGGAACGCTCTGGACGGTTGCGATTTTGGATGCGAAGTCGATTGTCGTTGGTGGTGCCGCTTCCGAAGTCCAACTGCTAGACCTTGACCGGGGAAACGTTGTGACAACCATCAAGACTCGATTTCCGGTACAGAAGCTTCTCGGGCTTTCAGCCAATGAGTTTGTCGCGGTCTCACCACAGGGCGAGGTCCTCGTCGTTCAAAGCGAAACGGAGCGGTTGCGTTTGAAGTCGTTGCCGCCCAAATTCGTCGGATTCGAACGAAGGCAGAATCGTTTGACGATCACCGGCGTCGAGTCTGCCGCAACTTGGAATTTCAAGAACGGAAACCTCGTCACTGAATTCAAACCGATGCCCGGCTTGATCGCGTTTGCCGAGGACCGTTCTTGGTCGTGTGCGACCCGTGAACAGGATTCTTCGCATAGCGTGTTGTTCCGGTTGCACGAGAACGACACCGAATACCGCTTTCCGCTCGATCGTCGGGTGCCACGAGTCGCAGACTATGACGAGACGAACGGGCGTGCCGCGATAGGAACGCTCGGGGGCGCGGTTCTGCTGATGAGTCTCGAAACCGATGCTACTCCGATCGGGCTTTTGAAACCGTCGACGGTTTGGCAACGAGTTCGCTTTGGTCGCGCCGCGCATCGCCTCGCTGCCGCGAGCGCTGATGGTGGCATCTCAGTCTTTCGCACGTTTGACTGGAAACGAGAGCAACGAATTGAGGGAGAGGGCGTTCCGCTCGACGAACTTCTGTTTTCAAGTGCGACGGATCGAGTCATCGCCGTTCATCAGGACGGCATCAAAATTCATTCACTCGGCAATGGTTCTGTGGTGGAACTGCAAGGGACGTCGCCTGCGGTATTGACCGACGACGATCGGTACCTCGTCTACTGTGAGCCGCGAGGTGAATCGAAGTCAATGATCTGCGTGTATGATCTGTTTCGCGGAAAGATGGAACCTCGAACGCCAACAGAATTTAGGATCAAGAGCCTGCTGCCCCAGCCCTCCCAAGGATCCCTCCTGGTCGGGACGGCGACGCGTGGTGTCCGTCTCTTGTCATGGAAAACCGGGAAGGATCGTCAGCGAAAGCGAAGGAAGGGTTCAACTGACGCGAAGGCGTTAGAAATCCGATCCCTTTCACCCACCAAGAACGACGACATTTTTCTGATCTTACAGGGTGGCAAGCTCAGTCGTTGGTCTTCAAGCACCGGCGCGACGACCCGGGTCAAGGACGTCCGCGGCCGAGTTGATTCCCTTCACGTTGTCGGAAATCGAACTCTTATTGCTGCGGGGAACGAGCTGAGGAGCGAACTGGATGGCGCTGCGGCATCGATCGTCTTGCCGGTCGGTCAAAACGCGGTGATTCGGAGTGTTTCGTTCACCGACAACGGCCATTTCTTTGCCGCATGCGTGGGTGATGGTCGCCTCATCGTTGGAAGCCTCAATCGTGGGACCGAGACCCACTAAGCATATGCCGCTTGGCAAGTTGTTTGCGTCGGGGCCTCCGCAGCAGGGCATATCCCCCGAGCCCACTGAGTAACAAAAAGGAACTGGGTTCCGGGACAGCAGAAATGGAACTCACAGAGAACTGGTACGTGTCGCCGGCGCCGGCGCCGAAAATCTGTTCATCGAGTGTGTTGAACGATGGCGTCAGCCAAGTGACATTGCCAGGGCCGCTCCCGACGAGCCGGTCTCCAATCGTGAACTCGGAGATCCCGGCAGCCGACGAAGTGAATTCGAAGGATGCGAGCAGGATCGAATCTCCCATCACGCCGGTTCCACTGGATTGAGCGTATTCCAATTGATAGCCTCCGGCCGTCGCGACGTTGTGATTCTCAAAGTCAAAGTCGGCGTTGATATTTGGACTCGCAAGGGTGCCGGACATCGCGGACGAGGGTGCGATATCGAATCCCCAGGAAACGATTCCTTCATCGTTCAAGATGGTGTCGGGTGCAGTTTGCTGAAGAAAAACACCGATGGTCATCTTCTCACCGGTTTGGACGCTGAACGAATCAGCGAAGCTGGTTCCGTTGTCGTTAGAAAAGTTGAGGGCCAAGCCTGCCGACAGCGGGTTGCTGCAAACGGCGAAGAAGAGCGCGAGGCAAAGAGTGAAAAGTCTCATGATCGTTTCAAGTCGTTGTGGTTCGGTCGAGAAAAGGTTTAGGCGAACGCGTTGATCTTTCAAAGCGTTTCAGAATCATTGCGACCTGCGGCCGGAGCATCGCCTTGGAACGACGCTCGCCACGGCCAACATGCGTGTCAGCTGAGGATGCGTTCCTAGATGGAACTTCCAAATCGACTTCGGAATTGAAAGAAGTCGATGACATTGACGACGCCATCGCCGTTGAAATCAAACGCTGCGTCATAGTTGCCGCGAAAGGCATCCCGGAAACGGAAGAAGTCGATGATGTTGATGGTTCGATCTCCGTTGATGTCGCCATATAGCCGGAAGAAATCGGTGATCGCGTCGTCACCGCCTGCCCCGTCACCGTCGCCGTCGAGTCTATTTCCGGCGGCGTCCGCTACCGATCCGAGCGTGGTCAGGGTGTAGTTGCCGTCGACAAGTGATCCGGCGACCACACCATCACCAGTGAAGGTGAGCGTCGCGACCGTCCGTCCGTCGATCAATTCAGTCGTCACGATGGTGCCGACTTGGGTATTCGTCGTCGTGTTGGTCAAGACAAAGGAACCTGCGTCGACTGAACCAACGTCTTCACTGAAAGTGACTCGCAAGCTGGAAACCATGCTCCGCTGTGCGTGACCGTCGTTGATGTCGACCGATTCGACACGAGGGGCCGTCGTATCGACCATGAATTGGTCGACCGCGTCAGTCGCCAGCGCGTTGCCCGCCAAGTCTTGTATGCCGCTTCCGGCGCCGTGAACGCGGAGTTCGTAGTCCCCATCGGCAGTCGTCACCCCGGAAAGGTCGACCGTGTATTGCTCCGCTGAGACTTGCGTGATCGACAGTCCCGTAAGATCAACGGTTTCGCCGTCTCGCAAGAGGGAGAAGTCGTTCATGTCGACGCCGACAACGTCCTCGCTGAAATCGATGGTTACGACTCCCGCGTGTGTGTTTCTAGGGTCAGGCGTCACATCCACGATGTCTACCGTAGGCGGATCGGTGTCGGTGCTGACAGGGACAAAATCGATTCCGTTGAGTCCCATCCAATCGCCGACGACTTCGATGCGTATGACGCGTTGTTCTCCAGCCCAAGCATCTAAGTCAACAGCTGGCAGGGTGATGAGTTCGTTTCCACCCGCGCCGAAAGCGAACTCGCCCAAAGACTCGAACTCGGTCGCCGAGTTGTCGTCGGCGATCAACAATCGAATGGTGCCCTCGCCAGCCGACCAGCCTTTTTCGAGCGTGATGTCGTAGGCACCCGCTTCGATGTCAGTGGTGTATTCAAGCCACTCGCCGTTGTTGACATGGTCGGTCAGGAGATCACCGTTCGTGTCGACGTCTTCGTCAGGTCGAAAACTGGTGCTGGCGTTGTTGCCGAGACTCGTGTCGTGGTACGCGACTCCTTCACCGCCGATGTCGAAGTGTTCGAGTTCGAGCCGGTGGGGAGCGTCGCTCGTGATCGAGTGAGGCATGTAAGGCGTTTGCACGACACCCACGCTTTTGAACTCAAGAGAATCAAGCCCGAAGTAGCTGGTGTTCATCACCAGCCGGAAGACCATGTTCTCGCCTCCACCAAGCACCGTTCCCGGCAAGGTCAGGGTGTCGATGTCGCCGCCAAAAACAAACGTGCCGAGTTCCGTGAACGTCGTCGCGCTGTTTGTTTCGCCGACCAGCAGGGTGACGGACTCTTCGTCCGAGGACCAATCTCGTCCGAGCGTGATGTCGTATGTGCCGGCTTCGACGTCCGCTGTGTACTCCAGCCATTCGCCCGCGATGATGTCGTTGGTGATGATCGTTCCATTCGTGTCGACGCCTTCATCGATGCGGAATTCCGAACTTCCCTCGTTTGCACTCGTCGTATCGAAGTAGGCGGCGCCGGGGCCGCCTTCGTCATAGTCTTCGAGTTGGATCGTTTCTGTGGTTCCAACGGCGATGGTGTGCGAGCGGAACGGCGTTTGAGTCGCGGGTTCGAAGTTCATCGAGTCCAGTTCGAAGCCGCCGCCGATGAATTCAAGCCGGATGACCGCCGAGTCACTGGCAATCGTTGAGAGGTTGACCTGTTCAAGTGTCTCGATCTGCCACTCACCGCCTGTGTTCGGGACATCGATTGTTCCGTAGTCGGTGAAGAACTCTGCGGTGTTGCTTGTGGCGGCGAGCACACGGATTCGGCCACCATCGACCGTCGACGCCACGTTGAAGTCAATGTTGTAGGACGCAAAAGCAATCTCAGCGGTGTACTCCAGCCACTCACCATCGGCGATGGCTCCGACCTTGGTTTCGGTGGCATCCACGCCGGTTTCACTGCGGAACGATCCGAGTGAGTTCACCACATCGTTGTCGGAGTAAGCAATTGCTGCGAGGTTGTCGAAGCTGTTGTCAAACTCTTCTGCTTCGAGGGTTGAGCCGTATTGCACGATCGGCGGATCGGGACGATCCCCTGGGTCATAGTGTGACTGCAACGCAACACCCGGCGTGAATTCAATCAACGGCTGCGAGTCGCGAATGCCTGTGTTGAGGTACAGGTTTCCGAGGCCATCTCGGTAGTAGAAAATCTCTTCGGTGGGCTGGCGCTCCGCACGCAAATCCGCTTCGCTGAAAACTTCCGTGCCGATATTCGGAGTGTGGTTGCCAGCGCCGACAATTCTGGTGACGATCCGTGCGCGTTCGACTTTCGCTTGGATGTCGGGATAGTCGGCTAGTACGCCGCCATCCTGGTTCTTCATGTTGAGGACAAAGCCCGCATCCGGAATGCCGTTGCGACCAAATGTGATGGTGAATGTCTTTTCCACATCGCCTTCAGTGTCCGCTTTGGCGGCGATCTGCGTCCAGGAGTGATCTCCATTGGATTGGCCGGCGAGGACCTGAACCGTTTTCTCGGTGCCGTTCCCAGCCTCAGTGGTGAAGAACATGAGCGGTTCTTCGGTGTCGACCGCGTTGAAGAAGCCCTTGTTGCTGCCGTTGTTCAGATTCTCGACTCGAATGCGAGCGTAGATATCATTTGTCAGATACGCGTCGCCTCCCGGCAGCAGCAGATCCTCTTGATCGACCAAGAAGTCCACGTCGGGGACAATGCTGTATCCCGCGCCTCCGCCATGAGCGGTTGTGAGGCTGCCGTCCAAGTCGATGACGGCCTTGATCCATTCATGCGGTCGTTCGAGGTTGTGGCCCGATAGATTGCCGTCAGTGTCTTCATTGATGTCAGCGATCGCGTGAGCCAAGTGATCGTGGGTCCCATCATCCTCAAACGATGCGTTGACGAAGGCGTGGTACATCGTCGGCCCAAACGAGCTTGCTTCCACCTGGAATGTGAAGGCATCTTGATCGGCGAAGCCAGCAAAGTGGGCGTTGGTGTGCAGCCCGGCGCCGTCGTACAACCGTGGGCCACCGACGCGATCGTTTTTGTCGCCGGAGTTGCCTCGGCTGTGTCCGACGTACAAGCTGTTATCGAACGTCGTCTCCGAGACGGCCCAAGCCCCGTTGTAGCTATCGGCGATCCGCAGGCCTTCGTAGCTAATGGTGTGCTTATTACCGCGGTGATAGACGGCAGCTTGCGACGCCTTGTAGTTCGTGAAGTGATTGACTTTCCCAAAACTGTCGGAGCCGTCCGCCTGTCGAGGAGAATATTCGTTGGCAACGTGGATCGAGTCGAAGTCGAAATAGTCGTCAAAGACACCGTCTTGGTCTTCGTCGGTGGGGAATCTCGCATCTTCCAGGTCGCTCCCTCGATCGAAGTTCAAACCGATGGCGGTCGCATGCGAAGTGTTGTGGTCGAACGTTCCGAACTCGGCAAAGATCGGACGAACGTCCGGTTGCGTCTTCGCTGCGTCTCCGAGCGATGCCCGAGGAATCGCGTACCAAAAGCCCGTTCCCGCCGGCCCGGGTTCCGCAAAACCATCGGTTCGAGAGTCACCCGCTCCGGCGGCAATATTTCCAACGAAAGTGTTCGATGGATGCGTGATCCAATAAGCCGCGGAACTCGAAAAGCGTGATGGAGTTTCCAGCACGCTGTCATGCGTGTCCACGATGAAGGGGTCTTTGTCGCCGGGGTCGGCGGCGCTGTCGTCGTTGCCGCCAACGGTATGGATCCCCAGGGCGATGTTGCCGACGAGCTTGTTGCCGGTTTCCACGGCGTCTTCAAAGAAGAAACCATGGCCATGGATGTCGTGCAACACGACACCTTCGATCATCAGGTCATCGGTTCCGTGGATCGTCACACCACGGTTGTTCGAGTTTGTGATCGAGGAGTTGCGAAAGACGTCTTGGTCACGTTTGCCCGCGAGGTGCCAATGAATCGGGTAGCGGCCCTTCTGGCTTGCTTGACCGAGGCGGTTGAGTTGGACACCGTCAACCGCGATCGGATCCGAGCCTGGCATGATCATGACATGGCCACCGACCCCGTTGGTCACCCACTCACTCGGAAGCTTTTCAAACTCTTTCGGCGCGAGACGGTTGAAATCTTGCCGTGTTCCATAGGTCGCGCTAGCGCGATCTCCGAAGGCAACATCGGTGTCCTGATCTTCTTCTCCCTGAATCTTGATGTTGCGGCTCAGGAGCGCGACTTCGGCACGCATGTCGATCTGGTAGTCCGACGACGATCCATAGGTTTCGATCTGGCCATAGTGGTCGTGGTCCAGAGCGCGGTCGAGCGACAACGTGACAGTGCCAGCGACTTCATCCCGGTCAATGTCGACAATCGTGCGGACATCTTCATCGCGATAATCGTAAGAGGAACTCGCGACGACGATCTGATCACCCACCTCCCAGTTGACTTCACCGTCGTCCGCAGCCGACGTCTCAAAGCCATCGCCCGATGGGTTTCCAAACGAATAGTTGCGTTCGATCACGTTGGCGACGGTGATCGCGTCGTCGCCTTGTTTCGCATTCGCCGCGAGTTTGGTGAAGCTCAGCTTGTCTTCGCCGTAAAGCTCAATGCTGCCTCCCCTGCCCACCATCAGAAAACCATCGTTATTCTCGACCGGCATGGACATCTCCATGCCCATCATGAACATGGGAATGGTGTGATCCGCGTTAACATCGGTGCCTTTCAGATTCACCGTGAAGGTTCCGATGTCGTATCGATCCTCACTCGTGCCGACGATGAATCGGCCTCCGCTGTTGACATGGATCCAATTAGCGTCGAGTGACTTGTTGGGAACCGATGCGTCTTCGGGAACGACCAAGTCGCCGTGGACGACGATTTCTTTCGCCGCGTGAGAGTCAAGATCGAGTTGAACTGCGACACCGCGATTGATGATCACACGTTGCGTCTCACTCGGGACCACGTTGTCTTCCCAGGTGTTTTGATCGGACCAAGCACCGTCGTTCACTGCGACGGCCGCCAATAAGGATCGTTTTTCGAGGGTTTCCAAACGCAGTGAAGAGCGACGTCGTGTTGGTCGAGACCGAGAAGACTTGTCACTTGATCGCAAGCGGTTGATCTTTTTGAATGCGTTGAGGGCGGACATGTCTGTGGCTCCAGCGAAAGAAGAGAGAGGCATTGCAGCCGAGCCAGTTCGAATGGCCTGTCGCCGTCAGACGCGACGAGTCGGTTGCTTCCTGATCGCTTCCGCGATGCAATCCGCGCGAGCCCTTCACGCCTTTGCTAAAAGATTTCGATTGGCTCGGTTCTGATGCCAATCGAATGCTAAAGGCCAGCGATTCAATTCCATGACGGGATCGAGCGCCTAACAAGATGCGATCGGGATTAGCAGTGACCGATCGCGAGATGCTGCTCAGGGAGAGGCTGGAGAATCGCTCACTGCGAAGCGACACCGGCTGACCGCTACGGCCAGTTGATCGAATCGGATTCCGGGGCCATCGTGACCTGAACCACCCGAGGCGTCCAACGACCATCCTGATGGATGCACTCAATCCAAAAGCGTCCGATGCGCGGGTTCTCTGACGCGGTGATCCGGATCAGCCCTTCCATTGCGACGAAATGGGTCCGGTGGTCGAAGGTTTGGAAAAGAAAGTGAGTCGTTTCGGGTTCGCCGATGCCCTCCGACTGCATCCAGTCGATCGCGAGATTTTTCAGAAGGTCTCTCTCCTCGTTTGACTCCGTTGCCGCCTGCGAATGGCCGAAGGACCATCCGATCCCGAAAACCAAAGTTACCGCCGCGCAAGCGGCCAAGACGGCAAACAGTTTCCTGCCTACAGATGCAGGCGCCCGCTCACGCTGTTCTTTGGGCGGCAGATTCGTTGTGTCGATGATGATCTCGTCATTCATGGTCGTCGCCTTATTCTTGAGCCGAGATCGCTTTGAGTGGTCGAGTGGATCCTTCAAAAGGGAACGGGTTCGTGGACGGAGTCACGTCACCGATCAGGTTCCACCCGCCTCGCAGCGAGTGATCGTCCTTGTTCCAAGATCCCTCAAGAACCGGAACCTCGTTTGCCAGAGCGATGTAGACGTTACGGGCATCCAATTTCCATGCGTTTGGCTTCGCTTGGTCGGCTCCTGGTTGAATCATTCGCAATCCCAACTGGTAACGATTTCCGCGTTTCAGCGGTTTCGTACTGCTCGCCTTGAGCCATGTGGTTTGGCCAGGTTGCAGGTCGCGGAGGTCTACATCCAATACCATGACCTCGAGGACGTTCGTGCCGGTGTGATCGAGGATCGCGAGCTGGACCTCCCAATCGGGATAAAACGGTGCGATACCGATGTTGGACAACGAAAATTCAAGCTTGATTCCCTCGCCCGATCTCAATTGGCGGCGGACGCGATCCACTTGAAAGTTGTAACCGAGGCGCCGATGCATCTTGAGGAACCGGTCGTCGGGGTTCCAATCGGGTAGCTGCGTTCGAATGTGTTTGTGCTCAGGGACCACCAACGTCGAGTAGCGCGCTTGCTGAATGAAGCGTTCACCCTCGTCGGTGAGGAAGAAGCGTTGCCAGTATTGTTGCTCGACATTCGGTGGCCACTCGCCCGTGATGGGGCCATTCTTCCAGAGTTCGCCACGCTCGATGCCGTCTCCGAATTCGTATCCGTGGTCCGTGAGTGTGGCCGAGCCGTTCGTGTAGCCGACACGGGACTGAGGTTCGACCGAGGACTCGTTGGGATAGCGGATTTGGGTAAAGCTGCCTGAAGCAATGTTTTCGAGATAGGTGTTGAAAAGGGTGCGTTTGGTTTCTTCGTTCGGGCTCCAGTCTTCCCGTGGGAAGGTGTGCCATTCCGACCAGA
>JBCBOT010000020.1:0-51689 GCA_039821165.1 Planctomycetota bacterium | reverse complement strand
TGCCGTCGAACTGCCTCCGGGCGTCCAATTGGTTCCAACGACCGGAGAAGAGTCCGACGACTGGCAACGACTACGATATGATTCCACCAACTGGCAAGTCATCTCGATTGAGCGGGCCTTGAGACAGTTGAGCCAGGCGATCGTTTGGTCCCAAACACTCAATGTGGTGGCATCCAGTCGCGGCCAAGATCAGATACAGCTCTCGGCGTTTGTTTCTTCGAGTACCCCCGCAACGATTTTATTCGATTCCGATTTGGAACTGATCTCGGTTCGACGGAATGGCATTTCATTGCCGTTGGATAAGCGTCGCGAGCGACGAATTCGTGTCGAGCCCGAAAATCAAACCGATCAGGTGTCTGTCACGCTCGTCCGTCGACACAGTACTTCCGGATGGGTGCGACGATGTGATTTGCCGGAGATCTCCGTCCAGGGTCACGTCTTGAGTCGCAAAGTGGTCTTCTCAGCCAACGCCGAGTCGATTTTGCTGCCCGCTTTTCTCGGCGAACTCTATTCGCCCGAAACGCCGTGGCTGCTAATACCGAAAAACGTGTGCCGCGCATTCGGTTGGCTCTTGTCCGGCCTCCTTTTTGCCGGCGCTTGGATGGCTGCGCGGATCTCCATTTGGGGCTCGCGTGCGTTGCTTCTTGGAACGACCCTGGCCATCGGCGCCTCCGTGATTTGGTGGCCCTATCAACAAGCGTTGATCGCCTGGATCGCCATGCCTTTCGCAGTGGCCGGATTGCTCCATTCTGCGCTGAGTTGGCAACAACGTCAGGCGACGCAATCAACCAGCGGATCGTCGCGTGATCCCTCGGTCGACTTTTCATTCACCCGTTCATCGATCTTGCTCTTCGTTTTGTCGACCCTTTTGGCGGAACAAACGTTGGCGCAATCGACGGAGAGTGGTTCGGCAATGGAGCCGAATTCAAAGTCACCGATCAATCTGTTGGTTCCGATGAGCGACGAGCACCAGCATGTCGGAGACAAGGTCTACGTGTCGGAGGACGACTACAAACGGATGATCGAAAGATCGGATCCGTCGCGCCCGATCCCGGCACGAATTTTGGATGCCGAATATCGAGTTTTTCTCGCGGTTGATCGCGAAGCAGATTCAGGATTCTCCGCCTCGGTCGAAGCCGACTACGAAATCCGACTCAATCGTCGCGCATCCAATTTGCGTCTCCCCGTGCAGGCTGCTCTCGTGCGTCGCGTCGAATGGATCAGCGATGGACAGCGGCGGATCCTTCGTCATTCGGTGAATGAGACGGGAACGATCGACGTCTTGGTACCAGCCGGAATCTCGTTTCGCCTGAGAATCAGCCTTCAGCCCGATGTCGTCAGCGCAGCTCAAACGCTACCCACAGACTCCGTGAATCCTGAAATTGCCGAGGCGGGTTCTTCCAACACCGAACGTCTCGCTTCCGAGGTGCGGCTGACCGTCCCACGAATTCACTCGGCACGGGTCATCGTGGAAGCTCCGCGGCAAATGACAATTGATTCGTTCGGCGACGCCATTGGCCGCGTGGTGAACGATGCCGATGTCGCCCGCTATTCTGCCGACTTGGGTCCGGTGGACCAGATTTCGATTCTGTGTCGCTTGTCGGGACGCACCGAAATCGAGTCTGTGCAAAACGCCCGCCGCACGTATCGCTTGAGTGTCGGTCTGAAACACACGTTGGTGGAATGCGAAGTGGTACCCGTGCGGCGGATCGCGGATGGAGCGTCGGTGGATCTAATCGTCATCGGTCCTCCGCCGTCCGCACTCACATCGCAAGGATGGGCGATGGCTCGCCAGGGAGAAGACTCGGACGACGACCGGCCTGAACCAGACGGATCACGCCCCAGTGCGACGTATCGATTCACAAAGCGTGGGTCGTCGAGTGAACCCATTCGACTCGCGTGGAGGTTGCCACTTGAGATCGTGACCCTTGATGGTCCGCAACGAAGCCAGCGAATTCCGATTCCCGAGGTGGTACTCAGCCCGTTGGGACGATCGATCGTCACGTTGTTCGGAATTGAACGTGACCCACGCGTCGAAATTGTCGAGTCATCGGACGCCGTCGCAGTCGAAACCGAATCCTTCTCCCAGATCTGGCAAGGGTTTCGTGGCGATATCGAAGCCTGCTATCGTTCGGAAGAAGCGTATCCATCGTTTGCGGTCACTCGAAAAGAATCACCAGAGACCATGTTTCAGAGCTCACAACATCTCCATGTTTCTGAAACGAAGATGCGGCTGCAATTTCGCGGGGAACTTTCCGACTCGGACGGCAATGTCAAACGGTTGCTTCTGTCCGCGCCGGAAGGGTTTCGAGTTCTTCGCTGCGTTGTCAATGGCGTGCGATACCCAACGAAAACATCCGAATCGAGTGATGGGACGCTGCAAATCCCGCTCGGCGATCAGCGAGTCGATGGCAAAGTGTCGGTTGTTGCCGACGCCGAGATCACGCGGAAACGCCGCGTTACCGTTCTACTCCCGCGTTTTCAGATCAATCTGAAAACCGACGTCGATGAAACATATTCCATCTCTCACGATCGTCAGTCACTCGTTGAGATAGTCCCGAGCAAAACGGGTAAACCGACCGATTGGGCGAACGCGTCATTTGACTCGGAGAGTCTGCTTGCTGGCCGCATTCCTCTTGCCCAAAAGGAGTCGATACGAACGTCCACGCAACCCTCAAGCGACCGGCTCCGAGTTTCAACACAGCCCAGCGGCATGCGTTTCCGTTGTGTCCAGCTAGGTGAGATGGCGTACTCATCCGGTCGTTGGTCTTGCAAAACGGTCTTCGAGATTCCGAGCGGACCGGCACCGCGCTTTTTGGACGTCGCAATACCGACCCGTTGGGCAACCGATCTAGAGGTACGTGGTGCCGACGAATGGGCCAGCCGTGTTTCAACTGACAAGTCACTGACTGTGATTCGAGTCGCACCGGGGATCCCGACCGAGCGGGAGTCTGGCGCACGGCCGCGATTTGAAATCCTTGGGTTTCTCGACAAAACCGACCAAGTCCGCGTGAGTGTTCCCAAACTCGACGTCCTCGGGCGAGGAACACGTGAACGCGTCGTTGCTGTCCCAGATCGATTGACGGCAGAACCCATTCGCTGGCGAAGCGGTGGGGGCGCGAGGCCATCACCCGACCGAACACCGCTCGTGAATAAGCTGGATCCCAGCTTGAATCTCGAAACACATTCGCTCTACGCCGTCGAAGGACTCAGTTGGAACATCGATCTCGAGCCGCTCTCACGCGCCACCGAATCCCCAATCGCGATGATGGCCGATGCTCGGGTCATCCTCGAATCAAATCAAGCGTTGATTCTGCAGCGTTTCGATTTGGCGCCCGAAACAAGGAATGAAGTGACAGTCCGAATCCCAAGCGATGCGAGCGTCTTGGGTATCTGGTCGGCCAGCCGAGAAGTGAACCTCTCAACGAGAGACTCCGACCGACTCGTCGTCCCGCTGGCTTACAGTCGCCTCGCTCAACCGCTTGAGGTGCTGGTGAGTGTCGACGTCGAACCTGGTGATGAGGTCACCGACTATCTGCCAACGCTGGACGAGATTCCCGTTTCAAAGCAATGGGTCGCCTACTATTCCACGCTGCTGGAACCGTATTCGACGCGTGCGGATGTCGCGTCGAGTGTGCCGAATGATTCCGACGAACAACTCCGTTTGATCGCCGCCAATTGGCGTTTCCAACTGGCAGAAAGCGTTGTGGCGGTCATCGAACGATCACGCGACACGTTGGCGGATCGCAGCGGTGACGAAGTTCAGAGTTGGCTACGTCCATGGCTCTCTCGGTACCGTGAACTCGCCATCATCAGTGGGATCCGATTTGATCTTGAATCAACCGCGGGCGAATTCGAAACGAATGCAGTTGACGAGACTTGGGTCGATTTACATCAAAAGCTGATTGGAACGATCGGGGATCAGATGGATCCTCAATCGGCGGTGGTGGACTCACTCTTCGACGAAGACCGGTTCTCGGTTTACCAATTGGAGCGAGTGGTTGAGCTCGGCAACGAGAACTCGCTTCCGACCATCAAGTTATCGTTTCCCAAAGCGAGCCCCGCACGACGCTACCTTCTCGATATGCTGACGCTACTCATGGTGGGCTTGGTGTGCATCCTCGTCTGGCCGTTTCGAGGTCGACTCGCAAGCCGTATCCACCATCCGATCATCTGGATTTGTCTGGTCGCGATTCTGTTGCTCTTTTTAGCGCCATCACCCGTGGCGGTGCTGTTGCTTATCACAGCATTGGTTGCCGTCATCGCGACGCGTTCAGATTTGATTTTGAACGCGTTATGGCGTCGTTCATCGCGTTCGCAAGCTCGATGACCTCTTGCTGTGTGTAGCTCGCACGCCCGGCCACCTGTTTCGCCGAATTGGTCCAAGGGATGTCCGCTCCTGGTGGAAGCGATTCGAGACCGAAAGCGGTTTCGCTTGGGATGCCAAAAACGAATGCGTCGCCATCGACGTGAATATTGCGAGTCTCGATCGAGCCCCATCGCACGAGTCGCATCGGGAGATCAAACACTCGCCCGCCGACACCACCCTTCTTTGCATCCAGCAACCAAACAAGCATTGCCCCCTCACCTGTACGCGGATCAATCCAACACAAGTGACGCATCACCATCAAACGGTGACCCGACGTGGTTGAAAAGATCGTGGGGGCGTCGAACGCCGTGAGCGTCGATGTCTGAGCAATCTGCTTGACCTCCGCGAAGCGTTTTTCGTTTCCCCGCAACACTTGGCGTTCAATGAATCCAAGGTCAGCGCCCTGTTCGGCTGCGGTGGATGAGGAGATCGTTGTTTGAGCGCCCGCAATTGGGACGCTGTAGCCCACTGCAACTTCACGGAGCACGAACTGTGATGACTGCTTGCTGACGGTTGCCATCACGGTGAGCGCACACTTGGTTGCGGCAGACTTCATTCCGGCGTTCAAGCGGTTCACATCACCACTGTGGATGGCCGGCGTCGCCAACAGCACAAGCCGATTCCAACGATCAGCCGATGTCGCTTTGGCCACCTGAACCTCGGCGGGAATCACCGCGATCGACCGAATTGCCGGGTCTTGAGCAACGGCAACGGAAACGAAAACGATCGCACAGAAGATTGCCGCGACAGTTCGGTTCATCATGTATCCGTCCAGAAACTGAGAGTGGGCAGCAAAGCGGATCGCGTCCAACGGTCGATCATCGTAAAATCGAGTGTATCAACACGTCGAAACATTTTGGAGCTTGATCGCAACCTCGATGCCCGAACGCGAAATACTGATGGAACTACGTTCCGTCTCCCACTCCTATGACGATGGAAAGTCGTTCGCCCTGAACGACGTCTCGCTCGCGATCGAGACGCGGGACCATATTTCGATCGTGGGAAAAAGCGGCAGCGGAAAGACAACGCTTTTGAATCTGCTCGGTGGGCTCGATTCTCCCACCCAAGGTTCCGTCTGCTTTCGTGGACAGATGCTGAAAAACTCGGAACTCAGTGCCCATCGAGCGCGGCAGATCGGCTTTGTCTTTCAAAGCTATTACTTGCTGCCAAATCTGACCGCAACCGAGAACGTACAGGTTCCGATGTTTGAGTCGGAGCTTTCCCTGTCACAGCGACGTCTGCGGGCCACCGAGCTGCTCGATCGCGTTGGACTGGGGCATCGTGCGGACCACCGGCCGGGTCAGCTTTCAGGTGGCGAAAGCCAACGAGTCGCAATCGCTCGCGCGCTGGCTAACTCTCCCGAGTTGATTTTGGCGGACGAACCGACGGGTGCACTCGATTCTGAAAGCGGGACGAACGTCCTTGATTTGCTCGAAGAGATGAAAATGGACCTGGAAGTTGCACTGGTCGTGGTGACCCATGATGACGCGGTCGCGGAGCGAGGCAGTCGGACCGTGCGCTTGCATGATGGTTCCGTGTTGAACGACTCCGATTGAAATACCGTCGCCCGGATGAGGAATCGGTTTGGGTCCGCGGCATAGGACCTCGTCCCGGTGACAATTTGACCTGAGGATGGTACCGTCTGCGTCTGCAAATTGACTTCGCTTCGGCAGACTTCTATGACAACTCAATCGCCTTCCATCATTTACACCCACACCGACGAAGCCCCTGCGTTGGCGACGTATTCTTGGCTTCCGGTCGTACAGGCGTTTGCGGGTGCAGCCGGTGTTTCGGTGGATACAAAAGATATTTCGTTGGCGGGCCGCATCCTGGCAAACTTTCCGGATGCACTTCGCGAAGACCAACGTTGCGAAGATGCCCTGATGTTGCTGGGGGAACTCGCAAAAACACCCAATGCGAATATCATCAAACTTCCGAATATCAGCGCCTCGATCCCGCAGCTGACGGCCGCCATTACCGAACTGCAACAAGACGGTTTTGACGTGCCCGATTTCCCGGCGACACCCGAAACGGAGGAAGAACAACGAGTCCGCGCGACTTACGCGAAGATACTTGGTAGTGCAGTGAATCCGGTCCTACGCGAAGGAAACTCGGACCGCCGCGTCGCCGCCGCCGTGAAAAACTATGCCAAAGCTCATCCTCACTCGATGGGAGCGTGGGAATCTGATTCGCCCTCTCATGTCGCGAGCATGACCGAAGGCGATTTCTACGGCAGTGAAAAGTCGGCAGTGATCTCCTCTGCGGACTCTTTGAGAATCGAACATGTTGGGTCGGACGGCACGCGTACCGTTTTACGCGAGTCTGTTCCGGTCGAGAGCGGTGAGGTCGTGGACGCGTCGGTGATGAGCATCGCCGCACTTCGCTCCTTCCTGGCCGAGTCCATTGAGGATGCTAAGAAAACGGGACTCCTTCTTTCGCTCCACTTGAAAGCGACCATGATGAAGGTGTCGGACCCGATCATTTTTGGTCATGCGGTGAGCGTCTACTTTGAATCGTTGTTCGCCCAGTATGGAGACGTCTTTGAGGAACTCGAAGTCAATCCACGGAATGGGATGGGCGGACTGGAAGCAAAGATCGAATCTCTACCGAGCGATCAAGCGGATGCGATCCGAGCCTCAATCAAAGCGGTTTACGAATCGCAACCTGACCTCGCGATGGTGGATTCAGACCGCGGAATCACCAATCTTCACGTGCCCAGCGACATCATCATCGACGCCTCGATGCCTGCCGCCATTCGATCGTCCGGAATGATGTGGGGCCCCGATGGAAAACTTCATCCGACCAAAGCGGTGATCCCGGACCGCAGCTACGCGGGTGTTTACCAAACGGTGATTGATTTCTGCAAGGAAAATGGCGCCTTCGATGTGACAACCATGGGTAGCGTTTCGAACGTCGGCCTGATGGCGAAAAAGGCCGAAGAATACGGTTCGCACGACAAGACCTTCGAAATCGCTAGTGATGGCTCGGTCGAAGTCACCGATTCGTCGGGCAACGTCGTTTTCGCACATGACGTGAACACCGGTGACATTTGGAGAATGTGTCAAACCAAAGATGTTGCGATTCGCGACTGGGTTCGACTCGGTGTTGAACGGGCTCGTCTCACGGGAGCCGCCGTTGTTTTTTGGTTGGACGAGAACCGCGGTCACGACGCAAACTTGATTCAGAAGTTGAATCAGTACCTTCCGGATCACGACACCGATGGGATCGACCTTCAAGTCTTGGCACCGATCGACGCCACGCGCCATGCCTGCGAACGGGCGCGTGACGGCAAGGACACCATTGCCGCGACCGGAAACGTCCTTCGCGATTACCTGACCGACCTATTTCCTATCTTGGAACTCGGGACCAGTGCCAAGATGCTCTCCATCGTGCCTCTCCTCGCCGGCGGTGGTCTTTTTGAGACCGGTGCGGGCGGATCAGCCCCCAAACACGTCCAGCAGTTTGTGGGGGAGGGGCACCTACGATGGGATTCGCTCGGCGAGTTTCTCGCCCTGGCCGTTTCCCTCGAAGACCTGGCGCGAAAATCAGATCAACCCAAAATCGGCGTGTTGGCAGAAGCACTTCATCGTGCAACCGACATGTTCTTGGAACAGGACAAATCACCTCGACGAAAGGTCGGAGAACTCGATACACGTGGCAGCCATTTTTACATGGCGCTCTTTTGGGCCGAAGCCTTGGCCGCTCAATCGACGGACGCTGAACTTGCATCTCAGTTTGGCCCGATCGCGGCGGCGCTCCGTGAGAACGAGGACACGATCGTCGCAGAATTGAACGCGGCGCAAGGAAGCGGAGTGGAGTTGGATGGCTACTACAGCCCCAACCCAACCCTTGCGGCAAAAGCGATGCGTCCCAGTCCAACCTACAACGCCATCCTTGAGCGCCTGTAAGCGACGGTTCATTGATGTCATCGAAACCCAAGGTTTTTCTCACGCGTGGGCTTCCGGCACCCACGATGCGTCGGCTCGAATCAGAAACCGAGTTGATTTTTCAAGACATCGATCGAGCGCTGAGCCGCGATGAACTGTTGGCGGGCGTTCGCGATGCTGACGGCATGATCTGCCTATTGAGTGACCAGATTGACGCCGAACTGTTGGACGCAGCGTCGCGACTCAAAGTGGTCTCAAACTACGCGGTCGGCTTCAATAACATCGATGTCGATGCCGCGACGGCTCGCGGAATTGCGGTCACCAACACGCCCGGCGTGCTGGCGGATTCGACTGCGGATATGGCTTGGGCGCTGTTGATGGCGGCAGCACGTCGCGTCGTCGAAGGAGATGAATTGGTCCGCAGTGGTGAGTGGGAAGGTTGGGAGCCGATGCAGTTGCTCGGAACGGAGGTCACCGGCGCGACACTCGGCATCGTCGGATTGGGGCAGATTGGTCAAGCCATCGCGCGACGCGCTCGTGGCTTCGACATGAACGTGCTCTACTGGAGTCGCACGCGGAGATCGAAGAACCTCGAGCAGCAATTGCAGGTGCAGTATTGCGAACTCGATGAATTGCTCGGTTCAAGCGACTACCTGTCGATCAACGTCGCCCTTTGCGAAGACACGAGACATCTGCTTTCGAAAGCGGAATTCGAGCAGATGAAGCCCTCGTCGATCGTGATCAACACCTCGCGTGGCGCTGTGATTGACGAACAAGCGCTTGTTGAAGCTCTGCGGCAGGGAGCCATCGCGGGAGCCGCCCTCGATGTCTTTGAGCACGAACCCCAGGTGACGCCGGATCTCCGGAAGATGCCGAACGTGGTGCTCGCTCCGCATTTGGGCAGTGCAACGGATCGGACGCGATGCCAAATGGGCGAATTGGCGGTTTCGAACTGCCTGGCCGCGTGTGCGGGCCAGGTGCCACCCCACCTAGTGAACAAAACGTGGCATCCCAAAGACTAGAGTCGATTGTCTGGGAATTCGCGAAGTGTGAAGTCGCATCAGCAAATTGCCGACAAACTGGTTGAAATCGCCACGCTCTGGGGGCAAAAAGCCAAAAACTGGCCCTCGCGGCGAACGGAAACATCGAGGATTGGGCTGTGGGGATTAAAATTTTGAGTTCTGCGGTCGTTTGGTATTACACTTGCATCCCAAGACGGCCGGCTGTTCCGGTGAAGAGCGTTCAACCGGCCAATTCTTATCAACAATGAGGGAAGAAAGCGTGAACCACTCGTTTTACAGTTTACGAGGGTACCTGGGCCTGTTGGCCGTCGTGGCGATGGTCGGGGTCATCGGTGCGAAAGAGCCGGTTGAAGTTGAACCCGTCGGACTGTTCAAAGCCATGGAAGACGGGCAGGTTGAGGCTCGTTACATCCCTCTGGGCCCTGATAAGGCGAACCTGATTCTCGAGAACAAAAGCGATAAACCGCTCAGCATCCGGATGCCTGATGCGTTTGCCGGTGTACCGATCGACGCCCAATTCGGCGGCGGCGGTCTTGGTGGCGGCGGCCTCGGAGGCGGCGGTGGCGGCCTTGGCGGCGGCGGCATGGGCGGCGGCGGCGGTGGCCAAGCCATGGGCGGCGGTGGCATGGGCGGCGGCATGGGCGGTGGCATGGGCGGCGGCATGGGCGGCGGCGGCATGGGCGGCGGTGGCGGCTTCCTTCGGATCGCCCCGGAGAAGAAAAGCAAATTGAGCTTCCGCACCGTGTGTCTCGAGCATGGAAAGCCGGACCCGAACCCGAAGATGGAATACAAGATCATTCCGTTCGAGCAATTCAGTGCCGATCCGGAGATTCGCTCGGTTGTCGAAGCGCTCGGCAAGCACCAAATCGATCAGGGGACTGCACAAGCAGCAGCTTGGCATCTCACTGACGACCTCACCTGGACCAAGCTTCGCACCATGAACCGTGTCGAGAGTCGCTATACCGGAAACGTGCGATTCTTCACCGATGCACAGTTGAAAACGGCCTTCAATCTGGTCAAGTACGTGCGAGAGACTGCGTCGAAGAGTGGCGAGGTGACGAGCCTCAGCAGCGACACCTCAGTTCAGTAAGCGACATCATCTAATGGAAAAGCCGCCGTAGTCATATGACTGCAGCGGCTTTTTTTATGCTCTTGAGACGCTACGCGGCAAAACACTCAACCGAGTGTGAACTCGGGCAACCGAACGATCTCGCCGCCTTTCGTCGCCGATTCGTGGGCACAGAGGCCGACACAGGTCCAATTGGCGCTCGTCACCGCGTTCGGCCAAGGATCTCGATCTTCACGAATCGCGTTGACCATCTCATTGACCATGTGTGGGTGAGAACCGCCGTGACCACCTCCCTGGATGAACGACAGATGCTGGTCGTCATGGATTTCAGAGGGGAGCGTAAACTTTTGGATCTCGGGGGGAAGCAAGTGTGCAAAATCCGGGACCTCAATCTTCTCGGGAATCTCATGCTCGGGCTTCTTCGCCGTGTGCAGAACGTGGGGCTCATTCTCAATGAGCGTCCATTCAAAGCTCTTCTTGGTCCCGTAGACGTCGAAACTCTCGCGATATTGACGCGCCACGTCATACAGGAAACGCCAGATATGAGCCACAACGCTGCTGTCCTTGAGCTTGATATGACACGACTCAACGGCGTAGCTGTTGCCCGACTTTTTCGCGATATCATCCCTGACAGCCCCCGAGCCAAAGCAGCTGACGTACTCAGCGAGTGCGTCGGTCAATCCGAGGCACGGGCTAACGACGTGCGTCGCGTAATGCATCGGAATCATTTCCTCCCAGTAGCTCGGCCATCCATCCATGTCCTGCGGGTGTGAGGCAGCGAGGTGCTGGATCTCACCCAATTCGCCATTCTCATAGAGCTGCTTGATGTAGAGAAACTCACGGCTGTAAACGACCGTCTCGGCCATCATGTATTTCATGCCGGTCTGTCGTACCTTCTCAACAATTTGCCGGCACTCATCGATCGTTGTGGCCATTGGCACCGTGCACATCACGTGTTTTCCGGCATCGAGTGCCTTCAACGACATCCACGCGTGGTCCGGAATCGGACTGTTGATGTGGACGTAGTCGATCTCGGGATCGGCGAGTACATCGTCGTAGCTGGTGTAACGCTTTTCGATTCCAAATTGGTCACCCGACTTTTGCAATTCGGATTCGTTGCGGCGACAGATCGCCGTGACTTCAACGCCGGGCAGCGCTTGGTAGATGGGGAGAAACTCGGCGCCGAAGCCGAGACCAATCATGGCGACGCGGATAGAGTCTGACATGGAAATACCTGAAACACGTGGCGATCAACAGCGCGGAAGAATATCACAATCGCCGATTGTTGTGGACCCATTCCACCCCTTCGATCAGCCTTCCGCAAAAAGCAGTGATCGATCACCTTCTTTGAATCACGTCGCTGTCATCGATCGTTTCCGGTACTTACGTCCGGCTTGCGACGGTAGGAAGGTTCGCTCACGCTCACCGCGATGCTTTCGAAACCATGACGCAACCAGACCGAGGGTATACGCGAATGGTCCGTTCCCGTAGTCGGCGTCGCTCTCCAAGACCGCTTTCCAGTTTTGGATCGTCGGACGCAGCATGCGATACTCGTCGCTGCCAACCGGGGTGGCCGCCACATCGACGAGTTCACCGCAGTGGATCAGGTACCAAATGTGGCATCCATCCCAGCCCGGAACGGCGTAGACGAAACTGTATTCGCGGCGTGCCGATGCCAACATCGTTAGCTTGCGGTGCACATACTCCAACGACTTGAGCGTCTTGAGTGCACGCCCCGCCAGTTCATATTGTTGATTGCGAGAGGCATCCTCCATCCGTTTTCGCATGCGTGCGAGCGGGTCTGTATTCCGACCGTCTAAGAACTCAGAGGCGGCGGCGACTCGCGCGTCGTACTCGTTCCTCGTGCAGGCCGCAACGCACGGTCCCAAGCAGGTTCCGATTTCGAGCCGCAAGCAACCTGGCCGCTGGGGTGAATCGAAAAGCAACAATTGTTCTGCAAACTGGAATGTCTGTTTCTGACCGCAATCCCGCAAACCGAATACTTGATTTAACGCGTCGACGGCGACCGTCATTCGCGCCGCTCCGTAGAACGGCCCGTGCAACGCGATACAGGTCTCGGGTGGCTTACGAGAAAGAAAAAACTGTGCGGGATCCCGACCGAGACAGAGGTAGAGTGGCCGCTGTCGTTTTGGAACGCCTTGAACGTTCCAACGAGGGGAGAAAAGACGAATCAACTGCTGTTCGCGCAAAAGTGCCGCAAACTCACTCGGTTGAGTCTCCCACTGAATGGCCCGCGCTCCCTCGACGATCCGGCCGCCTTTCTCGTCTTCATTGCTCTCTGAAAAATAGCTGAGCAGACGGGACCGCAACGACTTGCTCTTGCCGACGTAAATCAGCTGTCCAGAACGATCGAGCATTCCATAAACGCCGGGCACCCGTGGACACGATTCAATGATTCGCTGTTTCAGAGTGTCCTTGCAATCTCCACCGATCACATCAATCGATCGTTGGCCATGGGGATTAAAGTGATCGACCCCGAATCCGATCTCCGCTTGTGTTCCGTACAGCACGCTCATCGCTACCATCCCTGGGTGAGTAGGCTAGCGGGGCACTTAGACGCATGGACCGTTTACTGGGAGTTGGCTCCTGGAGACGCGACGCCGCAGAACGTAACCTCACTAGCGGCCTTAAGTATGAACGATTCGCGCCCGGTCTGAAACGCCGAAGGCGATTTCTTAGCGTCCCGAGTCCTGAGGTTGCCGCGAATCAAGCGACTGCCGCAGCAAATCCGTCTGCGCGGCCCGACATGTGTCCAGGAGCTGGTTCGTTTCACGCAGCAATTCGAGCCAGGAAACGTCTTCGCCGGCCGCGTGTTGGCCGATTGCCTGCGCGGCCTCCGCGATCGATTCGATGTTGCAGTTTCGAGCGTAAAGCCCCAGACGAGCTGCCAGAGACCTCAACCCCTCCTCATCCTGTGCCGTGATGGCGGCCGCAAGACGCTCCACCTGGAACCCGATTTGAATGGCGGTTTCGTTTTGTGACGCCGCCACCTCATGCTCCGGTTTGCCAGTCACGACATTGGCGAAGTGTTCGACCAATTCTGGATCGAATTGTGTCCCAGCACAGCGTCTCAACTCAGCAATGGCGGCATCATGTGAGCGACCTTTGCGATACACCCGATCCGAAACCATGGAATCGTAGCTATCGCAAATCGCGAGGATGCGGCCACCCAATGGTATCTCTTCACCACGCGTCTGGTTTGCAAGCCTGCCATTGCCATCGAAATGAGTGTAGCGAGACTGAATAATCTCCGTGAGGTCTTGGCAGTCGAATGCGCTCGCGATGATTTCGACGCCGACGCGGTCATGGCGAGACATCGTCTCCCACTCGGCATCTGTGAGCTTGCCCGGCTTGAGCAGGATGTCGTCGGGAACGCCCACCTTTCCGATGTCATGCAACAATGCGGCGATCTCGAGTAGATACACGTCTTGAGAGTCCATGTATCGCGGCGCGACGACCGAACACAGCGACGCAACGCGGCGGCTGTGCTCGGCCGTATTCGCATCTCGGTACGAGAGGGTCGAAACCAATGCCGTGACGGCTTGGAACGGGATGTTGCGTGATTTGCGTTCGATCCGTTCCGGTGTCTCTTCATCCATGTTCGCGATGTCTTCGCTATACGCGATAACGCAGTTTCGGCCCGCACGCTTAGCGGCGTACAAACAAACATCGGCTTGATTGATCAAGTCTTGCGGTTCGCTCGCGTTGAATCGGGTTTCGGAGACACCGAGACTTGCAGACAGCCTCAGTTCCGCTGGATCCTCCAACCGAATCGCTTCGATCGCCCGTCGGACTTCTCCGGCAACCTGCAACGCTTCTTCCAACGCAGTGTCTGGAAGCACGATGCAAAACTCTTCGCCGCCGTACCGACAAAGGAGACCTCGATCCACAAACTGGTTGCTGAGAACGCTCGCAACGTTTCGGAGCACGTCGTCACCGACACCGTGGCCGTAGGTGTCATTGACCGACTTGAAGTGGTCATTGTCGACCATGATGCACGACAGCGGCTTGTCATGAGACACCTGCTTCCAAAGCCGGCCGAAACGCTCGAAAAAGGCTCGACGGTTCAGACAACCCGTGAGTGCGTCGCGGGTTGCAAGGATCTCAAGTTCCTTGTTCTTGCGTTCGATCTCGTCACGACTGTCTCGAAGCATGCTGAGCATCGTTTCCAATTCGGCTCGATGCTCTTCGATCTCCGTCACGTCACGAAAGGTCGCCAGAGCCCCACGACGAGCACCACCACCGATCGGCGCTGCGTTGACCGAAAAGATTCGTCGCGAGCCATCGCCGACTTGGAGTTGTAGTTTCTGTTCCGTGACGGTCGCGGATTCATCGATCGCGACCATCCACGGAAAATCTTCACAAGCCGAGTCGTGCTGATCCCGCCAGGGAAGATCGTTCGCACTTGTTTCGGCCAGTAGCTCCTCAGGTACATCGACCGTGTTCGCAAACGCCCGGTTGGCGAGAACAATTCGGGCACGTTCGTCCAGAACCAGCAGACCTTCGGCGAGCGTATCGAGTGCCTGGCGAACGCGTTCCGGCACGACTTGAGTCGTGCTGAAGATCCGCATCATCTTGCCGACGAAAAACGTGTAACCAAACGTTCCGGCGATGCAGAAAAACGCGAGCAACCGAAGTAGCGGGTGCGTCCAGACTTGACTGGCGAACGTGCGGTCCGGGACACGAAAACAAAACTGCACGAATCCCCAAGGTCGGCGATTCAACGTGATCGGTACCTGAATCGCATCGATCGGACTTTCCGGATCGTCGTTCACCTGTTGCCACAGGTCGGCGTGGTGCCCCGCATCCGCCTTCAAGACGCCGCGTTCCGTTCGCACGCCAATCGAAAGCAATGAGGGGTCGCGGTCAACCAGTGTTTGAGTAATCGCCCTCAAGTCGATCCACTGCTGCTTGCGCACGTGGGCCGCGACATTGATTGCGACGGATTCACTGAAATTGCGCCGAGACTCGGCGCGAATCGCCCGCTCGTTGGGTAGAAGCCCCAACCAATGACTTGCCAAGATCAGACTGGCGCCGAGGCAAACCAGAGCGATCGCGAGGCGTATCGATTGGAGATAAACTCTTCCCACAGCGAGGCCATGTGAATCAAGAAATTGGACCTTTCGTCCAAATAGCTTTGCTTCCCTCTACTGCTACGAAGTCAGAATCGACTGCCCACTGTTCGGCCCAGGAAAACGCTTCTTCGCGCGGGCAAAAACGAAGGACTGTACGGATTGCAACGCGTGTCGCCGACAATTGAGTGACTCGACGTGACGTACCGAGAATGACGGTTTTGATGTCTTCAACAGGTTTGTGATTCAAACCTATCGTGACGATGTGCCGGATTGCGTGGCGCTATCGAACCGAGCACCTCGACTTTGCGCGCTCTCGGGCAAGGCGGTCCTTGGAAGGGGCCGATTCAAAAGCTGTGTGCCCTCACTGTCATTGTTATCGACGATAAGGGTATACCCTGCGCCAGACACAAGGGTTTGATGGCTTCGTCAGTCCTCATCTCGATCCGCACAACCGCGCTTACCGGTCTCTTGGCGAGCCTGGTATTCGCTTCGGTCGCGCGTGCGCAATCGGAAAATCCGTTCCCGCCCGCGCGCGGCGGCGAGTCGCTACTGGTCCCGGAGATTGGCTGGTGGGAAGCGAAAGTCTCAAGGCAGGTGCTCGATAAACCTCGCTGGGTAACGTTCAACCTCGAAACGGTCTTGCTCGACGCGCTCGCGAGCAGCCCGCGGATTCAGAGTGTCTCCCATCAAACCGCCGCGACTCTCGATCGAGTGGTTGAAGAGGACGCCGCATTTGACACCACCACGTTGTTGGGAGGAGACCTCTCGGCCTCCAACGATCCTGTCGGGAACACGCTGACGACCGGGGGAGCCCCACGTCTTCGAGAGCAGTCGCTTGATTTTCGTGCCGGAGCGCGGAGACTCACTCGACGAGGTACCGAGGTCGAGGTGTCCCAAGAAGTGGGATTCCTCGACAGCAATAGCACCTTCTTTCTGCCCGTGAATCAGGGCAACGCTCGTTTGAGCCTCAATTTGACCAAGCCGCTATTGTCACGTGGCGGACGTTACTACAACGAGCGACTCGTCACGCAAGCACGCATCGAAGGTTCCGCCGCTTGGCAGGAATTGCGAACCGAGGTAGAGCAACGGATCGCCGATGTGATCAACGCGTATTGGCGACTGACACAAATGCGCGCTCAATTGACTCAACAAAGAGAGTTGCTTGAACGAAGCCGTCAAATTGAGGCAATCCTCGCCAGTCGCAAAGACTTCGATGCGGGCCGAATCGAAATTGCCAAGGCACGGCAACGCGTTGCCAGACGTGCCGATGAAGTGATCCGACTTGAGACCGACGTCTCGCAACAGCAAGCTCGTCTCGCAGTTCTCATTGGCAACGAAGCGCTGTTCGGCACCGACGAAGGCCTTGAGCTGATTCCGACCGACACCGCGGAAGTGTCCGACACTCAGTGGTCGCTCCGTGATGCCGTGGGTCAGGCGCTCGTGCACCGGCCGGAGATCCGAGCAGCGACCCACGAATTACGTCTCGCGGCGCTCCAGGTTCGCATCAGTCGCGTGGAGTTGGAGCCTCAACTGAATGCCGTCTTTAACGGCTACCTTTCGCAGCTGAACGGTGGAAGCCGGATCGCCAAATCGTTCATCGAACAATTCGAAAACGCTCCGAGCGTTTCGGCGGGTCTTGAATACGAACTCCCGAATGGTCGCAGAGCAAGCCGTTCTCGAAGCCGACAAGCGCTGCAACGTTATAAGGAACGTCAGCAAAACCTCCGCGAAGTCGTCTTGCGAACGCAGTTCGAAGTCGAAACCGCGTTGACGGATGTGGAACGGTACGCGAAGCAACGTGAGAGCAAGCGGAGAGTGCTCGCGACCGCGATCGATGAAGAAAACATCCTGACCGTTAGGTGGCGATTGATCGGCGGCGATGGGTCTCGGGTCGGCGTCGTCCTGGAAACCCTGCTCGACGCACAACAAAGGCGGACGACGGCCGAACAAGACTTGGTGGCTGTTGAATCGGATTACATGGTTTCGCTCGTGCAATTGAATCGAGCCATGGGCACCCTGCTTATCAGCGGGGGAATCCATCCGCAACAGTCCTGCGTCGGTGGTGACATTCACTTTCTTCGCGGCGAATCGATCGGGACACATGCTGCGCCACACGTTGCCCCCCAGGAAATCCCTCTGGATGCGTCGCTCGAGGTTTTGCCAGAGCCACCCGTGGAGCTCCCACCGACTGAAGTCATTGGAGCCTACAACGCGGGGCTTGAACTGACGCCGATCCAGTCAACAGCCTCGTCGCAGCCGCCACGCGCCAGTCAGCCGGTGAATCGAGAAGTGGGTGTCCCCGCCTCTTTGGCCTCGACACGACCAAGCACACCGACAAACTCCGTACCGCGATCCGCCTTACAGAACGCGTTCAAGCTGAAACTCGGTTCGCCGACTGTTCGGGAACCGAACTCAATCGGCCCCACACCCTCAGCGCCGACACCGGCGTTTCTCCCAGGAAGCGTCTCGTCTGCCCCGTATCCAACGGAACGGGGGACGCAATGAGCCGACTCAAGCTCGAATCCGCAGAGGCAAAACTTGTTCTCCTCGGTTCCGTCCTCCTGCTCGCACTGTTCGCATCCTTTTGGACGGATGACGCCGCATCTCAGGAATACCTGAACGATGTCTCCCGAACACCGACATCGATCAATCGATCCGGTATCGGAATCGAATACGACGGGTTCACGGAGCCGAAGTTCAATATCCTGGTGGCCGCGAGCGAGATGGGACGCCTTGAGACCGTGAACGTCAAAGTAGGGCAACGGGTCAAGAAGGGGCAACTCGTAGCGAAGCTCGACGACGAACTGCAAGAACAAGCGGCGGTCGGAGCGAAAATCCGCGCCGAAATGCGTGGCGAAGTGGAAGCCGCCCAGGCCGAAGCCGCCGTGATGCAATTGCGCGTCGAACAGTTGCGTTCATTGGCCGATCAACAAATGGCGCGTCCCTACGAACTGAAACGCGCGATCGCGGATTGGGAAATCGCCAAGAAGCAGGTCATGGCCGCGCAGGAGCAAATTCAACTTCGTCAACACGAATGGGCGCGCTATGAAACACAATTTCAGCGTCGTCGCGTCTTAGCACCGATGGATGGAGTCGTTGCGAAGATCTTTCATGCGCCAGGTGAATACATTTCGCCGTCAGACCCCGCCGTGATTCGACTCCTTGTGCTGGACGAAATCTACGCCGTTTTCAACGTCCCAGTTGACGAGGCCGAAGGTATCACCGTTGGTTCTGCGGTCTCCGTGCATGTGAGCAGTCTCCGCAAAGGACTCACGGGACAAGTCGAAACGGTCTCACCGGAAATCGACGGTGAGAGCGGCACCGTGGAGGTTCGCGTCCTACTCGACAATCGAGACGGGAAACTACGTTCTGGCGATCGTTGCCAGATGCTCGGAGTCGCGAAGCGTAACGCTGCATTGCCAACCACACCCGCTCGACGTAACGACGGCGGACGCAACGGTCTTCCTTCGATCGGGCGTCAAAGATGAACTGGGCACCAGCAACGACGGAGGCGAAAGACCTTCCGAGCCGAACGGCTGCCACGACGAATGCCTCGAGTGAAGTCGGAAAGTCACTCTCGCTGATTGAAGCAGTGGCCGCTAGTAAAAGTCAGTCCGAATCGATCGAAGCCATTGTCGGCACGCTGCGGAAGATGTTCCCAGAGGCAACGATACGATGCGGCGTCGGCTCCATCAGACTCAGCCAACTT
Organism: Planctomycetota bacterium; assembly: GCA_039821165.1. Classification (GTDB taxonomy): domain Bacteria; phylum Planctomycetota; class Planctomycetia; order Pirellulales; family Pirellulaceae; genus Stieleria. Next base: position 32,537 of record JBCBOT010000020.1, on the reverse strand, counting down.
TTCGATTCGAAGCTCGGATGGCTCGGCCCGGCAAGTAGCATCTTTCAACAAATCAGTGAGTTTTGGGACGACGAGTCTCAAGAACTCAATTCAAGCAGCAGTTCATCGATGCAGCGTTTCGCGTCCGGTAGCGAGGCGATGCTGCGCTTAAACATCGATGATGCTGATGGTTCTGGACGCTGCATTCTGATTGTGCAAGGCGCTTCCGTTCCCGAAACCGATCGTCGATGGATACGACGCTGTTTGCCAACCCTACGACTGTTGCTCTGGCACAGACCGAACAATCCGCTGACAAAGCTAGCGCGATGGAACGCGGCAAGAGGGATCAATACAAGAATGTATCTCGGCCTCGGTGTGTTTTTCGCATGCCTGATGCTGATCTGCCCCGTTTCCTACCGCGTTCGCTGTGCCGCAATCGTGCGGCCCGCTGAATCCCGCGTCGTCGCGGCGCCGTTCGCAGCAACGCTCGCGGAGACCCATGTCGAACCCGGCGATAAGATCTCCGTCGGCGACGCCATCGTGACCCTCGACGGTCGACCTCTCCGGCTGGAACTGGAGTCGATTAATGCTCAAATCGGACAGATCGAAAAAGAACACGATATTGCGATGGCCGCGAGGAAGATCGCGGAGCGACAACAGGCACGCCTGAAGATTCGTGAACTGAGTCGACAACGCGATCTGCTGTTGGACCGCCTGGATCGTCTGACCGTGACCAGCCCGATCGAGGGCGTCGTCGTCTTTGGTGATCTCAAACGCTCGGTCGGGGCACCACTGGAAATCGGTCAATCGATTGCCGAAATAGCACCTCTCGATCGCATGTTCATTGAAATCGAAATTCCCGAGCACGAAATCGGTTATGTCGACGCCAAGGCACGCACACGCATCCGGTTAACAGCGAGCCATCGCGGAACGATTGAAAAGCAGATCAAGCAGCTTTATCCGTCGGCTGAGTTGCGTGACAACAATAATGTGTTTATCGCGACGGTGGACGTTGAAAATCCCGACGGCGATCTACGCCCGGGAATGCGGGGAACGGCAATTACGTATGGTCCCATGCGTCCATGGCTGTGGTCTTACGCACATGGGGGCATCGAAAAACTGCTTTGGTGGATCGGCTACTGATGTCGGACGCAGAACAAGTCCAGGCAAGCGCCGCGAACAACGATCCTGGTGAACTCGTCTTTGAAATTGACACGTCGCTTGAATTCTCCAAGCGAGGTAGCGGACAGCAGACGCACTACGTCGTTCATGATCCAAGACTCGGAAGCTACTTTCGACTGGGAGTCGCAGAGTATCACGTCGTCACGCTACTCGACGGCCAGAGAACGCTCCGGGAAGTGTTCGAGCAGTTGTTCCGCGATGGTGTCGCTTGGTCGCTCCAGGACGTGGTCCTGTTTGTCAAAGAGTTGTCGAAACATCGGATCTCGCGAATTGCGGCGTCCCAGCGGGAGAGTCTTTCGGATGATGCGGAACCTCCGCAACCGAGTTCACCAAAACCGTTCTGGCAGCGACTCGTCCGAGTCGCGAGTTCCACCCTATCGCAGAGAATCCCACTCGCGGATGGGCAACGTGTCGCAAACAGACTCACCCCGCTCTTCGGCTTCCTGTTCTCTTCGCGGGCAACGATCCTCGCGACACTGTTCATTTGCAGTGGAATCGCCGTCGTTTGGAATGCGAGCGACTCGTTTACGGATGAAATTCGACGGGTCTTCGACCAGCCGATTTGGGTCTTTGCAGCCATCTGGTTCCTGCTCAAATTGGTCCACGAATGCGGACATGCGGTTTGTGCTCGCAATCACGGCGTCCGCGTCGGCCCGATGGGCGTCATGTTCTTTTTGTTCGCGCCACTTGCGTATGTCGACGTCACGGATGCGTGGAAACTGGCACGGCGACGTGACCGAGTACAAATCGCCTTGGCGGGCGTCTATCTCGAGCTGATCATCGGAGCGGCGGCGGCATGGGTTTGGTGGCTGAGCCCGATCGGACCAGTCAAACACTTCGCTGCGCAAGTATTCCTCGTTGCCGGTCCCGCCACGCTGCTCGTCAATGCCAACCCTCTTTTAAGGCTCGATGGCTATTACGTACTGAGCGATCTCCTAGAAATCCCAAACCTTCGCCAGCATGCCCGAGAACGTCTCGTTCGGCTCGTCGAAACCCAGATCTTCGCCTTGCCGACTCAACGTTCCGGTTCGCTCCGGGGCTGGCGTGACGACTTCGCGCTCTTTCACGGCGTTTGTTCCGTGCTCTTTCAAATCGTTTGGATGTCGGGGTTGATCGTCGCTGTCGGCAAATGGGCGAAGGGACTCGGAGCCGTGCTGGCGGTCATTGCGATACTGGTTTGGTGCATCATCCCGGGTATCCGATGGATGCATAAAGCCTGGACGTTTCATCCCCAGCAAGGCTGGGTACTCAATGTTTCTCAGCGCCGACTTCTCGTATTCTGCGCGTTCGCCGCGCTGATGGTGAAGTATGTCACGATCCACAGTTCACCGTTCGCCCGCCGAGTGCCCGTCGTCGTTCGCTTTCAAAACGAACAGATCGCCCGCGCCCCAGTCGACGCATTCGTGAAAACGGTACTCGTTGAGTGTGGTCAACGAGTCAAAAAGGGCCGACTACTTGCGGTGCTGTCTCAACCCGATCTCGTCGTCCAACAGCAGCGATTGATCGACCAGCAAGACCTCGAGGACTCCAAAGCCATCCAATTCCGAAGGCGCGGAGAACTCGCGATGGCGGCCGCGTCTTCCGAGAACTCCGCGAGTCTCGGTCGGCGGATCGCAGAACTTTCGGAACAGTTGGCGGGACTAAGGATTGTTGCGAAACGCGACGGGATCGTCTCTTCACCAGTCACCGAGCAACTGCTCGGACGGTGGGTCCACGCGGGTGACGAAATCGTGCGTGTCTCTGATCCGCAAGAAAAGGAACTGCTCGCTGTCGTGAGCGAATCCGACGTCGAGTCCTACCGAAACGCGGTCGAAGAGAACGCGGTGGCGACGGTACGACTGAGAGGCGGCATCTCACTCGACACTGTCCTTCGCCCCCTCAAACCGTCTGCGAGCCAGGCATTGCCGCACCCAGCATTGGCAGCGACTTCCGGAGGCCCTTTGCCAATCGAACCCGACCCCGACGGTTCCGAGCCGCGTCTCGTTCAGCCACAATTGCAAACGACGGTCGCACTGGATGCCTTTCGAAGTCTCAAGGTGCGATCCGGCCAAGTCGGGCGACTCACGATCCCCGACAGTCGTTCGTTGGCATCTCGCGTTTGGGAAAGTCTCAATCCAATGGTTCGATAGCGAGGACGCAACATGAACCACGGAACCGATGATTCCAACTCACATCCGATTCTGTCGCGGTTCGCAACACTGCTGGCGGTAACGGCGATCCTTGGCTTCATCGCAACGTGCTTTGCGTCCCTTCATTGGGTAGCAGATGTGATGGCGAATGCCCGCATTCAACTCACTCTAGCAGCGTTACTTGCGACAATCGCTTGCCTTGCCGTTCGTCAAAAGCGACAGTCGATTCTGGCATTCGCTACCGTACTCGCGCACGTTGCGTCGATGTCAGGACAGTTGCTTGGCCCCATGGAAAAGGCGCAGCACGGCACATCGCAGATTCGGTTGATGACATTGAACGTTCTCACAAGGAACGAAGAACACGAAGCCGTCGTCAAAGAAATCGAGTCGGTTGACCCGGATGCCTTTGCGGTTCTCGAAGTCAACAGCGTTTGGATCAACGCGATCCGACGAAGGCTAGCCGCCACGTATCCGCACGAACTCGTACATCCCGAGGAGCGAGGAAATTTCGGAATCGCTTTGTTTAGCAAGCGTCCGATCCAACAACCGACGACCTTCAAATTGAATGAGGAGATCCATTCGCTCGAGGTCGTAATCGATGGAGTGCGAATCATCGCAACTCACCCGCTTCCGCCGATCGGAACACGGGGCTTTCGATCTCGAAACACGCACTTCGACAGACTCGCCGAGCGAGTCGCGACCAAACGAAGAATCGCTCCTTCGGAACCGCTCGTCTTGATGGGCGACCTCAACGTAACGCCCTGGTCTCCCATCTTCACACGGTTCGCGCGAAACACCGAGCTACACCGCGCGAAAGTCGGGATCGACTTCCAACCAACATGGTATGCCTTCGGATCAAACCTTCTCACCGGGCTCAAGCTGGACCATGTATTGATCAGCGATGAACTCTCATGCGAAGAAGCCCGCATCGGCGCCAACGTCGGCTCAGATCACCGAAGCGTCAGCGTGCAACTTCGCTATTGAGATCGACACTACCCCCTCAAGCAGCGCATAAAAACAGCGTTCCGTGTTGGGACACGGAACGCTGTGAGGAATTTGAACGCCAGCCCGAATTAGAAGAGGCTCGCGAGCGTTTCGTCGAGTGCGTCCTCTTCGTCGGACTCATTCAGGAAGTCCATGATCGCCGAGTCGGTCTGCTCGCCTTCCGCACCGCTGCCTCCGAACAATTCACTGATCTCATTGATCACGGTGATCGCATCGGACGGAGCGATGTTAAAGTCTCCGCCGACATCAAGGTCCAAGCCAGTGGCCTGGGCTTCGTCGGCGATCGTTTCCGTGTTACCAAAGCGATCAAGGAAGTTGATGATGAGCAGCGAATCAAGCGGAGTGACGAAGCCGTCGCGGTTTACATCTGCCGAGTTCCGCGCGTTCTGCAGGCTGACGCTCTGAACCGAGCACGCACTCGTCACGTCGCTGCAAACATCCGCGACCGGATCAAACAGCGAGATCGTAATCCGCGCGATCGGCGTCATCATGTTAAACGCTGAAAGCAGGTCATCGCCGGTCGGCAAACCGGTTCCGATGAAGTCATCCAATCCAGGGTGGACACGAATCACACCATTCTCATCAACTCCCGCGCCTCCTTCAGTGGAGAACGCAGCGCCGCCGAACGGGTCATTCACTTCCGTACCCGCATCGAGGATGTCACCGCCACGCAACGTGATTTGGCGAGCGCCACGGAAATTGCCGTTGCTGTCGAACAATTCATAGCGACGCGGATCACGGTTGCCGACAAACGCGTCGTTTGACGGAATCGTCATGCTGGCGAAGCTAAAGTACTGGTTCAACTCCGAATCGTCGATTTCGATCACCAACGAAGCGACTTCGCCGGGCTCGAAGACAGGAGCCCCCGCGAATCCCGCAGGTGCCCCGATCACCGCGTCAGTTCCGTCGGACTCGGCCGCGAAACGAGCCACCAATTCACTGGCATCACCTGTCTCAGCGATCAATTCCAATCCGGGGAACTGCGAGGCAGGGAGGCCACCGCGGGCGACTTCGAAACTACCGTTGTGGAAACCGACCCAGAACGGTGTTTGACCGAGTCCACCAATCTCGGTCAACGACTCGATGGTGATCTCCAATCGGACGCCAACGTCAACTGTGAGCACGTCCGCCACGCCTCGATCCGCCGCGAGTCCGAGCGTGTCAAAAACCTGGCCGTCCTGAACTTCGATGTTGTATCGCCCGTTGTTGCGAGCCGTGAACTCGCCGTCATCGGTTGTGATGGTGTAAGTCACCGTGACGGACGTTGGAGCTGTACCCAGTGTTGCATCGAAAGAGGCACCCACGACATCGAGCTCCGCACCCAGCGGTCCGGAAACGCGAATGTCGTCGGTGTCGATCGAAGTCAGGTCGATCCCTGAAGGATCATTAAAGGTGACCGTGACGTCGTGGGAACTCACTCCCGCGTCCGTCACCGATTCGCTGTCGCCCGCAAATGCCGGTCCCTGATCGTCGACGGGCTGAGTCGTGGAACCCGCAAGTCGGATGGTGATCCGAGCAATGGGCGTTCCCGCTTGGAAGGCGGCCAGCAGATCGTCACCGGTGGGAAGCCCTGTTCCGATGAACTCATCCAGGCCCTCGTGACGTCGGATAACACCATTCTCATCAACACCCGTTCCACCTTCCGTGCTGAATGCCGCTCCACCACCAACGGCGTTGACCTCGGTGCCGGCGTCCCAAATGTCACGACCGACCACGAGGATCGTTTGTTCGCCGCGGAAGAAGCCGTTCTCGTCGAAAACTTCGTAGGCTCGCGGGTTCAGGTTGGCAACGAACGCATCATTCGAAGGAATGATCATGCTCGCGAAGCTGAAGTAGCGATTTTCGTTGGTGTCGAAGACTTCGAGCGTTGAGGAGGAAATCTCACCGGGTTCGAACACCGGGGCTCCTGCAAATCCATCGGGAGCGAACACGACACCATCGGTTCCACCAGACTCGGCGGCGAAGCGCGCGATCACTCCACTCACGTCGCCTTCTTCCGCGAGAGCTTCCAACCCGGGATAGTTCGAGGCGGGACTGTTTGCGGCAGCTACCTGGAAGTTTCCTTCGTGCAATGCGATCCAGAACGGAGTCTGTGCAAGGCCACCGGGTGCTGACAGGTTCTCGACAGTGATTTCAAGTTCGACCGGCAACAGGACTTCGAAGGATCCAAGGGCTTCAAAATCCGATTCGTTCCCGAGCGTGTCTCCGACCGCATCTTCAAGCAAATTGACGAAGTACAGCCCGTTGTCGAAGGTCGAGAACGGCTGTCCGTCGAGCGGCGCGACGGTGTAGGTCGCCGTCACCGTTCGAGGTGACTCACCGACCGCAGCATCCGTCGAAACGCTGATCACCTCGAGCGGATCCCCGAAGCCACTCTCAATACGCAAGTCAGACGTATCGATACTGGTGACATCGATGCCCGAAGGATCGCTGTACGTCACCCGGATCTCGTGGGTTGCTTGACCCGCCAACGATGCGGTCGCAACATCGAGTGTGGCTCGAGGCGGGGTGCGGTCGATGGCGTCCGCCGCGATGTCCGCGAGACTGATCGTGAATCGACCAAGGGGAGTCATATCACCGAAGGCGGCACCCAAGTTCTCGCCTGTTGGGAGTCCGGTGCCGACGAACTCGTCGAGACCTTGGTGGCGTCGGATGACACCATTTTCGTCCACGCCCGTGCCACCTTCGGTGCTGAATGCTGCGCCACCACCGACTGCGTTGACTTCGGTGCCAGCGTCCCAAATATCTCGTCCATAAACCGTGATCGTGCGAGCACCGAGGAACTCGCCCGAGCTATCAAACAATTCGTACGCGCGAGGATTCAAATTCGCGATAAAGGCGTCGTTCGATGGGATCACCATGCTCGCGAAACTGAAGAATCTCTGTGTCAGCGGATTGGTGATGTCCAGCGTTTCAATCTCAACTTCACCGGGCTCGAAAACGGGGGCGCCGGCGAAACCATCCGGGGCAAAGATGACGGAACTGACGCCACCCGTTTCGATGCCGAATCGATTGACGACGCCGCTCACGTCGCCTTCCTCAGCCAAAGCCTCGAGACCGCCGAAGTCGGCCGCCGAGAAGCCGGCACGAGCCAATTCAAAATTGCCTTCGTGCGCTCCGATGAACACCGGCGTTTGCCCCAACCCTCCTGGATCCGAGAGGTTTTCAAACTCGATGTTCAAACGCACCGGAGCATTGACCGTGAAATCACCGAGCAACTGCTCGGCCGCCGGATGGGCGAACGAATCGTTGACTTCATCGCCAAGAAGGACCACCGAATAGGTGCCATTGTCCAACGCGGTGAACGATCCGCTCGCCGGTGCGACGCGATAGGTCGCTGTCACCTCGCGCGGAACGGTACCCGCAGCCGCATCGGTCGTGACCGACAGTACATCGAGCTGCGTCAGAACCGGAGTGGTGATCCGCAGGTTTTCTGGCCGAATGCTGTTGAGGTCGATTCCCGAGGGATCGCTGTAGGTCACGGAGATCTCGTGGAAATCTGCCCGCGAAGTGAGATCCTCCGCGAAAAACGATGCCAACGGCCCGTCACTATCAATCGGGCTGCTCGGCGCGGACGACTGAGCGACAGTGATTCGCGCGATCGGCGTGTTGGCCCCGAAAGCCTTGCCGAGATTATCACCCGTAACTAATGCTTCGCCGACAAAATCATCCAGCCCCACGTGCTGCTGAATGGTGCCGCCTTCATCGGCGGATGTTCCGCCTGCAGCTGCAAACGCGGCACCTCCGGCGACATCGTTCACCTCAGTCCCGGCGTCGTAGATGTCTGAACCATAAATCACGATCGAGAACGGGCCGACGAAGTCACCCGTGTTGTCGAACAGGCGGTAAGCCAATGGATTCAAATTGGCAATGAATGCGTCATTCGATGGAATCACCATCGACGCAAAACTGAAGTAACGGGAGTCGAGCGTGTCATCGACCGTTAACTGATGAGTGACGGTCTCATCAGGATCGAAAACGGGGGCGCCGGCAAACCCGCCGGGTGCGAGAACCACGTCGTCGTTACCGTTGGACTCGGCGGCAAATCGGGCAACAAGCCCGCTTGTGTCTCCCTCTTCGGCGATCAATTCCAATCCGTCGAAGTCCGCGGCGTTGCCGCCGATGTCTCCTAGATCAAAAGTGCCGTCGTGTGCAGCGACCCAAAACGGGGTCGCGAACAATCCACCGTCTTCCGAAAGGTTTTCAATGGTAATGTCGAGCGTGTCAGCGGCGAGAAGCTGTCGCTGCTCAAGCGACTGGACGTTGAGCCGCCGCGAAAGCTCTCGACGCTGAGAGTTTGATTTGCGATGGCGAAGGGAACGGCGCGTTGTAGCAGTCTTGAGGTTTGGCAGGAGGCGCATTTTCGAACGGCCCATCATCGATTGCGGAAAGACGTTTAGAATGTGGCGGGGCGGTATTGGGCTTAACCATCAGGGGTTACCCGCCCCCAAACCTCGCCGTTTGGTGGTTGGTCGCTGCGGGGCCTGTGATTTCACAAACAATTTCAGGAAATCTTTTCGCAGCCGAGTTTCAGAGACGATGGAACAGTCGCTTCAGTCTTCGGATCCCTTTCTGAGCATGCCCGATTCCGATCCTGAGCCCGCAAAGGAGGGCGTCGATGTTGCCCAATGGGTCGACCGGTTCGGTGATTCGCTGTTCCGTTTCGCGATGGCAAAGATAGGAGAAGCGACAACTGCCGAAGACCTCGTGCAAGAGACGTTTCTAGCGGCGATCAGCGGAAAGCAACGGTTTCGCAACGATGCCACCGTCTCAACCTGGCTGTTCGCGATCTTGAAACGCAAAGTGGCCGACCACTATCGCCGCGCGGGTCGGCGGACCGAAAAACGCGCCGAATCAGTGGAGTCACCTCCCGTTGAAACGAGTCGCGACTGGGACCAAGACCCCGCGACGATTTACGAAGACCGAGAATTCTGGGAAACTTTCGATCGTTGCATCGAGAAATTGCCGAACAAACTCGCGGAGGTCTATATCCTGCGAGAGGTGAATCAGCATTCCCCGCAAGAAATCCGTGAAATTCTCAACATTTCTGCGACCAATCTTTCGATGAGGTTGCAACGCTGCCGTCTCGCCCTCCGAGATTGCTTGCAGCGCAACTGGTTTGTTGAAGACGAGTGACGTGAAAAACTTGTTACGCCGACTGACGACCATTTTGACGCTCAAGTGTGACGAGGCATCCTTGTTGATGTCCGATTCGCTTGATCGCCCACTCCTTTGGGATGAGTGGCTCGCGTTGAAGGGGCATTTTCTAGCGTGTCGCGTTTGCCCCAAACTGCTCCGCCAGTTGAAGGTTATCCGGGGGGCAAGCCATCATGATCGCATCGATGTCAGCCACGTCGGACTCACCTCGGATGCGAAAGAGCGGATGAAAAAGGCGCTGAGCGCCGCCGAGTCCGACGGCCAGTGAACGATCACTCAGCCCAGCTCATCGTCATCGGTACACCGGACGCGAAGGGGTGAGTCGAGGCGTACAATCGCGTTTCTAATCGACGGTCGGACACACTCTTTTCTGGAGCGACCTATGAAACGCAGGCCAGTCGTTCGCAACGCGCGAACACACGTTGAGCTACTTGAAACGCGTCGTCTACTTGCCGGTGACGCCACAATCGCGGGAAACCGATGCTGGGCCTACGGAGACCCCGATGCTCAGCCCACGTTGATCGCCGTGACAACTCATGTCGAGGCACTACCAGCCACGGCTAGTTTCAACCCGATCGGCGTTTCCGTTGCCGATACTTCCACTCAGGAGGGCAACGGGACCCGACAGCTTGAATTTACGGTCTCGCTGACTGCGCCATCACCCGGCAATCTTTCCATTGACGTTCGTACCGTCGACGAAACAGCCACTTCGCTACAGGTGGAACGAATCGTCAATGGCTTATCCGAACCGATCTACGCGACCCATGCGCCGGGTGACCCCGACTCGCTTTATGTGGTTGAACAAGACGGCGTCATCAAGAGAGTTGACCTCACGAACAACACGGTCCAAGCAAACCCGTTCCTCACCGTTTCCAATCTCAGTCTCAATGGTGAGCGCGGGCTCCTCGGACTCGCGTTTCACCCCGAGTTCGAGATCAATCGCCGACTGTTCGTTTACACCACCGATTCCAACCGAGACACACTGATTCGCGAGTACACCGCGAGTGCCGACGGAACAACGGCAGACGCCTCAACAGAAAAGCCAATCCTCGGTTTCGAACAACCGTTCGGAAATCACAACGGCGGCTGGATCGATTTCGGCCCCGATGGATACCTTTACATCGCCTCAGGTGATGGCGGCTCCGGAAATGATCCGTTGCAACACGGACAGAACCCGAACACGTTGCTCGGCGCAATGCTACGCATTGACGTCGACGGCGATGATTTTCCCGCCGACATCAACCGAAACTATTCGATCCCGCAATCCAATCCGTTTGTTGGTTCCGCATCCGGAGCCGATGAAGTTTGGGCATACGGACTTCGAAACCCGTGGCGAAATAGCTTTGATCGTGAGACGGGCGATCTCTACATCGCCGACGTGGGACAGAACGTCAAAGAAGAAATCAACATCCAGCCAGCTGGCAGCACCGGAGGGGAGAACTACGGTTGGCGGCTACGGGAAGGTACGATCGCGACCCCATCCGTCGGCGGAGCAACGCCGGCCGGTGCGATCGATCCCGTTTACGACTACAACCACAATTCGAGCGACACGGGGGGCTTCTCCGTGACGGGCGGTTACGTCTACCGCGGCCCGATTGACGAACTCCAAGGCCACTATTTTTTCGCAGATTTTGTCACGTCCCGTGTGTGGTCCTTCCGCTTCAACGGCGATGCTCCGGACGAACACGACGGAACCAATTTCGAAGACTTCATCGACTGGACCGAACTCATGAGCCCCGACGCGGGGTCCATCTCGAGCATCGCGTCCTTCGGCGAAGACGCTGAGGGCAACTTGCTCCTCATCGATCGTGGTGGCGAGATTTTCCGAATCAGCGATGGAGCCGATTACGCTTCGCGTACCCAAACCCTAGCGTTTGACACCGGCGTCCAAACGCAAACGTTTACCGTCCCGATCATTGGAGACCGCCTACCCGAAGAGCACGAGACATTGATCGTTCAATTGTTCAATCCCGTTGGGCTCAACATCGACGACGGCGTGGCAATCGGAACCTTGAACAACGACGATGCGCCACGTGTGTCCGATGTGACGATCCGTGATGGCGATCCCCAACGATCCATCGTTGATGAACTCATCATCCAATTCGACTCGATAGTGCAGGTGAACGACGCCAATGATGATCTCGTTCAAATAACGAACCGAGACACGATGGAAGCAATCAACTCAGAGACGATCGTTGAGTCGCAGGAGGGCAAATCACAACTGCGGATTCGTTTTCAAGCGGGTCCCTCGGTGGAAGAACGCAATTCGAGCCTGCCAAGCTTGGCGGACGGCAACTACCAACTCACCCTCAATGCATCACGTGTCCTGATCGGCGGCTTAACGCTCGACGGTGATGACGACGGAGCCGCGGGCGGAGACTACTTGTTTGGTGACCAACAAGTCGACCAATTCTTCCGCTTGTTCGGCGACCTGGACGGAGATCGAGATGTCGACGGTCGCGACTACGGTCTACTGAGCACGGCAATCTTTACTTCCGCCGGCGACGTCGGCTTCGACGAAAGATTCGACTTCGACGGAGATGGAGACATTGACGGACGTGACTACGGCCAATTCGGCCGTCGGCTCTTCACAACACTCGAGTTCGTCTAGCGTGAAAGCGAACTATCCCCGTGCCGCGTCGATCTTGCGTTGGATTTCCGCGATGCAGTTTTTAAAGTACGTCTCTTCCTCGGGCCATCGTCCGTAAGCATCTCGATAAACCTCGATCGCTTGCTCCCACTCACCGGTCGCGTCCAGTTTCCGCGCGCGTTGCACCGTTTCTTCCAGCGTGCTTGGCGGCGCAACCACCTCATCCGCTTCTCCGAAATCAAAATCGTCGGGCCAGTCGTCTGTGCCAACATCCATATACGCACGACACTTGGGGCACGTTTGCGTCGTCCCATTCTGTTTCGCGGGAAATTGGCTGCTTTGCCCACACTCCTCGCAGGTCGCCGTGATTCCGTCGGCATCGATCTGTGTCGTTTGCCGTTCCCGTCGGCGGACCTCAAATTGCTTTATCAAAGGGACAGCGGCCTCGACATCGCTCGTATCGACGAAGACCTGCGGGGCATGCAGATCATTGATCGATCCGAGGATTGAAACGTTCGTCCCCGCAACATCTTCAAACGCAAACGCAGGAATATCGTGTGCCTCGAGCCACGTGACCAATGCGTGAGCATCAAAATTGTTCAGTGCCGTGTAGATACAAACCGGCGCCGCATCGATTCGTTGTCCCGGCTGATCGGAGTCTTCCGGTGGTGGCTGGTACGGATTGATCATTCCGCTGATTCCGTCTCCATGTGCCCATGAATCCATCGACTCGTAAGCCACCCGCCGAGCATACTCCCACCGATCATTCCGATCGCGGCGAGCAAACACGTGGCCCACTCCCTTCCAACCGCCGCTCCGGCAATTGCGCCGAGAAGTCCGAACAGCATCATCCCGACGGCTGAACCGAGTGTTGGACCGAAGCGCATCGCGAACTTGTTCTTCATTCGCGTCTATTCGTCGTCAGCTTTCATTTTTCGAAACGGAATCACGAAGCCCCCGTCCGCGCCGGTGACCTTCACGTCCATCATACCGGGCTCACGCAGACGGTATTCGAGCCGTTTCGGAAAATCATGATCGGGGTTCTCGAAAATGGCATGCGTGTTCGAAAAGTCCGTCAACTTGAAAGCGATCGGCCTCGGGTTCTGCTTGACTTTGGCCAAGTAAAAAATCTCACCACTCATCTCGACAAGCAGCAGCGACTCTTGGCTTCGGACCTTGCCATTCTCGCGGCCAACCACCGAACCGATGCCCCTAAAGACTCCTCCACCGATGTCTTTCCATTTCTCTCGGTTAGCGGTCTTTTCTTTCTCCCGCGTCCAATCGCCGAGTACCCAACGGATCGAATCCAGACTCGGTGAGTCTTCACCCAAAGCCCGATTCGGACACGTCGCCAATGACAACGCCAGCGTCAGCAGGATCATAGCTCTCATCGGTTTGCTCCGAGACGGTAATTATCTTGGCTCAGAATAAACCAGCGCCAAAGATCTCGTCCAACCAATTCCGTGGCCAAGGAATCTTTCTCTTCGTCAACCGAAATAAGGCCGGACTGAAGGGGTGCCTCTCCTTCCGTCTCCTTTTCATCCGCATTCGCATCCACTCAAAACAGGTTTCGTTTCCGTTTTTGATCGCCTGTCATGAACCTTGGCCTGAGAGTGCGACGCCTGGAGTAGATCACACTTTGGCGTCATGACCCCCAAGACGGTAAACTCGGCGTCACTGAGGCACGCGAACCGCACTCCCAATCACCATGACGCTGCGAAGCTCAAAAATGCAGGGGCAACGACGACGACACGCAATTCGGAAATATGGGCGTGGCCACGCGACGGGCTTCTTTCTCGCCATGTGCGCGTTTGCAACATCCGGTCTCGTGATGGGGCATTTTCGCAACTGGCTACTTCTCTCGCTCGGACAGGGCACGTTTCTCGCCTTCGCCACGGTTTTGATGTTCGCGTCGCTCCTCCTGCCTTCCATTCTTTGGCAGACTCGAGCCGCTCGCGATCCGTGGCTCTACTGTCCCCACTGCAATGAATTCCTCGCCTCGCTCAAAGCGCTTCGGCGGCTCAACAAGGATTCCAAGTGCGTCGCTTGTTTCACCGAGATCGAAATCGCCCCCATCGAAAAGTGGCACGCCCGAAACGACATCGCTTACATCCTGGGCGGCTTGGGAACCGTCCTTGGAATCCTTATGGCCGTGACAAGCCTGATTTAGCACTCAACGTTCTGTCTATTCAAAATGCCGTTCGATCCGCAGGCCGATCCCCACCAACTCCCGCGCTTTCTGGCGCTCGGCGACTCATACACCATCGGGGAATCCGTCGAAGAGCCTGATCGATGGCCGAACCAGTTGGCGCGTCGACTGGGGTCGGTGAACCGCCCCGTGTCACAGCCACGGATCCTCGCAAAGACTGGCTGGACAACGGGTGAACTGCTCCAGGAAATCCTCGCGGCCGAACTGAATGCCGACTTCGACATCGTCTCCCTGCTGATCGGCGTCAACAACCAATACCGCGGCCTCCAGATCGAGGAATTCTCGTTTGAGTTGAACCGGTTGCTTGATGAAGCGATTCGATTCGCTCAAGGGAATTCGAATCGCGTGATCGTCCTTTCGATTCCCGATTGGAGCGTGACGCCTTTCGCCGCCGACCGAGATCGAGAAACGATCGCGACAGAGATTGACCGATTCAACAAGGTGAAACGGGCAACCGTCGAAGAGCATCGCTGTCACTTTGTCGACATCACGCCGATCTCGCGACGAGCCTCGAAAGAGAGTTCGCTGCTCACCGACGACCAGCTTCACCCTTCTGCAACCATGTACGCGGCATGGTGCGATCAAGCCCTGCCCGTTGCGAAACAGATACTGCAGAGCTAACAGACCAGCGATCCCACGCCATCATCAAGTGACCGTCGAACGCTCGCGATACTTCGGTTGATCCCAGGCCCGCGATGCGACAACATCGACGAGCATCTCGGCGGCTTGTAACACATCGGTAAAACGCATGTAGAGCGGAGCGAACCCGAATCGCATGACCTCCGGTTCGCGGAAGTCACCGATCATGCCGCGATCGATCAACGCCTGCACGATTTCATATCCATTCGGATGTCCGAACGCGAGGTGACTGCCCCGTTCGTTCGGGTCCCGAGGCGAGAGGAGTCTCGGCGCGGCATCGCCCAAACGGCTTTCGACCACCTGCAAAAACAACTGCGACAACCCGATGCTCTTTGCACGCACGGTCTCCAAATCAACGTCGCGCCACAAATCCAAAGCGGCCTCGAGAGCGGCCATCGACACGATCGGCGGGGTTCCACTGAGCAGCCGATTGACGCTGCGAGCGGGAACATACTCCGTGGAGAACTCGAACGGTTGATCATGCCCGATCCACGCCGTGATGGGCTGCTCTGCGCGAAGCAGATGCTCGCGGGCCACGAACATAAATGCGGGAGCCCCAGGGCCTCCATTGAGATACTTGTAGCCACACCCCGCGGCCATGTCGGCGTCGGCGGCGTGCAAATCAATGGGCACCGCTCCAGTGCTGTGCGAAAGGTCCCAGACCACGAGTGCGCCACATCGATGGACCTCGCGTGTCACCGAAGACAAATCGTGCATCTTTGCGGTCTTGTAGTCGACGTGCGTCAACAGCGCAACCGCGACATCGTCATCAAGCGCCGCCCCCAGTTCTCCTTCCTCAACCAATCGCAATTCCATACGAGGGTGCAACTCCGCGACGCCTTCCGCGACGTAAATGTCCGTCGGAAAGTTGCTCGATTCCACGACAATCACATGACGTTCGGGGCGTAGGCGAATCGCCGCAACCAGCAACTTGAACAGGTTCACCGACGTACTATCCGCGACGACAACCTCATCTGCGTCGGCGCCCAACAGTGGAGCCAATTTGCCGCCGAGGCGACGCGGTGCATCGATCCATCCTGCCGAGTTCCAACTGCGAATCAGTCCTTCGCCCCATTCTTGTTCGATCACCTTCGAAATGCTGCGAGGAACCTCCTTTGGCAAGGCTCCCAGTGACATTCCGTCGCAATACTTCAAACCGCTGGGGAGAAAAAATCTTTCGCGATACAACGCAAGCGGATCCTCACCATCCAACGAGGCACAGTCACTTGCTGAACTTTCCCCAACGCCGGCAGCCTGATATTTCATAGAGGGTTTCGAATGCACGGTCTAGAAGGCAGGGAAGCGCCGTAGAAATCGCTTCAAGAGACTCTCACACGTCGCATTGAAGCGTCGGACTCTGAAGCGGAACGGCTCACAGTCCGAATCGTAGACAACAGGCAAACCCGCAAACAGACCTAGTCTTCACGTCCGGGACCCTAGACCTGCTCCCTGGCCAACTTGGCAATTCCGGCCACGCTCTCGGCGACTTCCATCACCGAATTGGAAACCAATCCCGCGTTCGCGGAGATCCCGCTCAACACGGCACTTTGCTCCTCAACAGCCGTCGCAATTGCGATCTGACTCTCGTTGACGTCGTTGACCAGCATGGACACGTTTCCGATCGTTCGTTGAGTGCTGCTAGTCTGCGTCCGCACATCCTCCAGCAACTGAATGATCCCATCCGCAGCTGTACTCGATTGTTTCGCCAGCTCCTTGACTTCGTTTGCGACCACGACGAAGCCTTTTCCGTATTCCCCCGCTCTCGCTGCTTCGATGGTCGCATTCAGAGCAAGCAGATTGGTTTGCTCCGCGATCGAATTGATCTCTCGAACAATCGCGTTAATCTTTTCGCTGGCTTCGCTCAACTGACCAATCTTGGCGTTTGCGTCGCTTGTCGCCCCCACCGCCGAATTGGATTTCTTGACCACCTGTGCGATGTTGAATTCGATCTCTTTGATCGCCGAATCGATTTCGCGTACCGCGCACTGCATTTCACGAGCATTCGCGGACATTTGACTCGCATTGGTCGAAACATCCTCCGCGTTGTGGCTCACAGAACCCAGAACGTTTTCGATCGACTTGCGTTGCGAATCCACTTCGGCCGTCCTTTCCATCACACTCGACTCGAGCGAGTCGTTTTGCGTGCGGAGTGTTTTGATACTCGATCGAAGTCTCAACCCCGAGAAAAGGATCGCGATCACACCCACTGCGGATCCAATGAGCATCCAAAACCGAATCGAATCCATGGATGCTTGAGCCTCCGAGCGTGTTGCGGTCGCATAGTTTTCCGCAGCGACCATCAAATCGGATGCATCGTCGAGCAGGGTATTCGCAATCTGCCGGGCCTCGCTTTGTTCCTCGATCAATCGGTGGTTGTCCTCGATGATCTGGCGTCGACGTTCGACCAGGCACAACGGATCGTCTTTCACCGCAATCTTGCGGAGCAACTGTTTCGTCAACGCTTCGATCTGCTGACTCTTCTTTCGTCGTGCTTCACTTCCCAACGAGCGATTCAATCGGCGCAGCGAAAGACTCACATCCTGTGCAGACTGAGCGAGCTCGTTTGCCACGATGGAGTTGAGTTGATCAACGCCGTCAGCGAGCGCGATCTTCTCCGCAAGCAGTTCGAGGCGTTGAGCAGCGGATACGAAGGATTGGATCGTCTCGACCTGTTTGCGACCTGGGTCGAAAACAAGCTCCTCAGCCGGAACCGTGCCGACATCCTTCGCTCCTTGGCCGACCACGTTTCGCCGCTTGATCGTCAGATCGAGTTGAATTCGGCCGAGGAGTTGCTCCGCTTGACTCTGCAACGCGTCCGCTGACTTTACGAATTCGAGTTCCAGGTCACGAAACTCTGTTTTGTGAATTCGATGCTGGATGGCGGCTTCGAATACACGCGATCGAGAATCGAGAAAACGAGACGCGTCAGTCTTGATCACCTCGACCAACTCATTGGATATTTTCCCGTTGGACTTCGGTTGGATCGAAGCGAGCCGGCGCTCAAGCTTGCGAACACTCTCAAGCATCGCCGTCACATCGACCTGATCCGCCTGCCGGTGCCGAAGCGTTTCGATCTCGAGCGTCGCAAGATCCGACTGACTCAAAAACACCGCGCTGATGGAATCACCCAATCGCGCCAACTCGGTTTGCAGAGGTACGACGTCCGACGCGAGATTCTGGATCGATTGTCCGAGTGTTCGTTGCATCGCAAATGCCACACCCAGCAGGGTTGCAAAGATGGAGGCACCGAGCAAAGCGATTATCTTGAGATTTCTTTCGACGTTCCGTGAGTCGATCATTCGTTCGGTCCAGAGAAAATGGGTTCGGTCGACCGAAGATCGTTCCACGACGAAAGCTCAATCGCCTCGTTGTCCCGAATGACGGTAGGCCAAACGCGATGACTCAATTGATGTTCCGTTCGCGAGAGCGTGCGCATCGAGTCCAGCCCTATCTTGGGCGTGAAATCTGTTTCCAGAGCCTCAACAAGTCGTGATGAGTCCGCGGTGGCACCCGCACTGCGGAGCGCTTGAACGAAAGACCTCGCCGCAAGAAATCCCTCGAAACTGACGAAGTCGCGTTCGCCTTCGGGTACCATCTCTCGATAATCATTCGCGGCTTTACTGTCGCCCCCCGGCGGCGGCACCACCTGAGTGATCACCACGCCTTCGCCCCACTGCCCCAATTCGTTGATCAACGCCGAGGTACCGACAAACGACAGATTGACGAAAAGTGGCTCAAACCCGTTGCCCCGTGCCAATTCGATGAACCTGGCACAAGGCTTGTAGGCACCTACCATCACCACCGCTTCCACGGAGTGCAGTGGATCCATCAACTCGCTCAAACCGGATTCGATGTTGACAGTGTTTCGCGTGTATCGTCCGTGCGGAAGAAGTTCTCCGTCCTCAAAGCCGAGCGATTCGAGCGCCGTCACGGCGCCGTTCCATCCAGCATCTCCGTACGCGTCGTTCTGTGTGAAGAAGCCAATACGATCCGGGGGAATCCTCAGATCCTCGACGAGTCCTGCGATGATCGTCCTGCATTCTTGTGCGTAGGATGCACGAAAGTTGAACACAAACCGATCCGGCGGTTCTCTTCTGAGTAGGCTGGCCCCCGTCATGGCACCGAAAATCGGGACGCCCTTCTCGTTGGCAATGGGCACGGCAACCGCTGCGGTTGGTGTTCCCACATTGCCAAGCACACAAATCACCCGGTGATCGTCGATCAGCGTCCGCATGTTCTGTGCGGCCCGCGCGGGCATGTAACCGTCGTCTAGTGCGATCAGTTCCAGTGGACGACCATGAACACCGCCCGCATCATTGACCGTCTGAAAGTGCGACTCGATTCCAAACCGCATTGCGTTGCCAAGATCGGCGGCCGGTCCCGAGAAGGCGGCCGACATTCCGACCCGCCACGGCTCGACGCCCGCTACGGACGAGCATCCGAACGCGCACACGCATGCCAACAAGACACCGCCGACAACCCCGTTCGGTTGCTTCCTGAACATCATCGATTCGCCCCAGTGCGCCTGCGTCATCAAACATTGATGCGCTTGATAAAGCGTTCACTAAGGTTTGCACACAAGCAAGCCGAGACAACGTAGGGTTCTCCCCAAAACGTTGCCTCGAGGCATTTACAATGCACCAATCGACCGTGTAGGAGGTTGCCTGGACTCGGCCTGCGACCCGACGTTTTGTGGGCTCGCTACTCCGATGCGGCTCCGGCTTCCGAGTTGGAATCGTTTTCGGCCTCGACGTCACGTCCTTTGACGAACTTTTCGAGCCACGCGATCATTTCGGCTTGCGTGTGCAACACACTTTCTCGCGCCCGATAGCCGTGGGACTCGCCCGGTAACATGCAGAGTCGAACGGTACCGCCATTCCCCTTGATGGCCTGATACATTCGCTGCGACTGTATTGGAAATGTCCCACTATTATTGTCGTTGGCACCATGGATCAACAGCATTGGCTCGTTGATCTTGTTGGCATGCATGAACGGACTGATGCTGAAATAGATGTCCTTCGCATCCCAGAAACTGCGCCGCTCGGACTGAAAACCGAATGGCGTCAGGGTTCGGTTATAGGCACCGCTCCGTGCGATGCCAGCCGAAAACAGATCGCAATGGGCGAGCAGGTTCGCCGTCATAAACGCGCCGTAGCTGTGACCTCCCACTGCCACTCGGTCTCGATCGGCGACACCCATCTCGACCGCCTTGTCGATGGCTGCTTGCGCCGCGTCGACGATCTGTTCGATAAATGTATCGTTCATGGTCTCGGGGTCACCGATGACCGGCATCGTCGCGCTATCCATGATTGCGTAACCCTGAGTCAACAACGTCAGGTGCGTGATGCCACTCATGCGGGTGAACCGAGACGGGCTTCCAGATATCTGTGCGGCCGTCGAAGCGTCATTGAACTCGCGGGGATAGGCCCACACGACCAGAGGCAACTTGGTCCCGGGTTGGTAGTTCGCCGGAAGGTAGAGTGTCGCCGAAAGCGGAACCCCGTCGCTGCGTTCGTATTTCACGAGCTGTTTCGTGATGCCACGAATTTGTGGCGTGGGGTCCGGAAACTCGGTGATGGGCTTGGAAGTCCCAGACTTGAGATCCCGCAAGAAATAATTGGCGGGTGTCGTCTTCGTCTCCGCTCGCGTGATGATCGAAGTACCTCCTTGCTGTGAGGAGTCGATCAAATCGACGAAGGCCTCGTAGCTCCCTTCCTCGCAGCGCCAGAGTCTTTCCGTTTCGAGCGTTTCGAGATTTTGCCGATCCAAGAATGGCAAGTCACCTTTCGGCGACGAACCGCGACCGCTGCGAAACACCCAGGGTCCATTTTCGAGAACGATCGAACGGCCACTCTCATCCAGTTCACGGACCAACGAACCTTTGTCACCGTAGCGGTCGCGAATGCTTCGATCCACCAGCACCTTCGGTTCCGCATTCGGTTCGTCTTCCTCAATCAACAGTGCACGGATCCAGCGGCGATCGCGATCATACTCCGTCGCAATCCACTTCTTCGGGTTCGCAAAGTACTCGAGTCCGGCGAATCTTTCTTCCAGCTTCAGTAGCGAAACGGGCGGTTTGTCGAACGGCGAAGGGTGCTTCTTCAGCTCGTCACGAAACTCAGCGTCGACATTCGGATCGCCACCGTCCAACGCTTCCGCCCAAACCAACGTGGCCGGCTCCGAGGTCTTCCAGCCGATACGTCGTGGCCCGGTGGCGACGCCTTCGATCGGAATGTTCTCGGCCATCGGAATGTCGGCCACGGTGTGAACCAGCGACCCATCGTCCATCGAGAGGATTTCCACGACTTGTGGAAAGCTGCGGTAGGTCATGAGATAACTGTATGGCCGCTTGATCCGGGTGGTCATCAAATAGCGGCCGTCCGGCGACGGCTGCATTCCGATGAACGCTTTCGCTTTGCTGAGCATCGAGCGACTACCATCGACCCCGAACACCACGAGTTCCGTCAACGCGTAGTGGTCGAACAGGTCTTCGTCAGCCGGACTGGTCAACAAGTCTTGATACGTTCGCGTCGGTGACGTCTTGCCAACGGATTCCTGAATGCTGGGCCCCGTCGGTGTTTGGTCGACAACGGGCTCCGCACCACGTCCTTCGGGAACGAGTGTGCAGACAAGATGCTCTGCATCCGGTAGCCACTGAAATCCACCCAAGACCGTGTTCAATCGGTCTGTCAATTTGGTCAGCTTCTTCGGGTCGTCAACACTGCCGACCCAGAGCTCCTGAGCTTGCTCACCAACAATCGAAACGGCGAAGTACTTCCCCGTGTGCGACCAATCCACCCCCGCAATTTTGACATCCTCGGGCAGTGGAATTCGAGTTCCCTTCGCTTCGCCACGCTTCTGCAACACCAAGCCACGGTAGAAGCTGGTTCGGAAGCGACCGCTCGCTTTTGGATCGATTCGTGTCCCCGCCAAGCGAAGCATCCGCCGCGACACGTCTTCGATACTCGGCATCGCGTCCTGCTCGATCAGCATCATCCACGTATTCGTCGGATCAAGGCTGACCAGCGGTGCCGGCGCGGCATCGATAATGTCCACAACCTCTTCGGGCGGCAGGAGGTAGCCCGTTTCGGCGGCCATTGAGTTTGGCGCCGCAAGGCCGATCCAGGATGCGACAAAAACGAACGAAAGATCACGAGCAAACGAACGAGGTATCCGTAAAAACATGACGGCCTGTTGGCAAAAATGAAATGAAGCAACATCGACGCAGCGCCTACCGACTGTTTTCATCGAATCAGCCCGCTCGTCAAGCCGCTTTCTGTGACCCGAGATTCTGTTGCCCAGGGTCTACACGACACCCGAACAGTACGTTCAAGAGTCGGCGAGCAGCGACCAAGCAGTGAAATCCCGGTCAATCTGGCTTCGTTCGCTCTATCAAGAACGCAATCCTCAGCCGTTTGCCTTTCCAAATGAGAGCACGCGGGACCGGTACGATAGCGGCCCGGAGTATCGATCAAGGCACCAAAGGCCGCTCTGCGAACCGAAACGGAGTCCCGATTGTCCACTTCTCCATGATCGCAATTGATGACCTCGCGAACCCCGCGAGTACGGGACGCCGTGTTTGGAAGCGGCTTCTGCGTCACGCCGGGAAGAAACAATGCTTTGGCGTCCTCGAACCAGTCATCCGCTCGTTGACACCCAAAATTCGAAATCGCTTCCACTCCGTCTTTGCGGACCAAAGCCTGGTTGCTCCGCTGGAGCGAAAACACATCCTTGTTGCCGCTCTCAATGAGCTGCGCGACTCGAAGGACCGCCGACACTGCGAACATCTCATCGACCGGCTTGGAGAGTTGCTCTACGGCCTTACCGGCGTCACCCTGCACATTCTCCATTCTGGAATCAGTTTGGTTCAAGCGATGCTCGCGAAACGCAATTTCGACCTGCACCTCATCCACTGCGTTTCGGAACTCGCCGCGATCGAGCCAGACCTTGTGCGTGGACTTCACGAGCCACTGCGCAAGCGAGCAACCTGGCATTGCAAGCGGACGCACACCGGCTCCCTGTTGCTCGTTGGCCGGTCATGAATGGTCGTTGCGTCCTGCCACAACGTCTGCTCGAATCCGGATTCGAGTTTGTACACCCGACTCTGGTAAGTGCACTAGCACACATTCGATAAGAACGTTCTTGTCTCGTTCTTCTGTGCCAGGGGTGCAAGCCATTTGTCTCCGCCACCAACGATCAAAACCTGACGCGTCCATAACGTGCCAGGTCTTGTGTTGAAGTGAAGCATGCTTGGCGTCGGCGGCGAGTCGCTCCGCCAAGGTCTCTAGAACTGGTGCGGGATCACGTCGTAGAGCAGATCCATTAGCACATAGTCTCCCGTTTCGACAACCGCGTCTTCGACCTCGTCTCGAACGGCGAGTTCATACTCCATGTGAATTCCGCCCAACCGCTCGGGCATCTCCCAGAACGGAACGGCTTCGTGCAGCGGAAAGTTGGTTGGCCAAATCATGTAGCGACTGAAGATGGTCTGAGTCGCACCGAAGTGTTTGTAGTAGACCTTGTTCCTCGTGATGGTCCATGCATTGAAAAGCGTCGGCGCGGGGTCTTCGTAGTGAGCGAAACGCACGGTCACGTCGGCCAAGGCGACTCCGTTCGGGCCAGCCAAGTTTGCCATCTCGACGAACTTTGCATCTCCGGCCGCCAATGCTCCGAACGTTTGCAGCCCTGAAACTTCGATTCGGTCTTCGTAGTGCAAACGAAACGCCGTCAGAGCGGCACAGGCGCCACCAAGGCTATGCCCCGTCACCCAGACACGTTTGCCGCGGGCCGCTTTCTCCTCGACGGACTTGGCGATGTTCGCATACACCGGAGCGACCGCGTCCCAGATCCCGTCTTTGATTTGAACACGGCGTTCGGGGTAGTCGACGGTGACAGGGTCGATATTGATGTCGGCGATCTGGTCCATCCCGCCACCGCCAAAGCCTTCGGTGGACGTACCACGGAAGACGACGATCACCGAATCGGCGGTGGTGATGACGGCGCCGTCGGCACCGCTCACGTTGTTCCCGAAGACTTCAATGTCATGAACGTTCAGTTTCTCAAGACGCATCCAAAGGTAGTCTTCAAAATCGCTCAGGCTCAGATCGTCGGAGTAGATGATCATGCCGAGATAAGAGAGCAAGTACTGATTGTGTAATGATGTTCCGTCATCATCGCCATCGAAGTGATCGAACCCGACTCCATAGTAGGCTTGCAGGTAGTTGAAGAAGCTGCCCGGCGTGTCAATCGCGTAGATCGCCTGAGTCTGAAACTGTGCTTGGGCGGGGCGAGCAATCGGCATCAGAAAGAGACCGAGGAAAACGAGAGCGATCGAGATTCGGGAGTGAGACACTGTGAGGATCCTTCGTTCGTTCGGGTTCGTGCGAGCCTCGCCGAGCGCATCGTCCGGCGAATCATGATCTGGCTGAAAACCCAAGCGAAATGCCTGCGGACGCGTTACGCGGATTCCGCGACCTCTCAATTGGCACTGCATTTCGCTGCTCCGAACGAGTCCTCCAACTTGGCCCAGCACATTCAACACCAATCAGTTCGCCGATCAACGCCCTGGCTTGAATGACGAAAGCCCGCGCGAGCAGTCGGCGAGATTTTGTGGTGTCTTTGGGCGGCCAGCACTTTGCCAAATCTTCTGCGTCAAACTCACCGTCAACGAATCTGGGATACGGATCGCAACCCACTTTCCATTTCGCACCGGACACTCAACATTGTTCATCCCGTGGTCCGAGCTTCATCGTGTCTCGGAAAAGCGAGTGTTCTTCGGCCTTCGACGGCGTCGGCAAGTCGATGTGCGTCATCCCAGCATTACAAGGCTCCTTCTGCCCGAGTCACTCCAGAAACACAGGCCATCGCCGGACGGCGACGAGACGGAACCAACCGGGTCCGCATCGTCATCGGCGTAGGTCAGTCTGTGCTTGATGCACTCAATCCGCATTGCGGTCCAGGACGCCAGGAAAAGCAGACGCCCCCGTGCGGGCAAGCCTAGAGGTCAAACTCATATTGGAAGGCCAATTCGTTGCGGACTACAATCCGAGCCTGCTTCAAGACTTGTCTCAAAAGCTTCGGAAATCGATATGCCTCGCCCATGTGTGCGTCTTTGCGTCACGGAGGAACTGGAATTGCGGAAGCTGTTGGCGGCGGATGCACTTTCGGGTGATGCGGATTCACAGTCAATGTGTCTTGCCTACGGCGATCCCCACGCCGCGCCGACCCCCATCGCAGAGACTGCGAGTGACTTCATGGGCGCGCTCGCGACGACCGAACTGCCTCCGCACAAAGTGATCGAGACTCAAGACGAAACAGCACTTGGCCAAACCGAGGTTGAAAGCGTCCCTGCCGTCGGTACCGACGACACTCAACCAAACGATAATGTCGTCGACGAGGATCCATCCACTGACGAGCCCCCGTCGAACGAAATTGGCGACGTGACCGAAGAGTCGAGTGTCGAAGAAACGCCCAGCGAGACAACCACCGCCCCTCAGGTCGCGCAAATCGATTTTGGCAGTGCACAGCGTTCCGTTGTGAACGGATTCGTGATCGCGTTTGACGCAGTCGTGGATGTCGATACATCACAAAATGACGTGGTCCGTGTTGTTCGTCGCGGGAGTCAGGAAGAGGTCAATGTCACAACGACTGTCGAGACCATGAACGATGCGACAATCATTTGCATCCAATTCGAAGCGGGCCCCGCAGTTGAAACATCCGCGGGCGCGCCGAGTTTGGCCGACGGAAACTATGAACTGACCATCAATGCCTCGCGGGTTTCGGTCGGCGGCACGGCACTCGACGGGAACGGTGATGGCGTTGGTGGTGATGACTACGTCTACGGCGACGAAGCCACCGACGGCTTCTTTCGACTGTTCGGAGACCAAGACGGCGATCGTGATGTCGACGACGTGGACTACGAGGAGTTCGTCGCAGCACTGCTCAGCACGACCGACACCGCAAACTACGATGCCCGATTCGACAGCAACGAAGACGGTGACGTGGATGGCCAAGACTATGGACAATACCTCAACCGACACGGCACAAGCCTCGACTTTGCCTGAGCGTCCCCGATGCATCACCACAGAGATGAGTTAAACTTGCGGGCGATGACTCGAATTGTTGCGAGCAAGTTTGGTGCGATCGGCCGTCTTGCTGATCCTATTCTCCGCTGCCACTCTGCAGGCCGACGAATCGGTTGAGTCTTTTCTGAAACAACACTGCGTTCGCTGTCACGGCGAAGAAACGGCGAATAGCGACCTTCGCATCGTCAAGCTTTCAAGAGTGGCCACGACGCTCATTTGTCGGGCGAAGTCGAGGGATTGAGTTCTGAGCAACCGAGTCAATCGCGTTGCAATTTCAACGACCAGATTCCGACACCGTGCCAACAATCCAGTTTGAAACCGACTTCGGGAATCACGCCGACCTTTTCAAACCCCAGCGATTCGTGAAGTGCAACGCTCCCCTCGTTCGGCAACGTGACAAGCGCGAGCGCAAGATGATGACCTTGAGCCGCGAGCCGCTCTAGCAGTTCCGTCATCAATTTGCGTCCGAGCCCCTGCCGGTGATGCGCCGGATCGATGTACACCGTCGTTTCAACACTGAATCGATAGGCGTCACGGCTACGAAACTGGATAGCATACGCGTAGCCGCTCAAATGATCGCCCTCATCGGCAACGATCCAAGGATGCGTAGTGGACGCCCGAGCCATCCTCGTTCGCATCTCATCTGCGGTAGGAACGACTGCCTCAAACGAAGTGGCACAGTCGATGATCGACGGTGCATAAATGCGAATGATCTCATCCGCGTCACTCGGGTTCGCAACTCGGATCTTCAACGTCATTTCCCTTCGTTTTGAACGATTGCAAGACAACCCTCGGCGCAACCGACTTTCGTCTCAAAAATCCGCCACGAACCGGGAGGGGCGACGACGAGCCGGTAGCGACGAACAACAGCGCCTCGACGGCCGCAGCAAGACCTTCCGGTCACCAATGGCCCCATTCTCACCAATCAAAATGCCTTGAAAACCGGGGTGAGACGGCGTGAATTGCTACGGACATTCGGGCGGCGTTCTCCTATCATAAAGGTCCGATTGCTATCGTTCCCCTCCACAAATGAACCGTCTGATGAAGCGACCGTCTCGCATCCTTTTGGCGTTGTTTTCCGCGGCCATCGTTGCACTCCCCGTGCTAGCCGAGCCCACGACGAAATCGCCGGTCGGAACCACAGTTGACGAATTCGCCCTCGACAACTGCTACGGCAAAAAGGTTGCTTTGAGTGAATTCGGTGAACGGGAACTCGTGGTTCTCGCGTTTCTCGGCACCGAATGCCCACTCGCCAAGCTCTACGGGCCGCGTCTGAACCAGTTGCAGGAGGAGTTCGGCGAGGACGTCCAAATCATCGGCATCAACTCGAACAATCAGGACAGCCTGACAGAGATTGCTTCGTTCGTTCACCGGCACGACATCGAGTTTCCGATGCTGAAAGACGTCGGCAACCGAGTCGCAGATGAACTCAGCGCCGAACGCACTCCTGAGGTTTTCTTGCTCGGTAAGGACCGAACGGTCCTCTACCACGGCCGGATCGACGACCAATACGGCGTCGGTTACTCCAGAGAAAAAACCGTCAAACGAGAACTAGCGCAGGCGATTCAAGAAGCCTTGGCCGGCAAACCGATTTCGGTGCCGTCGACCGAACCCGCCGGTTGTCATATCGGTCGCGTGAAGAAATCGGAACCGACGGGCGAGATCACTTTCACGAAACATATCGCGCCGATCTTGAATGCCCGTTGCGTCAGCTGTCACCGCGAAGGGGAGCTTGCTCCCTTTACGCTTGAGAGCTTCGAAGATGTCCAGGGCTGGGAAGACACGATTCTCGAAGTCATCGAAGACAACCGAATGCCACCCTGGTCGGCCGATCCCGCACACGGGGAATTCGCGAACGATGCTAGGCTCAGCGAACGCGAAAAAGACTTGATCTTCACATGGGTCGAAAACGGAATGCCCGAAGGTGACGCGAGTGACCTGCCATCACCGCCCCAGTTCACGAAAGGCTGGAAGATTCCTGAGCCGGATCAAATCATTGAGATGCGCGACACTCCCTTTGAAGTGCCCGCCGAAGGCGTTGTCGATTACAAGCGATTCGTCGTGGATCCCGGTTGGGACGAAGACAAGTTCATTTATGCAGCCGAAGCACGCCCCCAGAATTCGAGCGTCGTTCACCATATCGTGGTCTACGTGATCGCACCGGGCAAGCGAACCGGACTGGAACACATGCTTGCCGGATACGCTCCGGGTGCCGTTCCGATGCACTTCGGGGATGGAATCGCGATTCATGTCCCCGCGAAGAGTCGCCTTCTCTTCGAAATGCACTACACGCCCAACGGCAGCAAGCAATCGGACCTCAGTTATTTGGGCGTCTGCTTCATGGACGAGAAAGATGTCCAACACAAACTGAATGGCCGAATCGCTATCCGACACGACTTCGCGATCCCGCCAAATGACTCGGACTACAAGGTCACCGCGAAGTACCGCGTGCGTCGCGACGAAATGCTGCTCAGCATGACGCCGCACATGCACCTGCGGGGCAAGTCGTTTAGCTACAAAGCGTTTTACCCCGACGGAACCGACGAAACTCTTCTAAGCGTTCCCAACTACGACTTCAATTGGCAACTCGAGTACATCCTTGACGAACCGAAGCGATTGCCCCGGGGGACCGAGGTTCGATGCGTCGCAACCTACGACAATAGTGAGGCGAACCTGTCGAATCCGAACCCTGGACGCACGGTCTATTGGGGCGACCAGAGTTTCGAAGAGATGATGATCGGTTTCATGAGCACCATCGACGCCGAGTAATCATCACGAAGAACCGACACGGCTCTCAGGAACTGCGGTTCAGGAACTGCGGCTGGAAAAATCGTCGCAATCGATGCATCTCGAGCAAACGTGATGCGATGCAAAAATTGGCACCATTCATTCCGCGATCGAACCGATTGAAGGCTAGGCCGACCTAGCGTTGGAAGCGAAAACTCGCCGTTCGGCGGGGTCTCGGGGGATTCACCGCCACTTTTCTTTGGTTGGCGGTTATGCGGCGACGCTCCCTCTGCCCCAGTGCCGCCCCCCGCGTGCGAGCGTTATTATCCCGTCCCAAGCTTGTGTGAGCTCTGACTCGATATGACCACTGGAACAGCGACCGAAACGATGACGATCGACACCATGGATTCGGAACAAGGCGCATTGGGCTCGGTTCGTGACGAGCTGAGAAGGCACCTCTACTACTCGCTCGGGCACCACGATCACAACGGATCGCGCGAATATTACTACCGGGCCCTGGCCTTGGCGATGCGCGATCGTGTCTGCGAACACTGGCGAGCTACTCGAAAACGATTCGCCGCCACCGATCAACGCCGCGTGCACTACCTTTCCCTCGAGTTCTTGCTCGGGCGTTCGCTCAACAATGCCGTGCAGAACCTCGATCTCGAGGACTCCGTCCGCGAAACGCTCATGCAATACGGACTCGAGCTGGAGGAAGTGGCGGACCTCGAACACGATGCGGGGCTCGGAAATGGCGGCCTTGGACGTCTGGCCGCTTGCTTCCTCGACAGCTGCGCCAACCTCGAGCTTCCCGTCGCCGGATACGGCATCCGCTACCAATTCGGCATGTTCAAGCAATTGATCGAAGGTGGTCGCCAAGTCGAAGCACCCGATCACTGGCTGCGCGATGGCAATATCTGGGAAATCGAACGATCCGAAGACGCAAAAACCGTTCAGCTTTACGGGCACACCGAGCGTTATCACGACGAGAATGGAAAGCCGCACAGCAAGTGGGTCGGGACTCACGATTTGCTTGCGATTCCCTATGACATGCCCATCCCCGGCTATCGCAATGAAACGGTGAACACGTTGCGGCTTTGGAAGGCCGAAGCGACCGACGTCTTCGACCTCGAAGAATTCAACGCGGGTAGTTATCCCGAAGCCGTCGCGGCGAAGAATAACGCCGAACAAATCTCGATGGTGTTGTACCCCAATGATGCGAGCGAAAACGGGAAGATCCTGCGTCTAAAGCAACAGTTCTTCCTCGTCTCCTCCAGCCTCCAAGATGTCCTCGACAAATGGGTCGCGCGACACGGCGAAGACTTCTCCAATTTCGGCGAGTCCAATTGCTTCCAGCTCAACGACACCCACCCCGCGTGTGCCGTGCCCGAACTGATGCGATTGTTGATGGATCAATACCGTTTGGAATGGGATGACGCATGGGCCGTGACCACTCGTTGCATGGCGTACACAAACCACACGTTGCTTCCTGAGGCACTCGAGCGTTGGCCCGTTGGATTGTTCAGCCAATTGTTGCCGCGTCACCTTGAAATTATCTACGAGATCAATGAACGGCACCTCGCCAACGTCGCCAAGCTCTTCCCCGGTGACGTTGATTTCCAACGACGCGTCTCGCTGATCGAAGAAGGCGCCCAACCGCACATTCGCATGGCCTATCTGGCAATCGTCGGGAGCTTCTCCGTCAACGGCGTGGCTCAATTGCACACCGAACTGCTACGTGACGGATTGTTCGCCGACTTTTGCAAGATTTGGCCCGACAAGTTCAACAACAAGACCAACGGTGTCACGCAACGCCGCTGGCTTTCACACTGCAATCCGCTGTTGCGTGATTTGCTCAATGACACGATCGGCACCGAATGGGAAGCCGATTTGAGCAAGATCGATCTGCTCGCTCCGTACGCGGAGGATGCCGAATTCCGCAATCGCTGGGCACAGGTCAAACAGGCTAACAAAGCTCGCTTGGCCGACTATGTGCGTGAAAACACTGGAATTCAATTCGACACATCAGCGATGTTTGACGTCCAGGTGAAACGAATCCATGAGTACAAACGGCAGCTGCTCAACGCCCTCCATGTCGTGCATCTCTACGATCGCATCCGTCGCGGCGAGACTCAAGGCATGGTGCCGCGCTGCGTTCTGATCGGTGGAAAAGCGGCACCGGGCTATCACGTTGCCAAGCTGATTGTGAAGTTCATCAATAACGTCGCATCGGTCGTCAACTCCGCCCCCGAAACCCAAGACCTACTCAAGGTTTGCTTCTTCCCGAACTACCGCGTCAGTTCGATGGAAATCATCTGCCCGGGAACCGAGCTTTCCGAGCAGATTTCGACGGCCGGCAAAGAGGCTTCCGGGACCGGCAACATGAAGTTCATGATGAACGGGGCTCTCACCATCGGAACCCTCGACGGGGCCAACATCGAAATCCGGGAACGCGCCGGGGAAGAAAACTTCTTCCTGTTCGGGCTCGACGCAGCCGAAGTCGCGGAAACAAAGAAGAAGTATGACCCGAATGCAATCATCGACTCAGATCCTGAAATCCATCGTGTAATGGAGTTGATCGAGTCCGGACACTTCAACGGTTCCGAACCCGGAATCTTTGACATGTTGACCGCCGCCCTTCGTAATCCGGCGGATCAATGGCTCTCGATTGCGGACTTCCGCAGCTACATCGACGCACAGCGCGCTGTCGGCGACGCCTACCAAGATCAAGACGCATGGAATCGCATGAGCATCATCAACTCGGCGACCAGCGGATGGTTCTCCAGCGACCGAACCATCCAACAATATGCGGACGACATCTGGGGCGTGCGATCACTCCGCAGTTGATCGTCAATCGCGAAGCATCAAGTTCGCGATCCAAAACGGTTTCGACGGTGGCTTTCGAGGCGCCGTGACATACCAACTGAAAGCTGGTTTCTCCGGGAAATCGTCGATCGTGATTTCTCCGCCAAAGATCACCCCGTCTTCTTTCACTTCACCGACGATCCAACACAATTTCTGGGCATCGGACGGCTCACGGTAAAGAACCAAGCGGAGTGGCGACTTCGACTTGATTGTGTGGATCACCTCTTCGGCGACGTTCTTACCTCGATCGCGAAGGTAGACCTGTACCGCGCCGTCTCGGGGACGGAGACCGACGCGAATTCCACTGATAGAAAACCCGACTCGCGATTCGTGGGTTGAATTCACGATCGACGTGCGAAGCGATACGGCGGATTGCGCAGCGAACACGAATTCGGGGTCCTTCACCCATCGGCTACTATTTCGTTTGATCGTCTTCACCGTGAGCCGATCTTCTTTGGCGTCGAACCAACCCCAGCCATTGCTGCAATCAAAACGCGTCTTCAAAGACGATGGAAACTCAGCGACGGGTTTGAGGTCGGCCGGCCAATCGTCAGCGGTCAACTTCTTCGCCTTGGAATAAGGCCGACCTCCGAGTGGCTGGAATGTGCCAGGTGCGGCTGGTGAACCCTTCGGGGTGCCTGCCGCATTGTCCTTTGCGGACTCGATTTCGGACAACACATCCGCGAACTTTCCATCTGATCCAAGCCCAAGCCCGCTCGGTCGCGTGGTTTTCTTTCGCGCTTGCGGTTGAGGCTGTCTTTGTTCTGATGTCCTTCGAGTCGTGGTTGCTCGGTCGCTCGGCGTTTGCGACCCGAGAACCCGCTCATCGGCTTCGGCGGCTCGACGCCCACCGCCATTTCGGTTGTAGAGAAAAACGCCCGCCACCACGGCCAGCAACACGCCGGCACTGACGGCATGATAGGGCCACTGACTTGGCTTCTTGCGACGCGTCACGGGCGATGCGGATGCCG
>JBCBOT010000019.1:0-52216 GCA_039821165.1 Planctomycetota bacterium | reverse complement strand
ATAGGATCGTGTGACCATGAGATCCGTTCCCCGACGAAGTCCTTGCGTAGCGACTGGAATGGAACTCGCCGTCTGCTCGAGGTCGACCCAATTGCCGACTTGAGGCGGATCGAGGGAATCGTAGCCTGGCGACTCAATCTCGAACTGGGGCACCACATTGAAAGTGAAAGTCACCTCTTCCGATCCGCTTGTCGGAATCACCTCGGGATCAAAGTCAGGATCGAAAACGGTCAACGTGACACGGTACTGGCCCGCGTAGAGTGGCGTGAATTCGAACTCGGGCGAGTCCCCCGAAGCGACCGGCTGACCGTTGTTCGCATCGACCTGCCAGAAGTAGCGGAAGGTGGTTTCCTCACCTGGATCCGTCACCAAACCGGTCGCATCAAGGAAAATCGGCTCTCCAATCTGTCGCTCGAGCGCTTCATCGACCCCCAAATCCCCAATCATGGGATCCGCATTGGCGACAACGATCTCGGTCTCTGACGTGACGGTTCCGCCGTCGTCGTCGCGGGCGGTGACCGTTAGGGTGTAGGTCCCGTCGTCGACGAATTGATACTGCGGGCCCCGCGCTTGCTCGACCGTGACGGCCCGATCAAAGATTTTGACGTCGTCGATCTGTCCCGCAAAGAAGTCGGACAACGTGTTACGACTGCCGATGTTGACGCGGTTTTGCATGCCGGCATCGAACGACAGACCCGACCGAGTTCCAACGCTCGTTCCGTCGACGAAGAATTCGCCGGTACCGTCTGCTCGCCAAACAAGCAGCACTTCGTACCATTGGCCAGGCTGAACGCTTCCGCCTGAAATGTTGTTCGAGTCGTCGAGCCGCGCTACGAGCGTTCCAGAACCATTGACGGCGACGTAAACCCGGTTTCCGCCGGCGCCATTTTGATTGCCGAAGATGTATTGTGAACCACCGATGGCATCCAACTTGAATCGAGCCGAGACGGCGCCTTCGATGGGATTGAGCACGGAGTTCGGGATGTCAACGAAGTCACCCACACCGTCCAACTCGAGGACCATACCACGCTCGGCGTCGTTGACGATACTTGCGTCACCGATCAGCGAACCGTCGTTGTCACCGCTGGAGTCTTGGGCGGTGCCGCCATCGAACGCGTAGTGAGCCAACGGCCGGGTTTGAAACGGGGAGTCGTTGGTCCACGCCGGAACCTGCGATGGCAGAAGCCCAGCGAGGTTGACGTCCAATCCAAATGGGCCGCGGTCGCGTGCAGCGTTGCCGGCGCCCTCGTCGAATGGCAGGTAGATGCGAAGGCTTCCATCCGTCTGTTCGATCTCGCCCGCTTGGACGCGACGAATCTCTGTCGGAGTGAGTACACGGTCCCAGACCACAAACTCATCCAGCGATCCCCGAAGCGCTTCGTTGGCATCAAAGCCACCACCGAACACGTCTTGGTCTTGGCCAAGGAACAGTCCTCCTCGTTCGACGTTCAGTGCTTCCTGGGAAGCCAAAGTCTGTACGCCGATCAGCGAACCGTCCACGAACAACGTGTACTCCGAGAGACCCTGTTCGTTGGACTCAAGGTTTCGTGTGATGGCGACATGACGATAGCGGCCGTCGTTCAACGGCGCTGGCAGATTCCACACCACCGCAGGGAAGCCGGTGTCCTGGCCGACAAAGAGTGAGAACTGATCTCCGTTGCTGAGCATCAGGGTGAATTCTTTGCTGTGTTCGGAGTTGGCGGCGCTCAGAATGGTCTGGTTGCCCGCTTGTTCGGTCGCGAGCCAAAACGACATGGTGAGATTGGTCGCTCCATCCAAAGCGTTGTTCGAAAGGCTGATCGCATCGTCGTCGAATTCGATGGCGTTTTCGATCAGACTCGTCGTTTGCTGAGTGGGATCGGTAAGGGTCACCTCGGTCACCATGTTGGCAACATCCGATAGAGAAGGATCGGAAACAACGAAGTCCCCAAGAACCATGTCGTCGACCGAAAGCACGCGGCTGCTGCTTGCACTTCCAAAGCTTGGCCCGATCGAGAGGGTTTGGCCTTCGATCACGCCCGAGATGGAGGGCACTGTCAGACTCGGCTCCACGTTTCGCACGTAAACCGGGACTTGAACGCCACCCGAGTTAATCAGCACTACATCATCGTCTTGACCGGGAACACTGATCGGGACGAAACCAACGGTCGTTTTCGGGTACGTCGTGCCAGTGGGAACAACGCTCCACGTCGCACCGTTTTGCAGTGTCCCATCAATTCCACTTCCGAGTAGTTCAGCTGCGATCGAACCCGATCCCTCGTTCAGTCGCCAAAATCCGACTTCACTTCCCGAACTGACCCCGATCGCACCCTGAGCGAGTGCGTCAATCTCAACCGGTTCCAGCACCTTGCTCCAGACACCCACATCACGGATCTGACCATCGAAGTACTCAAGCGTACTGCGGGACCCAATCGTGAAAGGAGTCGAAGAGGGGCTCCCGATTCGGCTATCCGTCAATGAGCCGACTGATACGCCATTGACGAAGAATTCAACGGTGTTGGCAGAGTTGATCGTGGCTGCAACATGTGTCCATTCACCGATCGCAATGCTCGAATTCGTCTGGATGTAGTCACGCTGCCCATACGTGGTGAACAACAGCCGGTCCTGGTTCAAACCAAATCCCCACCCGTCATTGTTAAAGCCGGCACCGATGATTCGTCGAATCCCGGAAACGGAGTCGGGACGAATCCACGCCGCGACGGAGTAATCGTTGACCAGACTGGTAAGCCCTGAAGGAGAACCGAGGCTGACGCGGCCACCAGAACCGTTGAGTTGAAGGCTCACTTCGTCGACAGACTCCGTCGTTACGGTTAACTGCGACCCGGTCGTGCTAAACGTCTCGCCTTCTCGAATCATATGGTTCGTTCCCGGCGTGACAACGGGGATCTCGTCCACGATCCGAAGGTTGTCGTAGGCGATCCCCGGTGTTGTCAGACTCGGAAAACGATTGACTTGCTTGAAGCTGATCTGCAGCTCACCATCGAGCGACAACCCGACCGCATCGGCTGCCGCCACCAAGTCCACTTCGTAGTCCGTGAATTCCCTGACGGTTGTGGCGACAAAAATGGGATGCCACTCGAACCCATCCGTGCTGATCGCCACGCCATCCAAAGAACGGAGTTCGCCGAAGGATGAGAAAACGGGATCGATGTTGTCTCCGAGATTCCGGAAGGCGAACCGCAATGTCGGCGAGATAGCAGCCTCAAGGTCAACCGTCCAAATCGCGATGTTACTGTGAACAACGGTGCCCGCCGCGTCTCCGACACTACTCATGACGAGAGACTGGGAACCGTTGGCAGCTCCCGCCGTGCTCGAAAGCGCAATCTCGCCCTGCGGAGTCCTGCTGAATGTGACCCACCGATCATCGAGCGTTGCACCTTCAAAGTCCTCCGACGCGATCACGATTTCACGGTTACTCGGTAGCGTCAAATGATCGAGAGAGGAAAGTTGACTCAGGACATCCAGTGTCGCCGAATCACTGAGATCGACACCGGTTCCGACGAGGTCGAGCGATTCGAGTTGCTCCAGTGTTGTCAGCTGTGCGATGTCAGTCAGTCCGGTGTTGCCACTCAGATCGAGCGAGCGAATATTCTCCAGCGCATCGACGTCACGCAGGCTCACGATTCCACGCTCACTCGCGTCGACGGATTCGATCTGCGCGACATCGGTCGCGGTCAATGGATACTCGATGCGCAATTCCCGACGAACCGGTCCTCCCAATTCACGCTCAGGTGACGTCAACACGTCATTCGTTTCCGCATCGGTACCGCCAAGTGTCGCATCAAAACCGCTCGGCGAGTGGTCGCGAAGAATCGAACCGAAGGGTTCATCAAACGGCCAGTGTCCGATCAGTCCCTCGGAGTCGGGATCCACCGAGCCGCTCGTCAGTGCGATGGTCTCTTGTTGGGTCAGCGGGCGATTCCAGAACGCCAATTCTGCGATCTCGCCGTGATAGGCGCGTTCAGGGATGTAGCCGCCGCCCGGAACATCCGTTTGAAGCTGCCCGATGGAAATCTCGCCCGGCGATTGCCCGGTCTCGTTGATGAATAGGGATCGATCACTCGACTCCGTTACTTGATTCCCGTTTGGCAAAAAGAACTCGATTCCATCAACCCAGAGTCGGAGTTGATTTTCAACGGTATCACGCACAAAGACATAGTGATGCCAGTCATAGAGATCAAAATCCTCGGGAATGGCAAACGGCACTAATCCTCGGGTTGCCGCTTCAACAAGGATATAGTCTTGCTCATTCCTGGTATCGAAGCCGAAAAAGAACTCGTTCCGATCAGGTTCCGTCGGTGATGCTCCAGACTCACTCAGTCCATGCACCACGGTAGAGAGCTGTCCCTGTGTCATGACGTCAGGGTTTGCCCAGATTGAGAAAGAGAACGTCCGCAGGTCCGTCAGCGCCTCAGATGGAATGGTCGCGAGATCGTTGTCGAATCGAAGCGCGTGCCCGACCGAAGTGGCGGGATCGCCCGCAGCCTCCGCGACCGCCGCTCGCAACTCCGGTTGCATTCCGATTTCGGAGACGAGACGCACATCGTCGACGAACCAATCATCGAATGCCCCTGACGTTCCGTTTGCACGACGGAATCGGAATTCGAACTCCCTTGTCAGAGCTGTTTGCGGAACGTCAAACGACTCGGGATAGAACACGTCTGTTCGATCGATCCCGTTTCCATTTCCGAGATGTCGCTTGGCTTCGTTCCAACCTCCCACCGAGGAGGCGCGATACTCGATCACAAGGTCGTCATTGGGATCGGGCGACTCACCGCCCCCTTGTCGCTGATAGTTGTAGGACAGCGTCGCCGAGCGGGCATCGGACAGATCAAATGTCGGCGAGACGATCAAATCGCTTCCATCAGGATTGCCATTGAGCCGCGCCGAAAACTCGCCGCTGGGCTCTCCGATGCCGGCGCCATCGATCGTTGCGTCTTCAACGGTTTGCCACTGGAAAAAAGTGCCCGATTCGAAATCATCGAAGAACTCCAGTCGCACACTTTCGGTGGTCACCACGACGGGATCGAGCGCGACGATGCGATTGCCGAAAGACAACTCGCTCGCCGGCCCGAGGGTGAGATCGGCGTCGGCAATCTCGCCATCACGAAGTTCCGTGAGTTCTCCAACAATGATGTCCGCGCCGCTGCCGCCAAAGATCCGATCGAGCTGATGGTTGCCATCAATGGTGTCGTCTCCGTCACCACCTCGAATCAGATCGCGGTCGGGACTTCCGTCGGATTCGATCGCGCTTTGTTGGCCTCGCACGGGGGCGTCGAAGCGGATCGTAAACGGTGAAAGCGGGTCTTCGATGCTGACGAAACTCTCGAGGTCGATCGACTCATAGAAGCGAGCCGCGGCGATCTCTCCATCGAATTGACCGAAAGTGAGACCGGTCAATCCCGACCCACCACCGAAGCCGCCGTTGATCCGACCGATCCCGGAATTGT
Organism: Planctomycetota bacterium; assembly: GCA_039821165.1. Taxonomy (GTDB): domain Bacteria; phylum Planctomycetota; class Planctomycetia; order Pirellulales; family Pirellulaceae; genus Stieleria. The sequence goes on along the minus strand of JBCBOT010000019.1, from coordinate 46,766 downwards.
CACCTCCTGCCCAGTCGTTCAAACCGTCGGTCTCGACTCCCGTGCCCGTCGCAACGCCGTCGATGAAGAGTTCGAGCCGTTGTCTCGGTCGATCGTAGACGGCCACCGCTTGGACGAATTCGGCGTTGTCGGTGATGAGATCCGAGTAAACCTGGTAATTGTTAGTCGCCCCATTTTGAATTGCGAAGACGACTCGGTAACCTTCGCTTACCTCAACGAGGTTGATCGATACTCCGTCGGCTGTACCACCACTTTCGAAAAGGACCTCGTTCCCGGTCAGATCGCTCGGACGGAACCAAACTTCCCAAGCCGCGCTACTTGAGGAGGTCGATGGTGAAAGGTCTTCAAGCGACTCAAACGTGCCTCCGCTACCCGATCCAGTGAAACGGTAGGCGCTCTCAATACCGCGACCGCTTGTCACGTTTGTGTCCAAGGTTGCACCGGTCAGATTCGCATCGAACGTTGCTGATTGCCCGCTTTCCCAGACGGTCAGGCTACCGTCGTTCGCGTTGTCGGCATCAAAGTCGAGCGTCGGAGCAGCATCAAATCGAATTCGCTTGGCCGGAGTATGAACTCTCAAGTAGTACGTACCCGCTTCGATGGTACGAAGGTCGATGATCGACTGTGATTGACGCAGCAGGCCTCCGTTCTGATCAATCAAATCGGCAACCACATTTCCGTCCAAGCGAATCCAGTTGCCTTCCATTCCATCGCCGAGCGTTGAAAACTGAAACCAGGATTCACCGGATTCGGAATTCAATGTGAACGGCTCACCTCCGTAATCGAGCGTCTCGGCGCGGCCCGTTCCACGATCGGCGATGAACGAGCCGCTCCCCGAAACGCTGAAGTTTTCGAGAACCTCGAAGTCCGCGGGCAGACTCACGCGTGTCGGCGTTCCATAGATCACGAAGGTGTTGCTCGTAAACTCCGCTCGACTGTTGGCGACGTCAAACGTTCCTCCCGCACCGACCAACAGGTCATCGAAGCGATCCTGATTGACGTCGAATGCGCCCCTTTCGGTCGCGAGCAATTCGCCAAAGCCCGAGACTTCTCGGACCTCGAGCCGCAGTTCGGTTCCCCCGATGGTTGTGGGGGCCGTTATGCTCGAAAGCTCCGCTGTCACTCGGATTCGATTCGCGTCCAGAGTCGCCTCCAGATAGGGTGCAAGCGGAGTGGTGTTCAATGCCGCATCAAGCTTGCTCGCGATCGTAGCGGAGGTATCGCCGGCGCCGACTTCGATCTCGACGAAGACGGTCTCGTCAACGACCTCGGTTGAGAAAGAGAAGGCCGTCCCGAGCTGCGTCCGCGTGACCAAATTGCCGATCACCGAGACTTCGAATCCGACCGTCCCGCCGGACCCAGCCGCCACATCGCTTCTACCGTCGACGCTGACGGTCAAATCATTCGGTTGAATGACTTGCTGGTCCGCGAACTGCTTTCGGGTGAATCCAAGGTCCAACTGCACCGACTGAGGCGAAATCTGAACCAGGTTGGCCGATCGACGGTCGATCGGAGTGGTTCCCGTGTAGGAATCAAACACATAGGCCTGGGATACCATCGAATCAAGGATCGCGAGGTCCTGGGCACCATCACCGTTGAAGTCACCTGCCGTAACCGAAAGCAATGCGTCTTCGTCAAACCCGTTGATCACCGAGTTCGTCGGAATCGAGAGACGATCGAGATCGGATGTGCCATAAACGACCACGATCTGCGTTCCGTTTCGAATCGCAAAGTCGTCATATCCGTCCCCGTTGAGGTCGCCGAGTGCAAACGTCTTATTCGCGTCGATGCCGGTCGGCGATAACGCGAGTGTCGCCACGACGCTTGGTTGCTCGACGAAAGTGCTGCCGGTCGCAATCACCACACCCGCGTCATGTGAAATCGCGATCTCATCGGTGCCGTCCCCATCGAGATCACCAATGGTTTTTGCTTCAAAGTCACTCGTCGAAGCGATGCCGAGCTCAGGCCGTCGCAATTTGGTCAACACGCCTTGTGTGCTAAGCGAACCGTCTTGGCGAGTCGGGATTCCTTGGACGATCTCTCCACCATTGAGAACCCATCCGACATTGTCATCGGTGTAGCGATAGTAGAAAACTCCATCGTTGATGACGAGCAGGTCATCCGCGCCGCTCGCCCGTGCAAACGGTGTGGCCGTTTCGTCTTGACCAAACAACACCGTCGCACGCGCGCCGTCGAATCTCCAGACCGCTTCGTTTCGCCTGAACAGCAAGTCTCCGCCCAGAGCCTCAAGCCGTGACACATCCAAGATAGGATTGCCGCTCTCGTCCAGCACTTGGCTCACGCCATCCTCGAACGTGTAACGCCAAAGACTCTCTCCCTCGGGACCGGCTGTCGCGATAAAGTAAAACACGTTGCCGACGGCGATCAAATCATGAGGATTGGAGCCCGCGGAACCTGGGAGAAGGTCGATCGGCGTAATCGTCGGTGTGTTGGGCGTTCCGAAGCCGATGTTTGAGACGAAAAAGAGCTCCGAACCAAGGTTCAAAGACGGTCCCGAAGGCGGGTCGTAGGTTCCGTCGTACTGAAGAAGCAACCCGTCTTCGCCCGCGGCGGCGACTCCCGCGACGCCTAGCAGATCGGTCGCCACCGTGACCGGATTTGTCGTTCGCACGATCAAATCCGGGAAGTACCTCTCAACGTCCAACACGCGCTCGGAGGTACTGCTATCTCGTGAGACAATGTGCAACCACACGTTCTGAGTGCGATTGACGTTTCCAGAGACGTAGCCGAAACGTGTACTTTCCGAGTTCAATTCAAGTGCTTGCAGGACCTCTCGACTTGCCGAGGAGAACGTGCTGACGGCGCCCGTCACGCCATCAATCTTGCGCACTTGCTGAGTCCCGCTACAGAGACTGGCGTTGAAATCGCAGCCGTCCCTGAAAGTGAAGTAGAGATCGCTCACGGAGCCGTCAGGTCGTGGGACCGCAACGAGACTTTGCACCAAAATGTCGGGCGTACCCGCCAGGTTGGTCACCTGCGAAGCCGTCGCCGTTCCCGTGTTCGAATCGGTGGTCACCCTCCAGATCTGGGAGTTGTTGGAAATGCTCGCGAAGTGCAGTGTGCCGTTGAAATCAACGAAAGAGTTGGAGGCGATGACGTTGCCACCAACGCTTGGGAAATTTGTGATTTCGACGAGTCGTCCCTCGTGGGACCAGAACCCTGCGGTGTCGTCGTTTTTGACAATAAAGATTTCGCCACCGGCAAAGTACGTAAAGACTTGGTTTGTTTGCAGAACCGGGAGTGTCCCGACGACATCCGTCGCACCCGTACCAAGCGTTTCGTTCGCGGACCTTGAGCTAATCAAGAGGTCCGCATTCGAATCGCCGTTGTAGTTCACGACCTCGATTCGAACATCAAAGGGTGAGAGCTGGGCATCATTCAGCGTGAACGATCGACTGTTTGTCGAGTCAAGCGTCTCGCTGACGAACGTCTCATTCCATGCTCGCGGCCACTGAACGAGGTCGCCACCGGGTGCGACGCCAGCGACTTGACCTCCGAAGATGAGCGTGACTTCCGTAGAACGATCGACACGACGAGAGAAAACAACGTCGTCAACTCCGTCTCCGTTGATGTCTCCGAAGGTTTCCGCAGGCTGCCCCAGTACTGAGTGCGGAATCACGATATCCGCCTGCTCGTTGACCTCCGTCAAGTCATCCAGGGACCAAGGCCCGAAGACGATGTAACTCGCATCGCCACCAGAGATGAAGAAATCATCGTGCTGATCGTCGTTGAAATCGCCGATCCGCTGCACCTGTTGCGGAGCCGCCGTCACGACGGAATCAACCACGCCGTAGACTTCATCCGCGAAAGCACTTCGTGCACCGCCAACAGAATCGTAGAGGCGCGTGACTTGGGCATCGTCCAACGCGCGATCGAAGATGTAAACCTCATCCAGCTTCTCGGCGAACAATTCGGTGCCGGAACTGAAGTTCCCGATCGTCGTGACTCCACCCGTGACGGCGACGTTACTGATCCCGACCAATTCACCGTTCAGGTAGAAACGCGTTCGATTGTCGCGACCGACCGCGGTGATCTGCTGCCAGCCTCGGATCGAGACATCCAGATCACCACCGCTGTCCTGGAAGGCACCGTTCCAAGAACCAAGTGAAACACCGTCGGTGTCGGGGACCGAGACTTGTGTCTGCACGGAGTTTCCGAACAACGTGTTCCAGTTGGGTGTGTCGATCAGTGAATCGAACCACGCGGATACCGTCCACTCCCCACCCTGTGCAACAGCGGTCGCGCCGACCGAGATCAATGCCGCGGCATCGTCAAACGACGCCGCGCCTCCGGAAACCCCGTCGGCATCGGAACTGACGCTCGTCAAAGCTGTGGCGTCATTTCCGTTGCCTGAATCATCGCGGCCTAGGTTGCTTGGATCATCGAAGGAGTAATGCAGAATGGCCCCCACCGGAATCCCCTCATTGAGTTCCACGCCGGATCGTCCGGGATCGACGAGGTCCAAGAAGGGTCGTGCCAAATCGTATTCGTACACTTCATCTTCGAAGTCAAAGAACTCGAAGAACTGTGGCTTCTCCGGCGCAAATGGATACGCATCGATCGCATTGCTCGTCGGCACGTTGCCAAAGATGGTGTCGGCTCCGCCACCGCCATCGATCTCATCGTTGCCGATTCCACCGACGATATAGTCATCACCGGGGCCTCCGAGAATTTGGTCTGTCTTTGGAGATCCGAACAGGAAGTCGTCGCCTTCACCACCATCGATCAAGATCGACTCGAAAGCACCTTGCTCCAAATCGCCTCGGTCGAATCCCCATTCGTCGAACAGGCCGGCGTCAAAGGTCCCGTCGAGCGGAAGAAATTGAAACTCGGGGTCTAAATGAAGGACGTCGTCACCGTTTTGCAGCAGAAACTGCATCTGCTCGATATCGCGGGTTTGGAACAGCATGTATTCCTGTTCAAAGACCGTTCGGCCCTCCGAATCGGTCTTGGTCAAGTACTCCTGCTGACCGATGTCCCAGACCAAGCTCGTGAACTCGTAGCGGTGCAACCCGGTGTTGTAGCGCACCGCCGCGTAGTCCGGCACATCGAAACCTCGGCGGTCGATGTCGCCGCCGAGATAGAGTACGCGGTCGGTACCATCGCCTCCGATCAATTGCTCGCTGAATGTCGGAAGGTACGTTCGGATGGCCGGATCGAAGTTTGTGTCGGGTTGATTGCCGAGCAGCGGCAGCGGGGCGGGGATGACTTGGAACGTGTCGTCGCCGGGGCCTCCGAATAGGAGGTCACTCGCATTGCGATCCTCGCCCCCGACAAGAACATCGTTTCCTTCGTTGCCGAAGATCCAGTCCTCACCGGCGCCGCCCCGCAAAACATCATCGCCCGTTCCGCCAATGATGACGTCGCGACGCTCGGTGTCTTCGCGCAACGAAAGGTCGATGACGAGCGGATTGTCCAACGCCGCAATTTCGTCTGCGGAAAGTCCGGCAACGTTGAAACTCAAGTCGTAGAGCGTCGGCACCAAATTGGGGCTGTCCACTTTGAGCCAGTATTCCTGTCCAGGAGTCAGACCGGCGATCGAAAGGCTGCTGCGGTCTCCCGTGGTTCGATACGTGGTGCCGTTGACAGAGTTTGCCGAGTCGGTGGTATCGGAGCCGACCGGGAAAACACTGATTCCCAATTCATCCGCGGGGGAACCGCTTGCGATCTGGATGGAAGCCGATTTCGAGATCGAAAAGTCGATGTCGTAAGTGTCTTGCCCATCGACTTCATTTGCTCCGACCGCAACATAGATCGTGTCGCCAGCGGAGAGGCTTCCGAGGTCGACGCCGAACGATTCATGATCCGCGGTCCGTGTTGTGTCCAACAGCGGCGCGTCTGAATTGACGTGCACCACCAATCGCAGCTGATCTTCCGTGGGATTCAGTCGATTGAGCTGGCCACTGCCGATCGAATAGTTGCCGTCCTCGCTCACCGTGTAGGCATAAATCGCAAACCGATCGAGCGTGTTCCCGACACCACCGGCTTGGTTCGCTCCAAGACCCGGGTGCGAAAACTGCGGATGGATCGCCAGAAACCCAGCCGGCGGATTGTTCGAAGTGTCGTTGTCTCCGTCCGGGCGATACGAGCCTGGGGTAAAACTCAGTGGTAAGTAGTTCGCGGGGTCTCCGATCGCGCCCGTGCTTCCATCTCCAGACGCTCCACCAGCGACCCAACCAACGGGGGCGTTCCAGAGGTACTGCCATCCACTCGCGGGTGTGTTCGGTTGATAGTCCGCAAGCAAACCGGCAACCGGTTGCTCTTGAACCTCGAACCGAAACCAGTCCACGTCGCCTGGTGATTCAGACGTTCCCGGATGATCGATCGAAAGTCCTGAGAAGGTGACATAGCCGTCCTCGATTTCTTTGTCGTTGAACGTAACGAGTTGCCCCGCCTTCTCGTCGACGAGTTCAAACGCTTGCAACGGGACATCATTTCGGCCGCGGAGCCCGGTCGATCCGGTCGAGATTTCTGCCGCGTCGACCAGAATCGCGTTGCCACTTTGAATTTCGACCAAGTCATCCCCCGGCCCCGCGTCGATCCAAACCGTCTTCTGCACCGTCGGCCCGACGGTGATCGCGTCGTTGCCCGCGAGTGCATCGACCAAGATCACCAAGAACTCTCCCTCTGGCGGTAGCAACTGCTGAATGAGTTCCGACTCCGTCACCCCCACCGCCGCGACCGCGATACTCTCCAACTCTTCACGTCGGGCTTCGGGATCACTCAGACTCTGCAGTTCATTGAGTGTGTACTCGAGATCGCTCGTGCTCCAAACCGCGTTGCCTTCTCCATCGGTTGCGTTGAAGTCGAGTCGGACTTGGGCGGCGAAACTGAAATTGCCATTGTTTTCGGTCAATCGCGTGACGAGATGGTGATTCGTCAGCAAGCCGGGCTCCGTCACGAAATCGATGTTGATCTGATCAGACGCGTTGCTTCCACCCACATACCAAACCTGGTCGGATGCTTGCGCGTATTCTTTCCAATCGGTGCCTTCGGTCTGTCCGCCATCGGCGCTTTCAAAGGTCGAACCATCAGCGCGATAGAGGACATCGGACCCACCATTGCCATACATGAAATCGAGCGTCGTCCCGCCGAACAACTCGTCGTCGTTGGCTTGGCCGAGAAGACGGTTCAATCCTGTGACTTCCTGATTTCGAGCCAACCGAACAGGGCCGATCGGTGCGTTGTCGTCAGGGTCGAAGATGCCATTGTCGTTTAAGTCACCGTCATCGTGAAACAGCGTTCCATTCTCGCCGACAAAGACACCGAACCCTTGGTCCGGGTAAGTTACATCGCTACCCGGCGCGACCAACTCGGGCATCGGGTCAAAGCTCCACGCATACAGTCGATTGGTGCCTTGGCCGCCGATCAGGTCGTCGTTGCCTTGGCCCGCAAATAGTATGTCGGAATCGGAGGAAACGCCTTCTCCGCCATCGCCCCACAATCGGTCATCACCACCAAAGCCGAAGGCGATGTCGCTGCCCAAACCGCCGTCGAGCCGGTCGCGTCCGCTGCTGCCGATCAATCGGTCATCGCCGCTATTGCCATCGAACACAGCGAAGAAGTCTCGCGAACGATTCGCGAATGCCGAAATGTCGAGCGGGTCCAAGTCACTCGGTCCCGTTGCGAGCGCCCCCGAGTCGAGCGCGAGTTGCGTGAAGAACCCAAGCGTGTCGTCGCCCGCGAGACCGGCAACACGGAATTGCTCGATCAGAAGCGACCCCGTCGCGGCGTCACGCATTCGAACGGGAAGCGAGCTGCCACTGTTGAAAAAGACGCCGACCTCACCCTGGTTCGTTGTCGTGTTGATCTCGCCGATCAAGATCGTGTCATCGCCCGTGGTACCGTCGATTTGCAGGATATCGGTCGCTTGATCGTCCTCGCTATCATCCGGTGCTTGTTCGCCTCCGTGACCGTCGATCACGTCGAGTCCGGTAAACACGGTCGGCAAAACGAAGAGATCAATACCACTGCCGCCATACTGTTGGTCCGCTCCGACTTGCCCGACCACGTAATCGGTTCCTGGGCCGCCCCAAAGCTCGTCGTTGCCTCCACCCCCGAACAGTTGATCTTCCCCGCCACCACCGAACAGCCGATCGTTGGCGCCGACAGAATCGGCGTTGGTGCGAGGAGCGTAATCGGGCCCCGCGAATTCATCGCCGACGATGTAGTCATTTCCGCCATCGCCGACGAACAACTCTTGTCTCAGATTGCCGTGCAAGAAATCACCACCAGACCCTCCGAAGAGCTGATCCCCGAACTCATCTGCCTGCTGGCTCGCATTGATGTTCGGTGCAAAGGCATAAAGGCGGTCACGCCCCTCACCACCAAACAAACGTTGCCCCATTTGGCTGCCGGTTGGGCCGGAAAGTCCCGCGTCGGCATACAGGGTGTCATCGCCGGCATCGCCGAGTAATTGGTCAATACCGATGCCACCACGCAGCAAGTCACTTCCAGCGCCGCCGCGGACGATGTCGTTGCCTTCGTCACCTTGGACGAGATTGTCGTTGCCCGCACCGGCATCCAAGTAGTCGTTCCCAGGACCGCCTCGCAGTTCGTCAGCGTCTGCGCCGCCGAACAACACGTCATCACCGGGGCCCCCGATCAATAAGTCGCGCCCATCGAGGGGCGTTCCCTCGACAGATTCTCCTCCTGCGATCAGTGGCGCAATCGAGGGGACCGAAAATCCAGTCGGGTATTCGGTTTCTGCTTGGACAACGATCGGTAGCAGACCAAACTCCGTCGCCTCATCGAAATCGTCGGTGGACCATCCAGAGGGCAACACGCCACCGAACAGAATGTCGTTGCCATCGCTACCGAGGATCGGGTCGTCGCCCAGTCCACCAACCAAGAAATCATCGCCGCCTTCGCCATCGATGTTGTCGATCCCAATCCCGCCGATGACGATGTCCGCCGAGTCACCCGATCGCACTCGGTTGTCTCCATTTCCGGTATAGATGACATCGCTGCCGCCCAGAGTGGTAATGTCATCGTTTCCATCGGTTGCGGACGGCGAAATCGAGAACGACTCGGCCAATCCGGCAACGAATGTGACGCTTCCGTCGTCACCGATCACTGCGTTATCGCCCGCGCCCGCCGAAACGGTATCACCCGCTCCGCCGGCAATCACAATGTCGTCGCCACCGCCGAGCGTGATCCGGTCAATGTCGCTGCTTGTTGAGAAACGACTCGTGGCCAGTAGCGGTAGACTGACGGTCGTTCCAGTTGACTGATCGTCGGCGACCACAAACTGGATGAGGCCGCGGTCCGCAATGATCAGGTTCGTTCCTCCCAAGTCCTGTTCGACAGTGTCTCGGCCGTTACCGGCGATCAAAAAATCGTCTCCGAGGCCGAGGTCAAAGATGTCGTTGCCACCATCGATCGATGGGGAGCTTTGCATCGCCACCACATCGCCGCCCGACATCGAGATCAACACCTGATCGCCAGCGATGAAGTTCTGACCGCCGCCAGTGGTAATGCGATCATTGCCGCTTCCGGGTAGCAAAACATTCTTGCCATTTCCCGTCGTGAGCCTGTCATCTTCCGCGTGAAGCGTCTCGGTTCGAATCGATGTGATCACGAAGTTGACCTGCTCGATCGTTGCCGAGTCTCCGATCAAAAGATCGTCGCCATCGAAACCGCGGAGATCGTCTTCACCTCCCATGCCGATCAAACGATTGCCGCTGTTGTTGCCGATGACCGTGTCGCCTGCGGAACCTCCGGTCACGTCTTCGATACCAGTCACTTCTCCGACGGCGTTCGTTCCGTCGAGCGTGACACTCACCTCCGCGGTCCACATGGAGAAGTCCAGGTGATCGCGATCGCCGGTGTGACCGCCGGTTCTTTGAAGGCTCGCTCCCGGCGCCATCTTGAAAACGTCGTTGGCTTGCCCGGTCGTGACTTGTTCGATCGACTCAAAGTCAACGAGGACAGAAGGCGACCCGAGTCGCCCGACGGTCCCCAAATGCATGCCGTTGATGCTCGCCAAGAGCCGCTCGTTGAACGGAACGAAGCTCAGGTGATCTGTGCCGGGAGTCTCGGGCACTCCGCCGAGGAGCTTACCCGTCAGCAGTCCATTCGCTTCCACCGTGAAGTCATCGCTCTCACTTCCTCCGGTCAAATTTGGAAACTCTTCGAACGAAAAATCGGTGTTCGAATGGTCGATCGTTCCTTGATCCGGAGCCGTAATCCGCCAAGCCGCGTCGATGTTGCGGCCCACCAAGAGTGAGTCTCTGCCGTTACCGATCGCGACGTCGATATTGTTGAACCGCGCGATGCCGTTGGCGAAGCCGGTCTCACCATCCACCGGTGTGTAGCCCCCAGTGGGACTCTGTAGCGTCACCACGACATCGTCGCTCAGCCGTGAATAGTCGAGTGTGTCCTCACCGGCTTGCCCATCGATGATGCCCGCAACGCCGGCGCCGGGATCGAGCACGAAGGTGTCGCGCTGGTCGCCACCGATCAGGTTCTCGAAACCTTTAAAGGAAAACGAATTGACGGTGCCTTTGCCCTGTTCGGTCAGCGTCCAGACGTTTTCTTCTCCTTGCCCGACCACTTCGGCGACCGTCAACGAGTCCGTCGTCGCACTACCCGCCACCACGCCTTCGATGCCGACGACGGGCAAGTCGTTTTCGCTGCTGACTCGGTTCGAACCACTGGTCACCACCACGCTTCCGTAGTGCACGTCGAGTGGGCTCGTCACGGCGCTAAAGTCGAATTCGTCTCTGCGAGATGATCCGCTGTCGGTGACCGTGTCGACGCCCCAGTTGTCGGCGAACAAATACACGTCATCGCCTTCACCGCCGCTGAGCATGTCGTTGCCCGCGTCACCGGCGATCAAATCATCGCCGCTCCCGCCGACAAAGATGTCGCTGCCGACACCGCCCATGAATCGCACGGGAATGTTGACGTTCTCGGTCAAGGTCAGCGAGTCGTCGCCGCTTCCACCAGAAAAGACGATCTGCTGGACACCCTTGAAAGACTGGACGGTGGTATCAGGCGCGCCGTCTTTGAGGTAGTGGAACGTGACTTGGGTGACCAACTCGGAATTCGGATCGGACGGGTCTTCTGGGATTAAGTCGACGGAAAAGGTCTCGTTGATGTCCGAACCGAAGATCCCTGGTCGACGACTCGCATCTTCGCCGGCGAGCAACGTCAGCGTTCCATCGCCCGAGAGTTCGGCGATGTTCGCGGCACAACTGTGATTGAATTTGTAGAGCGTTTCGTCGATGAACCGCTCGGTGCCCGAGCCGAAAAGAACCACATCGTAGTAGGCTTCGACGAAAGCGTTCACACGACCACTGGCGTCGAAAACACACAGACCTGGGATGTGGGTGCTCGGTGCCGGTGAAGGCTGCAACAAGAACAAATCGGCGAGCTCATCCAAGTAAATCTTGCCGTTGTCATCGAGATCGTTCCAATTGAAATTCAGACTCGCTCCGACACCGCCGCGAATTCCGGCAGAAGCCACCGCAACGTCAATCGAAGCTCCAACGCTGGCCTCTAACCCGATTCCAAATTCGTCGATGTCGTTCCCGTTCTCATCGAGGTCGCCAAAGAAGAACCCGTCCAAAAAGTTCCCGGTCTTGGAGAGTCCACGCGTGTCGAAGCCGATCGAGAAATCCGCGAACGCGTCCAGTTTCGCGCCGAACGTCGCATAGAGCGGTACCGGTGGGAACGGGATCGGCCCGAACCGCATGCTGAACGGGACTTCCAAGTCGAAACGCGGAATGTCCCAGTTCACGATGTCCGTCGTTTCGCCCGTGAACAATTTGAAGATGTTGGAAGGGCTCGAGAGTAACGGGATATCGATGCCGAAACCGCCCAGTCCTTTGCTGTTGGGCGCACTCGAAAGCGACTTCAGCAATGACTTCGTCTTGTTCGCTCCGGGTTTGTTCGAAGCTCCGACCTGGCCCTGTGCGTCGATCGACGGCAGGTTGCTCGGCGCGCGGACTTCCGTCTTGGGATCGGTGAGATCGATCGGGTTGTTAGGATCACCGCTCAGCGAGAATGACCCGAAGTTGATGTCGATGCCGTTGCCGGCGGCGACCGAGGAGCGAACGGAGTCCGAGAACGCGAACGCGTTATTGAGCAGTCCGACAACTTTTTGCGCCTGCTGGGCGAGCCGAATGGTTTTTGCACTCTTGCTCGCACCGAGCATGCCGAGTGTCAAGAACGTGATCTGCGGCCCACCGACGGCTTCGGACAGATCACTCAGCCCCGGCACGGGCTCGGCCAGGAATTCGATCAACGGACGGACCGGACCGAGGTATTCGTCAAAACTCTCAAAGACCGGCACGATCGCGGAATCAAGAAAGCTACCGACGTCCAGCGTGACGTCTTCGATCGCGACTTGCGGCGGGTTACTCGTGAAGCCAACGGGCTTTCCGGATCCGTCCACTCCGTCGGCGTCGAAGGTGCTGTAGCCGAGCGTCCAATCCATCGTCAACACGCCCGAGACCGCCGGCAAGCCTTCGACAGTCGTCGCCGCCTGCAAGAGCAAATCCGCCTTGGCCATGCCGCTAATGCCCGCGACCAACAAGTCTTTGGCCTTCGTCGCCTTGAGTTCCGCAAACGTCAACTGACCGTTGTTGTCGGGGTCGACCACATCGAGGAACAAGTCGGCGCTCAAGCCGGTCGAGTCGCCGCCCGGGTTTTCTTCGGCGGTAACTTCCAAGAAGAACAATCGCGCATCGAGCGAGGTGATCGGCTTGAGGTTGAGTTCGGCGCTGACGTTGATTTCGGGCAGCCCGTTATCTTCGGTCACGCTGTCATCACGAACGCCGGCCGTCGCGTCGTAGACAACGTTGTCGTTGAGCGTGAAGAAGAAACCCTTCTCGAGATTGACTCCGAATCCGAAATCGAATCCGTAGTTGAGTGCGAGTTCCAAACCGCCATTGGCTTCGAAGTCGAATGCGAGTGCGTCCAACCCGAAGTCAAAGGGCACGTCGATCGAGTCGCTTCCGGCGACCGAAAGCATGACTTTGAATTCAAGTTGCGAAGCCGGAAGATTCGGGTCCGGGAGCGTGATTTGAATCGCGTCGATCGTCGGCAAAAGGTTCGCGCCCTGCGGTCCGAGGACACCGAAGATCGTTTGCTTGATCGATTCGCCGAGTCCACCGATGTCACCATCGGGCGAGTTGATCACGTCGTCGAGTGCGTCGAACATCGAACGCAGCTTTCCGGTGAAGCTGCCGGCCAAGTCAACGCCGTCACCGATCAATGGCATTTGCTCGAGCAAGTCCGACTTCAAACCGGACTCTAACAGATCGATCAGCGCTTTGCCGCCCGAGAGAATTTGCGTCAAGCTGAGATCACTTAAGCTGGCGTTGCTCAAGTAGTTGCTGATGCCGTCGAAGCTGTAATTAAGCGACGACGGGTCGCTCAAATCAAAACTGACCGTGATCGCGTCTTCGATGTTGAAACCAGCAATGTTGGCATCGAGATTAGCGCTGACGGCGCCGTCGAGGTTGAAGTCGAAATCAGACCGCGGCGAGAGATTACCGAACGTCACACCGACAAAGTTCTGATCTTCGATGGTCGTCTGCGGGTTGGCGAAACCAACGTTGATACTCGCATCACCATCGCCCGCGTTATTCTCCAGCTTCAACACTCCATCAATGTCGGCACGCAGACCACCGATGCCCGCTCCGGCGCTGATGCCCGAGTCGATCCCGGCACTAAGGTTGAAACTCGTTGAATCGAGCAGGTAGGCCTCAAAGGTGTCGAAGCGGAACCCGAAGTCGAGGTTGATTTCACCGCCGACCGAGAAGTCGACGTTCACATCGCTGCTGACGTCGACGGGACCAAGGTCCGGCACGTTGAAGTCGAGCGAAACGGTTTCAGTGACCGACTTTTGGATGTCGAGGAAGACACGCGCCGCGGGCTGAAACCCTGTTGTTACGTTATCGGCATCGACAAAATCGAGGTGCAACTGGAACGCGTCGTCCGACAAGCCAAGCCCGCCCTTAATCGCGTCCCCGATGATCTTGCCGAGACTGTTCGTCGACGCGATCGAATCGTTGAGGTCCGCGACCTTGGCCAGTGCATTTGCACGTCCAGGTGTGGGTTCGCCGTTGGAAAGCTCGTCGATGGTTTCGACGGCGTCACCGAGCGCGCGAATCGACGCGACTAGCTTGCCGGTCGTGACGAACGTCAATTCTTGGCGGACCATCCCGTTTTCGGGCGTGAGCGTCCGCGTTTGAATGTTCAGCCCCGTGCGGCTGCTGCCTTCGAGCATGGCCGTGCCGGGGTCGTTCGTGAACGTGACGATGAATGGCCCGCCCCGCTGGCCGCTGACGTCTTCGATCACACCGGCTCCAAACGCCGCGTCGAGGGCGTCCTTTAATTCCATCGCCGACGACTGCTGCGAGATTTCAGCCGTCTCATCCGCACCGAAGCTCAACGTCAGCACGTGGTCCTGATCCACGTTGGCCTTGAGTGAACGGACCAGATCATCGACGCTCGCGCGCTGATCCGGTGTGCCACCTAGACCGTCGACGATGTCTTCGAGTTCCGCGATCTGCGCCCGAAGCGCATCAACGTTCGGGCCCGCGAGCAGGTCTTCGGCGGCTCCCGCGAGCGAGTCGACGATCCCCAGGACATCGTTGGGCGTCTTGTTGATGACTGGAATCGTTGAGTTCAGTCCATCAATGTCGCTGTTTTGCAGCATGTCGACGACCTGCTGCACGATCCGCGCCATGTCTTCGAGCGACAGATTCTTGAAGCTACTGACGGCTCGCTCGAGATTGTCAACGCTGTAATCGAGGTTTGGTCGCAACGAACCAGCTTCGTTTTCCAGCGTGACCAGGACTTCCAATGGAGAGGCGGGGTCTTCGCCGTTCGGCCCAGGCTTGAACTCATCCGGCAAGAAACCGAGCAACGATCCGTCGATCGGCAACGTGACGTTGCCGGCGTAATTGATGATCGGAACCAACGATGGAAAACCATCGCTCGTCAGATCGCTGAGGCGCAGCTTGTTGTCGCCATCGACATCTTCGAGTTCGATCGAGGCGTTGGCCGAGAAGCTCGCCGATCCGTCGCGAATGCCGAGATCAAGCAGACTGAGCGAAGCGACGAGGTCGATATCGGACGCGACGATCGAGGCATTGGCAAAGACTTTGGTGTTGCTGGAGTCCGTGTCGATAAAGAATTGATCGAGTCGACTTCCCGTGAACAGCGGAAACCCACGCAGGACGTTGTTGTTCGCCGATTCGTCTTCACTCGTGCCCGGGTCATCTTCGCGGACCGGTACCGATTGCAAAATCCCGAGTGAACTGCCGGCACCGCTGGGTCCAAACGCATCGCTATAGACCTTCACCGACAATGCCTCGGCCGTTCCGCCGGTGTTGTCCGTGAGAAGGATCTGATCACCTTCGAACGTGACCGTGAGATCGTTGCCAGTGGCGTTTTGCAGCGCATCGCGCACGTCGCCAAGGTCGTTTGTGCGATCGAGGTTGACCGCGAAATCGCTTCCATCGCGCAGGGTGATCAACAGGTCCGGCAGGTCGCTCAGTTGCCCGCTGGCGAAGCCGAGTTGGGAGGTCGTGGAGGCATTGATTTGCAATCCGTTGATGGAAACATCGTTGGCGATCAGCACCAACTTTCCGTCATCGACTTGGACTTCGATCGGGACGATGTCATCGACGATCGGAAGACCCAGCGCGACGTTGGTCTCAAACTCCGCTCGCAATGCGTCGGTCAGTTCCGAAGCGAGATCGATCAAGCTGGTGTTGTCGTCCGCCGAATCGATGGTGACCGAGACGCTGGTGGCGCCGGAGACGTCGAACTTGGAAACGTCAAAGGCCAGTGTGACGTTGCCGGCGATGTTGCCGCTGGAAGGAATCGTGGTGCCCAGAACACCCACCTTGAGAACCGTTCCGTTGCCGTCGTCCAGACTGCTCAGTGGGGTCGCGGCGTCGATGGTGACGTCCGAGCCCGGAGGACTAAGATCGATACCGACGCCAAGCTGAAGTCCTGCTGCAACCTCGATAGTCGCGTCCGCGCCGCCAGCGACGTTCAATTCCGCAAAGCCGACATCAAGCCCTTCGCTGAAATCGAGATCGATCGACTGGGTGAACGTTTCGCCGAGCAGGAGATTGAAGGTGATGAAATCATCATCCGCGATTCCTGGCGTGCCGTTGTCGTGATACGCGAGATCGGTACTGACCGAAGATCCGGAGAACTGTTGACCAACAATGTCATTGAGGACGTGAACGAGGTCGGCGATGGTGTTGGCGCGGAATTCGGCCTCGGAAAACTGGCCGGTGGAGAATCCGATTTCACTTTGAGCCGTGTTTTCGTCGGCCGTCAGGCCGTCAGCCAATCCGAGCGCACTTGCGCCCGTGACGCCAATTTCTCCGACGCCGAAATCGACGACCGAGAGTCGCAGTTTGTCGTCGACAAGCACGGCTCTGACGAAAGCGTCGAGTTCGCCTTGGTTGTCGAAGTTCGTTTCCGCGAACTTGGCGTTGAGAACCTCGACCAGATCGGCGGGACGCAGACTGGCATCGGTGTCTGCGGGCGTCACGACGACATCGACGCTCGTGCCATCCAGATCGATGTTCAACGTGATCTCTTCGCTGAGCTGAGCCGGCAAATCTCGTTCGCCGGTGACTTGAACCGTCGAGACACCGAGACTCAGCCCCATGATTTCACCGCTCGTTCGGAGCGCGATCTTGTTTGCATCGGCAAGATCAAAGAGCGCAAGACTTCGCTGGGCACCACCCTCGACCGCGACGGAGGTACCGACATCGATGGTCAGCGAAGTCGGTGTCACGGCGATGGCGACGGCGCTCTGGTAGTCACCGTTGACGTCGAGGTACTCGACGTCGTGACCCGGCTTGATCCCGCGCTCAAAGAGATTCGAACCGGCAACAAGGTTGAACGTGTACTCGGTACCGCTGGACGTGACCGACTCGATCTCAGTCGCGCCGAGCGGAGATTGCCTTTCCGCGACGACGCTGCCGGACAAGTCCGTCTCGTTGATCGCGTTGTTGATGTCTTCGACGAGATCATCAATCGATGAATTGTCTTCCGTCGCGGACTGAGCGACCGTCACCGCGACGGGCTGGCCACCTTCGATGTTGACGATAAAACTAGCGTCGCTGGTGAGTCTGCCGTTGGTGATCGAGACTTCTTCGGCAGCGACGACCTTGGGATGGAAGTACAGGTTGCGGGCAAACCCGGCGGTGACTTCGGCGAAGTTGGAAACGTTGCTGATCGCTTCTTCGACAAACGGAATACCGCCAGGTACATCGAGTGTGTCGCTGAGGGTTCCGACGGACTGACCGAGTTCGATAAACATTGACACGATGTCTTCGGGAGTCAGTTCGTCGAACTCGCCGATGGTGTTGTCGATCTCGATGTTGTCGAACAGCGTCTTCAGCTCGGTGAAGTTGGCGAACGTCGCCGCGCCGCGGGCGGAGCCATCGCTGGTCGTGTAGATCTCGACCTTGCCCGGGATGGTCGTGCCGGCGACATTGGGTGTGATCTCAACACCATCGATGTTGAACGAACCGTTGGCGAGTCCGGCGACGAAGGAACCGGTCACGTCCGAAGCGATGTCGCCGAACGTGACCTGGGAACCGTCGTTCGCGGTCCCGACATCGAGTGTGAGATCGGTGGAAAAGGTGATGCCGTTGTTGGGCGTGATACTCGCGTCCTCGCTCAGCACGACGCCGAGAAAACCGAGCGCGGCGCTGGCCCGCGGATCATCCAGTTGTGCCGAAAGGTTGATCGAAACTTCGGGCTGAGCATCATCGATCAAGAACACCGTGTTGTCGGTCAAATCGATTCCCAGTGGCAACCGAATCGTGGGCGTCGCGGTGACGAGGAAGTCACCGGAAGCTTCGAATTCCAGGCCGGGAATCTGCTCACTCAAATCGAGTTTGGTTTCATATTGCAGGGCGACCGGAGTGAAGTCGGGGGTGAAACGAAGAATCTCGCTGGCGGGGTCGTAATCAATGTCACCGGGCAGAAAACTCATCGTCTCGGCAAGAACGTCCAGAACGTCACCGAAGCTCGGCGCTGAAAGATCGCCCGCCTGAATGCGGGATCCAAAACCCGCAAGCGCGGCTTTGATCTGATCGCCAAGCGAACCGCCGATCTCGAACTGCAAGTCCGAAGTCGCGGCGGGTTCATCGGTCCGCGCCGCGTCGTAGGCCAGCGTCACGCTGTTTCCATTGATTGCGTCAACGATCGCTGGGAATCGTTCGCCGCTGGTGGTCAGGAACCGAACGGAGTCGCCGAGTTGGATGCCTTGTGCGGCGACGGAACCACCAAGCTCGGCAGTAAAACGCTTTATGCCTCCATCGATGCTGATGCCACTGAGGCTGCTCGGCGACAAGGATCGCAAATCCGCCGGCGCGGAGATCAGCTCCCCGAACGTTTGATTGAGTAGCGGGATCTTGGTATTTGCGATCGAATCACCACTGGCCGAATCGTCGGGCTGGATCGCTTCGTTCAGATAGTCGGCGAGGTCGAGCAGGCCATTGATGAGCGGTTCCGCCGAAACGCTGTTGATCAATGCGGCGGCATCGATCTGCGGCGCATCGATGCCATCGAGAAGGTTGGTGTCGGACCAACTGACGCTCGGGTTTTCGCCATAGGCGCCCTGCAATCCCAGGCTCAGGTCAAAGCCGGTGGTGGCGGCCAAGTTGATTCGTTCGGTGAGCGGGGCGGCACCCTCATCAAAGGTGACTGTCGCACTCGCGCCAGCCGTGAGTGTGGTCGCGTTGATCGTTCCATCGATTGGACCAAGACCGTAGTTGACCGCCGAACCGGAAGCGTCGATGGCGGCGGAGACCTGTAGCTGCTGGAAATCAAAGAACGCTTCAGCGGCGGTCGGATCCGAGAATCCGCGCAGCCCGAATTCAACATCCAAATCGATCGTCGTCGTGAAGTCGATGTTGCCCGCGGCATTAAGTGAGAGCCCAAGAGAATCCCAATCCGCGTTGAGCGAATCGAGATCGAATGGGACGGCGTTGTTCACCGAGCCGGTAACCGAGAGGTCGAATGTTAAGACATCATTGACGAGGCTCTCGACAACGCCGACCGTCAAGTTGTTGTCTCCGACCGAGAGGCCCAGCTCGCTGCCGATGTCGAGGCGCTCCGCGATGAAGGCGCTCAGTCCCGAAGCGGTCGGCAACCTGCCTGCGTTGTCGGCGTTGAAGAATTCGCTGGTCGGATCGAAGGCACCGAAGTACTCGCCGACGAAGGACTCGATGCGAAGAAAGTCACCCCAGCGTTGTGGATCGGTGACCGAATCCGAGCCGAGCAAACCGCCCAGACTTGATCCGAGCAGTGGAATCTCGGTCGTCAGCGCGGCATTTTGATCGAACGAGTCGGCGACCTCATCGAGCGATTGAAGGACCGAGAGAAGTTGATCCTGCGCGGCGTCTGTCAATTGGTCGACGCTCTCGCCCTCGGGCGTACCCACGGACAGAAGTGACTGCGCGAACGTTTGCGGCTGCCCATAGCCGGCTTTCCGAAGCGTCTCCGCCGTTTCTGCATGGATGGCGTGAGTGGGTCGGAGTGCCAGCGGCCGCGCGGTGTCAACCAAACTCCCTATCGCGGGGCGAAAAGTCTTGGTTTGGAGATTGCCGACACAGGCCATCGCGTCTTGGTCAAGATCGCCCGCGAGCATTTGCCTTTGCTCCAAGGATTCGATGGCGCGAGCGAGTTCCGTCCGCCGACGGATGCCGCGTCGCGAGCGCGAGGCGGCTTGATGCCGGATTTGCTGGGGCATTGCTGTTGATTCAGAGGTGGAGGATTAGCAGGGCATACGGCCCACTCGAACTCAGTACGGCCGAGAGGATGCGAGTATTTCAGCAGGAAGGTGCTTTTCCGTTCTTCAGCCCAGCGCAACGCAAAAATCAGGCGTCTTCTTCGCTGCGGCGTGTGCCCCGTATCTGTCTCATTCGAACAGCCGATTTCCCCGTAAAGAAACGCCTCAACCGCCATCCGAAGGCTTGTGAGAGGCGTATTCGGAACTCGGCCCATAAGCTCTTCCGTGACCCGTTACGCAAAAATGAAAAAGTTAAAGGGAGGACGGCTTTTCCACGCGGGTAGGCGAGTCTTCGACGTGAGTGAACTAATGGATAAGAGACTCGTCTTCACAAAAATTGAGACAACGCAGAAGCAATTCAGATACCCTGTCGCGGGGGTTCTGCAATTGTCGACTCACGTTCGTGTTCGATGCACTCATCTGATCGAAACTTACTTGCGGGCATCGTCGCGCTTCAACTGGATTTGGTGAGCAGTGATCAGCTGGCCGCCGCCATGAAGTCGTGGGCCAACGACAAATCGCAGCCTCTCGAACGGGTGTTTGTTCGGGAGAGCGTGATCGATGAAGACACGGCTCGGTTGATCGAAACCCGCGTCAAAGAACAACTACGGCTTCACGGACAGAGCATCGATCGGAGCGTGAACTTGGCGGCTACCGCGATCGGCGCTGAGTCTCCCATCGGCACTGGGTCTCCGATTGGCACTGGGTCTCCGATTGGCACTGAGACTCCGATCGACGAAGCGCACACGATCGACTCACCGCTACCGCTTCCCCCGGCTTCGGCAGGTTCGAGTGCTGGGGAGGAAGAAACGGTCGACACCTCCCAGGACCTCGCCGACTCAACGGGGCTCGGTTCGTTAGGCAACTTGGCCAACCGCGTGCGGTCGGCCGCGGCAGTGGAGCAGACCCAACCGCCAAGCGGTGACTTTTCCCGCTATCACGTCGTCCGGCCGCTCGCCAAAGGCGGTCTCGGCGAAGTCACCGTCGCCTTGGACGACGAGCTGAACCGCGAGGTTGCGCTCAAAACGATCCAGGGACGTTACGCCGATCACAAAGAGTGCCGCAACCGTTTCCTGGTGGAAGCCGAGGTTACGGGCAGTTTGGAACACCCAGGCATCGTCCCCGTCTATGGCTTTGGCAAAGACGAATTCGGACGGCCGTACTACGCGATGCGGCTGATCCGTGGGCAGAGCCTTGGCGACGCGATCAAGCAACATTACCGTCACGAGTCCCAGCGCGACCGGTCTGGGTTGAGCCTCGAGTTTCGCAAGTTGATCGGGCGGTTTCTCGATGTCTGCCAAGCGATGGAGTACGCGCACAGCCGCGGTATCCTGCACCGCGATCTCAAGCCGGGCAACGTCATGCTCGGTAAGTACGGCGAAACACTCGTCGTCGATTGGGGACTGGCGAAGGTGCTCGGCTCGACGGAGCCGGACAAGACGCACGAGGACGAACAGACGCTGCTGCCAAACGCGAGCGACGGCGGGCACCAAACGATGGACGGCGCGGCGGTCGGGACGCCGATGTACATGAGCCCCGAACAGGCGGCTGGGCGAGTCAGCGAATTGACCACACGGAGCGATGTCTACTCTCTCGGCGCGACGTTGTACTGTCTGATCACGGGTACGCCTCCCTTCTCGGACATGTCCACCAAGGCGACCATCGCGTGCGTCATCGATGGCAATCTCACCCGACCTCGCGGCGCACGCCCCTCGGTCCCAAAGCCACTCGAAGCGATCTGCCTCAAGGCGATGGCAAAGGTTCCGGAGGATCGATACGCCACCGCTGCGGCACTCGGCGAAGACTTGGAACGCTGGTTGGCCGACGAGCCGGTCACGGCAAATCGCGAATCGTTCTTGGAGCGTTCCGGTCGTTGGTTGCGACGGAATCGGTCGATGGCCGCTTCGGCGCTGGCGGCTTCGGTTCTGATTGCGGTCACGTCCGTGATGGCGGTCGTGATGATCAACTCCTATCGCGTCAGTGCCGAAGAATCAGAATCCAAAGCGATCAATGACCGCGTCGCCGCAGACGTCGCACGAGCGAACGCGCTCCAGTCACTTCGAGATGCCGAGCAGGCTCGTGACGACGCGCAGGGCGTCTCTGACTTTCTCGTCACGGCGCTCGGGAGCCCCGACCCGAGTGCAGAAGGCATTTCGGTGACGGTCGCGGAAGTTCTCGACGATGCCGCTCGCGAACTCGACTCTCGATTCGAGGACAATCCGCTCACCA
Organism: Planctomycetota bacterium; assembly: GCA_039821165.1. Classification (GTDB taxonomy): domain Bacteria; phylum Planctomycetota; class Planctomycetia; order Pirellulales; family Pirellulaceae; genus Stieleria. Next base: position 24,730 of record JBCBOT010000019.1, on the reverse strand, counting down.
AAGCTTCCATGGCACGCGCGATTGCGCGCGCATACAGGGGGCTTGGGCTGTACCGGAAAGCAAAACCATTATTGGTGACGGCACTCGCGATTGAAGAAGAGCTGGGAGCTCCACAACGCGTCTTCACGACTCTCACGGACCTGGCGTCGGTCGAGAGTCGGCTCAACGAAGACCCAAAGCGTGCACTGTATCTTGCTGAACGAGCGCACCAAATCGCACAAGAAATCTGGGAACCGGACTCGCCTGATGCACTGACGGCGATCAATAACGTCGCGATCTACCAGTCCAATCTCGGTCGGTACAGTGCCGCGCTCGAGACCTTCCGCCAATTGGTCCGCAAAGTCGATGGAATCACGAACCCGAAAACGGTGATCTATCGTTCGAACTACGCACTGGCCTTTTACAACCTGGGCCAGTACACGCGCGCGATCGCCGAACTCGATCAACTCTACGTTGAGAGCGTCGCGACGCTAGGTGAGGATGCCCCGGCGACACTCGATGTTGGAGCCATGCTGGTGACGTTTGAACGGGAGTGGGGCAGTGACGCCAACGCGACCAAGCTTGGCAACGAATTGTTCCCGAGGTTTCAAGAAGTCTTCGGCACTGAGCACCCCAAAACGCACCGCCTGGAAATAGCGTTACTCTCCGCACGAGTCGATCGAGGTGACCTTGAAGGTGTCAAAGAGTTAACGGAAGCACTGATCGCTCGAAGTGCGGCGGCGGTCGGAGAAGATCATCCGCTGACGACACGCGCTCGTCGACTTTCGGCTATGGTCGCCGTCGCTTTCGGACAAGTCCGTCAAGCCACTGAAATCTACAAGTCGGCGTATGAAGCGAGTGCGAATCGTCTTGGCTCGAATCATCCCAAGTCGCTTTATTCCCTTGCGTCGCTGTACAGCCATTACGACCGACTTGGAAACGCCCGTGAAGCCAACGCTGTCCTGCGTCAATTGATCGAAGGCTGGACTCAGGCGGACAACGAGGACACCTACCAAACGCTTCGTTGGGAAACACGCCTGATTCAGCGATTGCGATGGCTGGGCCGTTTTGACGAAGTGGTTGAGCGCGGGGACAGACTCACTCAAACACAACGTGAATTCAATGCCGCTGGCCTCGCGTACTCGCTGCCGAACTACGCGGCAGCCCTAACTGCGAAGGGGCGCGTTGAAGAAGCAGAGGTGCTACTTCGTGAGTTTGTCTCCAAGTTTTCCGATCAAGAACGATCGTGGCGTCACGCGGATGTAAATCTGCAGCTCGGTCGCCTTGCGATGGAGCGAGGGGAACTCGAATCAGCAGCACCACTCTTAGCCGAAGGACTCGCTTGGTTATTGCAGGATTACGGATCGATTCCCAAGTTTGCTTACGCGATCGTCTCCCGATACTTCTTTACCACGACTCGGCTCTGTGGGCTACTTGACCCGAGTCTCGATCAGCCCCAACGGTTGGATGTGGCGGTCGTGCGGATTCGTAAGGCGATCGGCGATAACGCCACTTCGCTCGCCTACCTTGAGAAGTTCGCAGGCGATCGAGCACGGACGAAGAACGCGCTGGATGCGGCAGCAACGTACTACGAGCAGTCCCTCGCCAACTGTCGTCGTCGCGGGAAAAAGGCTGACAGTTTGGAATGGTCGGTGCTCAACCAACTCGCCTTGCTGGAAGTCCAATGGAGTCGAAATCCAACGCGAGCACTCGCCTTGTCAAAAGAGGCTTGGGATGTCTCCGCCCAGATCTTGGGTCCATTCCATGAATACACCTCGTCCTCCAGGAATAACTTTCTGCTCGCCCTCGCCAACAGCGGACAATTCGGAAAAGCGATTCAAGAACGAATGAAGCTCGTCGAAGACAATGTGCGTGTGCTGGGCCCCGAGCATCAAAAGACGCTTTTATCAAAATACAACTTGGCTGCCCTTTACACGCTCAATGGTTCATCTGCAGCAGCGATTGAGATTCTTGAGCCAAATCTGGATGTTCGCCGACGCGTCTTTGGAGCGACGCACTACGGCACGCTGAGGTGTCAGGAGATGCTCGCGGTTTCCTACCTCGACCAAAACGAGTTCGCCCGTGCAGAGCCCCTTCTTCGAAACAACATCCGCCTCCTTACGAAAACCCGGTCCCCGGAGCACATCGACGTACTCCGAAACCGGTACCACCTGCTGAAGTGCCGAATCCAACGAGGCGAGTTTGAAGAATCACGTCAGCCGCTGGAAGAACTCGTCGCGATCTACAAACGGAATCTCGGTGACACGCACCACCAGACGATCCGTGCCCGGCAGATGTTGGCTCGTATTCGAATAGAACACGGCGAGATCGAAATCGCAGAAGAAGAACTCACAGCGCTCTACGAGACTCAGCAACAAGACCTCGGGCCAGCACATCGTTACACATTGGATAGCCTCAGTACGTTGGCCACACACTACCGACGTACGGATCAACCACTCAAAGAGCGAGAGCGCCTGCAACAACTGATTTCGGACTGGACCTCCATTGATGGGTCCGCATCGACCAGAGCCGCGACCGCTCAGCAACAACTCGTCTCCTCGCTGCGATGGGGTCAACAGGATGAGGCCGTCCTTGAGTTAGCGCCGAAAGTCATCAAGCGACTTACGAATCAGCCGAGCCTGCGGAGCTTCGCGATGGCCGACTACGCCGCAGCACTCAAGCGCTCGGGCCGGGAGCAAGAAGCACGCGAGACCCTCGAACGGTGTCTCGAAACGCTGCGAAGCGATCTCCCGAGATGGCAAACCGCAGAAGCCCAATTGCAACTCGCCGAGCTAGCCAGCCGAGCAAGGGATGTTGACCGGGCAGAAGAGTTGGCGATCCGTGCGAATCAAGGATTGCTCGCCGATCGACACAATATCCATTCTCAACGTGTTGCCCGCGAGCTGATCGACCGTTCGTTCGACGTGGTAATCTCACTTCTCGAGCAACGAGACGCGGAAGACCTCCAGACCTGGCGTGAAAGACAGGCCAATCATCAAGCAACAGCTCTCAAGACGAGTGGCGGACCCAAAGATGCTGAATGAACTTTCGAAACACGGCTTTTCGTCGGAGTCGACTTCGAGCGAATTGCTGCGCCAGCTCAACGCCTCCAAGCCGGAGGCCTGGAACCGGTTCGCCGAACTCTACACTCCATTGGTCTATCGCTGGGCTCGAAAAACGTCGTTGCAGCCCGCCGACGCCGAGGACGTGACTCAGGAGGTCTTTCGAGTCATCGCGCGACGGATACCAGACTATCAGCGATCGGGTCCGCGAGGAGGTTCGTTTCGGGGTTGGATGTGGGGCATCACGCGGAACGTGATCTTGCAACACTTCGAACGACACCGAAAGCGTGATGTTCCGCTCGGCGGTTCGACCGCACATCGTCAGCTCGGTGAAGTTCCCGATTTGCTCCGTTCCGACACGCCACCACCGGACCCCGACGGTGACAAGGCATTGCTGATGCGTGTCCTTCGTTCCATCCGCAACGACTTCGAAGAGTCGACTTGGCAGGCGTTCTGGCGCACGACCGTGGAAGGCGACAGTGCGACGGATGTCGGACGCGATTTAGCCATGACCGCCGCAGCGGTTCGGCAGGCCAAGTATCGGGTCCTGTCGCGGCTCCGCGAAGAATTGCCCGAGACGACTTGATGCCATGAAATCTTTGGAGGAACGAGCGTCGCAAGCTCCGATCGAAGTCTCTGATGACTATGACGCCGAAGAGTCGTTGCTGCGCGGACTGGATGGCTGGGTAGGTGATGACTTTGAAGCGGAGAGTCACTGCGGACGGGCGCTCGCAAAGGTCCGAGCGTTTGGTGACACATGTGGTGATTCACAGGGTGACACTCAGCCAAAAACTCAGGACAAGACCGCGTGCTCGCGGGTGGGACCTTACACGCTGCTCGGCTTCATCGGCCAAGGCGGGATGGGGCGGGTCTTCAAGGCAAAGCACGTTCGACTTGGGCGCGTCGTCGCGCTCAAAGTACTTTCCTCTTCCTCCTCACTGAAGAGTCAAACGACCAAACGCTTTCAACGCGAAATGCGTGCCCTCGGTCGCATCGACCATCCCAACATCGTGACGGCGAGTGACGCGGGTGTTCGCGACGGCGTTCACTTTCTTGCGATGGAGTTCGTGGACGGAATCAGCTTTGCCGAGATTCTCAGACACGAAGAAAGGCTCGAAACTGCCGACGCCTGCGAACTCATTCGGCAAACCGCTGTCGCACTCGCCGCTGCCCACGCGATCGGAATGGTGCACCGGGATATTAAGCCGTCCAATCTGATGTTGACGATGGACACCGAAGGCAGAGCGCGTGTCAAAGTGTTGGATTTTGGCTTGGCTCTCTTTCGGAATGAGTCCGATTTCACCGACGAGTTGACTCACACGGGCCAAGTCGTCGGCACTCTGGAGTACATGCCGCCTGAACAGTGCTTGAATAGTCACAACGTCGATCATCGAGCCGACTTGTACTCACTGGGGGCGACGATCAACAAGCTGCTCTGTGATGGCTCGCCATTTCAAGAAACCCAATCGGAACTCACGCCGATGCAGAGACTCTTGCGACGCGTGGAAGAACCGTTGCCATCGATCGCGACCCGGCGACCTGACTTGCCCAACGGTCTCGTTGAGTTGATCGATCATCTGTTGCAGGAAGATCCCGAACGGCGAAGCAATTCAGCCGATGTGATCGCCAAGGAACTCGCTGCATACTGCACCGGACACCAACTCGAAAGACTCTTTCATCGCTTGCCCCGGCCACCCGTCGATACGGACCTGGGTTATCTAACCGTGGCCGCGAACACTGTCCCGCCAAGCAAGACGCACTCCCTCGGGAGTCGATTCGGCATCATTGCGGCCGCCTTGCTTGCGATCGGACTTGTCGGCTTCGGTCTGAGCCGTAGCGCACGACCTGCGAAATCAAATTCGGCTCCAATCGCAAATCGCGGCTCTGATCTGACTCCAACCATTAAGAACGAATACGACGAGGCACTTTGGGACCTCACGACAAGTCTTGTCGGCTACTGGCCCGTGACGACCAACGAAGCGCTGTTGGAGGATCGCTCCGGCGGAGGATTGCATTTGGACTTGGGCGACGCTGGAGTCATCTCAAACGCAAGGGCACCCGCCGGTGGGCCACATTCGCTGCAAGTCACAAAGCTCAGGCGTCCACTCGTGATCCACTCGAGCCACACGGCACAATCCGCGACGATCGCTTTTTGGTTTCGCGGCAGACGTTTAGGCTCCAAATCGACGCTGTTTCTCGCTCAAAACGCCAACGGTTTTGAGATGCGTTACGGTTGCAACATGTCCGACCAACCGGGTCATTTCATTTTTCGTGTCCCGACCGCGAATGGCGAGACGTTCACGTTGAGTTCTCAAGCTTCGTTCAATACGCGTGCATGGCACCATGTTGCGATTGTCAACGAAGAAGACTCCAGTTTGCTCTACATCGACGGGCACCTTGATTCCTCGGTCAAGGGACACCTCCTCGATTTCGAAAAACCTCTCGAGGTCGGAGGTGACGAAAACATGCACTCGATCGAGTTGGATGAGATCGCACTCTTTGATCGACCGCTCACCCAAATCGATGTTCGGAAGTTGATCACAACGCGTCCGACACCAAGACCCATGTTGAGCAGTCTTTGTGCGGGCGACGTCGCCCGCACTCAGCAAGCATGGTCAGAACACCTCAACGTTCCATCTCGCTGGAGCAACTCATTGGGGATGGAATTCTGTCTCATTCCTCCCGGCGAGTACTTGATGGGCTCGAACGCGGAGACGATTGAGCAGGAAATTGCCGGCGATGGGCGCATCGCGATGTGGGACCGCTATCGATCCGAAGGCCCACAGCATCGAGTTCGAATCACCACACCATTCTTCATCGGTGCCCACGAAGTCACGCAGGCGCAGTATCGACGTGGGGCCGGGGAGAACCCCGCCTATTTCCAAGCCGGCGGCAACGGCAACGAGTGGATCGGTGACGTTGATTCTGAAACCTTGCCCGTCGAGAGCGTCAGTTGGCTGGATGCCATCGAATACTGTCAGCAACTGAGCCGACTCGAGAACCTTCCCCCATGCTACCGAGAGGAAGATGAAGAATTGCGTATGGCCGACAAGGGCTATCGCCTTCCGACGGAAGCCGAGTGGGAATTCGCGTGCCGTGCTGGAACAACGACGCGCTGGTTCTGCGGAGAGAACGAGGGATTGCGACAACATGCGCATTGGGTCGCAAATTCGCCTCGATGTCCGTCGCCTGTTGGTTCACTGTCACCCAACCCGCTCGGCCTCTTCGACACGCACGGCAACGTCTTCGAATGGTGTTTCGATTACTATGATGAGGATTGGTACGCGAACGAAGCTGCGATGACGCTCGACCCGACAGGGCCAAAAACCGGATTGAGACGCGTCTACCGGAGCGGCAGTTGGTGGCAACGAAAATCGCAGACTCGCTCGGCGTTCCGAGGTCATCATTTTCCGAGCTTTCAATACCAAGAACATGGAATGCGGCTCGTGCTCTCGGTCGAGGCAGTCAAGCAAGCGCTTGTCGCCACCCCTAAAGAAGAAGCACCTTCGCTAAGCCCACAATGACGTCATCGTCAGACAGCCCCAATCCTTACGCACCGACAACCGAGTTGTCCGAGGTTTCTGCGAAGGATCTGGAGAAGGAAATCAAAACGCTGCTTTGGCATGCAAATCGGGTTTGGCTCTCCTTGATCGGGCTCGTCTTTCTCGGACTCCTTGGACCGATTGTCTACACGCTCGTCTTCCTGCACCAAACTCGTGAATGCGACCGGCTCGCCGAGGCCGATCCGGCGACCGATTCCGCGTTCGCGCCGCGGCTGCGGAAAGCGAGAGCAAAATTCAGCGCCGCGGCACAGCTCTACGGAATCCTGCTGGTCGCCGAAATCATCTATTTCGGCAGCGTCATTTTCCTGATGTGACCGACGAAAGAATTGCCCTGCTCGGGACGTGAGCCGGTGCCGACTGAGAATCTATTGGTGAACCTCATGAAACATTGTTGCCGTGCCACTGGTCCAAACTGTCACGATCGCCAAGAATCGGTGCGGGATACCGGCCACCCCGCCCACGGAGATGGTTGGCTAACCTACTGTAGAACGACGGATTTTGTCCGAACCCTTACGCGGCACACTTCAGGAGCCCCGCAATGAATCAACTCGACCAGCTCAAACAATTCACGACCGTCGTCGCCGACACGGGAGATTTCGAGTCGATGCGGGAGTTCGCTCCTCAGGACGCGACCACCAACCCGTCTCTCATCCTGGCTGCGTCCGGGCAGCCTCAGTACAGCTATCTCATCGAGAAAGCGGTTGAAGAACACGCCAACGGCTCGCTTTCCGGCCAGGAACGTATCGACGCGATCATCAACCGCGTCCTGATCTTGTTCGGAAAGGAGATTCTCGACATCGTTCCCGGCAGAGTGTCCACCGAAGTCGACGCGCGATTGTCCTTTGACACGCAGGGCACCATCGACCTGGCGAAGCGTCTCATCGACTTGTACGCGGCGGAGAGCATTGATCGCGACCGCGTGCTGATCAAGATCGCTTCGACTTGGGAAGGCATCAAAGCCGCCGAGGTACTGGAAAAAGAAGGCATCCATTGCAACCTGACGTTGCTGTTCTCCCTGCCTCAAGCCGTCGCGTGTGCCGAGGCCAACGTGCAGTTGATCTCACCCTTCGTCGGCCGCATCTACGATTGGTTCAAAGCATCAACTGGGCAAGAGTACAGCGGTGCCGAGGATCCGGGCGTTCAATCGGTCCAGCAAATCTACCAGTACTACAAGAAGTTCGACTACAAAACGGAAGTCATGGGTGCGAGCTTCCGCAACGTCGGTCAGATCACCGAGTTGGCCGGATGCGATCTGCTGACGATCAGCCCGAAACTGCTGGCCGAACTTCAGGCTTCGACCGAACCGATCGAAAAGAAACTCGATGAAGTAGCCGCCCGCGGCAGTGACATTGAACGTTTCGACCTGAGCGAGAAATCGTTCCGATTCGAGTTCAATGAGGACGCGATGGCGACCGAAAAGACCGCCGATGGCATTCGCCGTTTCGCCGCCGACATTCGTAAGCTCGAGCAGTTGATCGCCGACAAAGTCGACGCGTTGGTCGCTTGATCGCGATACGAGATTGCACGTACGTTTCTTCGGTTCACGGCTGTCAGGGGCAGCACCTGTGAGCCGTGGGGCGCAGCGTCAGCGAAGCCACCGGGTCCGGGCGCCAATGGTCGTTCCAGCAGTTAGGGCAGCGGCTGAGACGTAGGGACATCCGTTTCCAACTGCTGCAGTTTCGGCCTTCGACGGCGACGGGTTTTCTCGGGGATCATTCCCCGCATCGCCTCAAGTTTGCCGAAGCACAAAAGCCGATCACCCGGCTCGAGCTTTCGCTTGAGCCTCGGATTGGGAATCACCGTGGTGCCGCGGTAGAGCGTCAACACGTTAATGTCTTGCTCAGGTAACCCGGACTCGTCGATCGTTTTACCAATGAAATCGGAGCCTTCCGGGACATGTATCTCGGCGACTCCGTAACCACGACTGACGGTGAGTCGTTGACGAATGTCGATATCAGAAAAGTCGACTTGTGCAGCAAGGTAGTCGATGATTGCGCCGGCGATATCGAGTTGAGTGCATGTCTCAATGCCCTCCAAGCCGGGCGATGAATTGACCTCCAACACTTGTGGTCCGTCGTTGGTTTCAAGCATGTCGACGCCGGCGACTCGAAGTCCCATGATCTGAGCGGCGCGGACAGCCGTTTCGCAGTACGTCTCGTCGAGCACAATGGCTTCGGCGCGACCGCCGCGATGAATGTTGCTGCGAAATTCGTCGCCCTGCGCGATCCGTCGCATCGCCGAAACGACTCGGTCGCCGACAACAAAGGCGCGAACATCTTGGCCGCGTGCCTCTTTGACGAACTTTTGAACAAGAACGTTCTGACGGGTACTTTGAAGCGTTTGAATGATTGCCTCCGCCGTCTTCACCGACTCGGCGAGAATCACACCGACACCTTGCGTGCCCTCCAATAACTTGATCACGATCGGAACGCCGCCGACGCGTTCGATCGCGGGAAGGATGTCCCGCCGTTCACGCACGAATACGGTTTGCGGAATCCCGATCTGATGCCGACTGAGCATTTGCAGTGCTCGCAACTTGTCCCGCGAATTGACGATTCCCGCCGACGAACAGGTCGTGAAGACGTCCATCTGCTCGAACTGGCGGACGACGGCGGTACCGAAATACGTGATCGAGGCACCGATCCGCGGAATGATTGCGTCGTAGTGCGATAGTTGCTTGGCGCGGAAAAAGAGGTCCGGATCGCCTTTTTCCAAGTCAATGGAAAATCGAAGCGTATCGAGCACCTTGGCGTGATGCCCGCGCATCTCGGCGGCCTCCTTGAGGCGCCGGGTGCTGTAGCAGCCAAGACTTCGGGAGAGAATCGCGACTTTCATCTACAGCTTCTTTTTTCGGCGCGGTCGGCCGCCACAAAAGGAACGATCAGAGTCCACGAGGACACGGCCCCGCAAGGTTTCCCGCCCCAACAGCATGCGAAACGCCATTTTGGTTCGATCAGCCAATGTCACATCCACGAGCCAAGCTCGCCCTTTCCATTTCACCGTCGTGCGAATCACGAACCGTTCCGCCGCTTCACCGCTGCTGCTGCGGACCACCCGACGGTCATGCAATGGCAAATCACAAGTAACGGCCCCTCGCTCGCTGCGCTGATAGGGTGGAACAACGAACCGGACAAACTCGGTCTCGTCGCGCAAGTGTGTCTCCACCTCAAGCGCGTGCAGGCTGCTTGATTTGGCACCCGTGTCGACCTTCGACTTGATGAACGGGATCCCTAAATCGGGCAGCGAGACCCACTCCCGCCAACCGATAATCGATAACGGATCGTTCGGTTCCCCGGGTGATGACATGACTTGTGAATCAGCGTGAAATAGGCTTTGATGGCAGAATCATAGCGTGAGACCGCTTCGCGAAGGAAGATCGACCTCCGTGTCAGAACCCAAGCCAATTCAGTCCATCGGCTCGCTCGTCAGCCAACTGATCTCCCGACGCGGTTACGCGGAGATCGCCGCGACTGATCAGTTCCATTCGGTCATCGCAAGCGTCGTGGGAAAGAGCATTTCCGAGCAGGTCACAGTCGGAAAACTTCGCCGTGGAGTCCTCGCCGTTTTCGCGACGGACTCCGTCATTGTCCAAGAACTGACCTTTCAAAAACGGTCGATCCTTTCGCGTCTCGCGAAGGAGTTACCCGAAGCAAACGTCAACGACTTGCGATTCAAGGTCCAAGCGAAATAGTCGTCGCGTCTTTTGTCGACGAACCGGTCCCGCGAAGCAAAACCTGCATCAAAGTTGGCTCGGCACGCGCTTCGGATCTCAATTCTTTTCGCGTTTGGCGACGCCACGAAAGTCAATGAAGGAAGACGTGTCCGTGAAATCAACGTTGACGATCTCCCAGCCTTCTTCTCCGAGAGCATTGAAGTATTTCTCGATGTCTTCCGGCTCCACGCTTTTAAAGAATCCACGCCGCTCGAGGTCTGCGGCGGTAATAAATTTGTATTCCCACTTCGACACAGTGTTCCCCTGCAAATGAGAGCTGAGATAGAGCTAGTTAGACAACGAACCGATCACCGCGTAAGCGATGAACACAAAGTACAGCGCGACAAGAAAGTACGATTTCCCAATCGTGAGTTGCCGTTTATGCCAGAGGGCTCCGAGCGTCACCGTGGTCAAGCTAAAGAGCAGCACCTGCAATCCGAACAAGCCGATCATCGGCTTGCCGCCCACGGTAAGATCGATCGGTTCCCCGCCATTGAAGTAGACTCCGACCAATAGCGGAATCGAAAGACAAACGCAGATGTCAAAGATGTTTGAACCGAACGCGTTGCTCACCGCACCGTCATCGTCACCCCGCTTTGCGGCCGCGATCGAAAGAAATGTATCCGGAACACTACTCGCCGCAGCCGCAACAATCACCGCAACGAAAAACACTGGCACCGCAAGTGCTTCGGCGATGTTGAGCGTGATCTCCACTAACGCGTAACACGCGACGGCCGTGACGAGTGTCGAGATGAATAAGATCACGTAGCCTTTCGGGGCCGTCAAAGCCACATCGAACCAACCGAAGAAGACTCCCGCAGTGGGTGCTTCGCCGTCATCCTCATCACCCACATTCAATTCGTTTCGGACATTTTCAATCAGACTGGGTGACGTGCTAATTCCGGCCGCTCGAAGCGTCTCGGCGATCTGATCATCATCAATCTCGCCACCACCACCGAGTTGCTCCACGACCGTCGCGCGGGCAAGTCGATAGCGACGCGCGTCGAGCGCCAGCCAAACGAGATAGGCCACGTACATGCAAAGCAGGATCGCCGCGAGGTGCCAGGACAGCTGCTTCTGGAACAGGAACCCGATCAGCACGATCTCGCACGCTAGAAACCAGAATCCATCGCGAGTGATCACGTTGCGTTCGATCTCGATCACCGGCTTGGAGTGCCGAGTTTTTGCAATCGCGATACCGCAAAATGCCGGGATCAAAATCATGTTGTAAACGGCTGATCCGGCGCAAGTTGCGATCGTGGCGCCGAAACCGTCACCACTGTTGGCAATCGCGTCGTCGCTTGCATCACGCCCCATACCCAGTGCGAGGACGACAAAGAAGAGGCCCGTGAATAATTCGGGCAGCGAACTGGCGATCGCATCGAGTGTCGCGCCGCGGACGCTCCCAGGAATCCGCCACCTCTCACCGAAAAACTGAGCGGCGTCGGCGAACGGGTCACACGCCTGCCAAATCACGATCGAAACCATCGCGACTTGGAACGTGGCGAGCACCAAACTGGCCGCCGTCGATGGAGCGGCGTAGGCCCAACCGTAGCTCAAGCCCATGCCGATCAAGCAAGCGATGGCGATACGGAAGGGCATTGTCATTCGCGGCTGACTGGGTTCAAACAACGAGGACCGTTGCGGCGAGGGAGGTCCGGCGACACGAGTGTAGTAAGGTAGGAACAGTTTGCGCACGGGGCGCTGACTTTTGCGGACATGACTTCTCGATGTACCCGCCTTGAAATAAGCTTCTCGCCCCGGCACGCTCTCAGAAAACGAACCACACGATTGCGAAATGGCTACCGAATCGGAACTCGTCGCCATTGCCGACGAAATACTTGATTGGAAATGGGAAACGACACCGATCGCCGGTCGACCGTGGCAGTTGGCCGTCGCGGCGGATCCCGACGCAATGCTTGTGGAAGCCTGTGAGCGACAGGACGCTGGGGAAACAGGCGTGATCGATCCGTTTTGGGCAGCGACCTGGCGAGCCGCCGCGGGACTCGATCGGTTTCTCAACACGATCAACCTCGATGGACGCCGAGTCCTCGAATTGGGGTGCGGTACCGGACACGCGGGGATCGCGGCGGCGCTCCGAGGCGCACACGTCACACTCACCGATGGAGTCGAAGACCCCCTCCATCTCGTCCGACTCAGCACCCGCGAGATCGCGGAACAATGTGTCGTCTCTCGGCTACGTTTCGGACTCGACCGTTTAGGCCAACGTTTTCCGGTCGTGCTTGGGAGCGATGTGACCTATCTGCGGCAGCTTTGGCCGGAACTTCAGCAATGTGCCCTGGAGCATCTCGAACCCGGTGGGGTGTTGCTCCTGAGCGACCCTTTTCGCATCATCGCCAATGAATTTCGTGAGTGGATCAGGGAGCGTGACTGGGACTACACGGAACATCGAATCGAACTGGAAGATGATCCGGAACACCCGATTCGGGTGATGGAGTTAAGAGTGAAGGAGTGAGTTGGCAAAACGATGGGGGCAAGACAATGAAAGCGCCTTGGGCCGATTAGGCATTGCCATGATTCCGAATGGACTTGCCCCGCGATTCTCAGCGGCCGCGTCAGACTCCGATCCTCCTGCCGCATCGTCTTGCCCGCATCGTCTTGCCCGCATCGTCTTGCCCGCATCGTCTTGCCCGCATCGTCTTGCCCCCGACTCTCGTCCATTCCTCCCACGACTTCTACCAACTGAAGAACGGCCAAGGACCCGCCGACGTGCTTCCGGGCGTCACGCTGACATAACCATCACTCTTTGCAAGCGCCACCAAGTCCCCGGAACCCTTCGAAGCGATCAGGCGGACCCGACCGGGATCCATCCGTTCGACAAGTTGCATCGTGTGCAAGGGAATCGACTTTGCAGGAGGCTCCTCGAGTTCCACAACCGGTGGGGCGATGCACCAGCGTGCTTGTCCGCTGAGCTTGCGCAGCAGTGGTAACAAGAACCGGTGCGCGTTGATCGTTGCACTCACCGGATTTCCCGGAAGCCCCAGGATGAGCTTGCCCTCGTTTGTGGCTGCGCCCAGGATCGGTTTCCCTGGACGGATCGGCAGACCATGGAAAATGGTTTCGCCTCCGACGGCGGCAATGCACTCGGGCACATAGTCATAATCCCCCTTTGAAACACCGCCCGTTAAAACGATCGCGTCACAATGCTTGATCGCCTCGCCGAGCGCGAACTCAAGTGAACCACGATTATCAGGCAAGTGGCCTTCACCGGCTGCGATCTCCACGCGTGGTGCACCGCAGCGCACCACCGATTCCACCGAATATCGGTTGCTGTTCCTCAATTGCCACGGCTCGAGGTGTTTTTCGCGAGGGTCCCGAACTTCGTCTCCCGTCGTGAAGATGGCGATGCGAACAGAACGAAAGACCGTCGGTGTGGTCGCACCGAAGTTTGCGAGGGCCGCCATCACGCCCGGCGTGACCACGGTTGCTGCCGGTAGGACCTGACTTCCAACGGCTGCATTTTCACCCGCGCGACGAATGTGGATACCGGACTTCGTGGTCTTTAGTGCGGTTTCCCGAAAGCGAATCTCAGTCTCCGACTCCTCGGTATCTTCGCGTTTGATGACGGCTTCAGCTTCCTTTGGGACAATCGCACCGGTAAAGATCCTCACCACCGAACCGGATTGGAGTGACGGTGGCGCGGCGCCGGCCTTACTCTCTCCCGAGATCGGGATCGCAACATCGGATTTGAGATCTTGCATTCGAATCGCGTAGCCATCCATCGCAGAAACATCGGCAGCCGGGCTGTCACGATCCGCAAGCACAGGCATCGCGAGCACCCGACCCAGCGGATCATTCGTCTCGCGTGTCTCGCAAACGACATGGAGCCGTTCACTCAACGCAAGCAGTGCGTCCTGCGGATCATCAAATGCAAACTTGGAACTCATTGGGATTCGAAATCAGAAGGTGAGTTGATGTTGTGGCAAGCTCGCGGGGAGAGCTCGACGGTCGAAAAACGCGACGACTCGAGATAACGTCGCAAACTGTACTGGGAGGATTGAATCGATGCGTCAATGAACGGCAGGACGCAAACGGGGTAGATCGCGATCAGCGGTTGCACGCGTCTCGTATCGTGATCCTCTTTCGTGACAGCACACGCGGGCTCGGTGGGAAACTCATGATGAAGCGCGACCAGTGCATCGAGGTCTTCTGGCTTGAGATTTGGGGTGTCAACCGGATTGATGAAGCAACCGTCGAAGCCTTCTTCTGCGGCGACCGTAAGCACCGCAGCCAGACCGCTGATCGGACCGTAGGACTCCGCAGGATCCGCTACCAAACGTTCCACCGTTTCGCGATCGTGAGTCGCCGAGACACAGACATCGCGGCAGACCCTTCGCAGCCTCTCGACAGCGAGCGAAAGAAACTCGATGCCGTTTCGATCCTTCAACGTGGCTTTGTCGCGACCCATTCGAGTCGACCGACCGCCGCATAGAACGGCGCCCAACAAGTTGGCTCGCGAGCACATCAACCGTCTTGGCCATTGACAACATCGTCGACCCAGGACTTGCCCCGCATCATGGTCGGAAAGCCGATTGTCGGGGCGCTCAAGACCGCGACGTGTCGCAGGTCGTCGGGACTGCAGCCTGCTTCGAGTGCCTTACGACAATGAGAGTGCGCCGCGCCCTCGAGTCCCGCACCGATCGAGATCGCCAACTTGACCAACGCCACCTCACGTTCAGTGAGCGGTCCCGCCTCCTTGGTCGCCTTACCGAATGATTCGTAGGCGGCCATCAATTCCGGGTGATCCGCGTGCATCTGTTGATATCGTTTGGGAATCATGACTGCTTCGCTATCTCCTCCAAAAGAGAACCGATGGTGTATGGGTTGGCGACGACATGGACTCGAACACCCTGATTGCGGAGCGCTTCGGCGGTGACGGGTGAGATGGCTGCGATCCGGCACTTGGCCAACGAATCGCCATAGAGATTGACGAGATTGGTCGCCATCGCACTGCTTGTCACCGTGACCCAATCGACTTGCCCGTCACTCATTCGCGAGACAACACTCGGATCCGCCTCTTTGACATCGCTGTTTTGATAGGCAACCACTTCCTGCACATCCGCACCGGCGTCTCGCAGGCGACTGGGTAGTTCATCGCTTCCACGCGAGGCTCGAACAATCGTGACACGTCGCCCCGATACATCAGCCGACATCCGGTCCGCGAGGGAAGCGCCGCGATAGTCGTGCGGGATGATGTCCGCGGTGATGCCGTGATGGGAAAGTACTTCGGCGGTCCGGTTTCCGACGACGGCAACGATGAGTCCCGCAAGTCGGCGGCTATCGAATCCGAGTCGACCGAGTCGGCGAAAGAAGTGCTCGACACCATTGGCGCTGCAGAAGACCAAATACTCGCCTGGCGTTAGGCGGGCAATCGCATCATCAAGTGCCTCAAAGTCATCGAGTTCTTGGACGGCGATCGCGGGTGAGCAGATTGCATGGCCACCAAGCGCTTCGATGGATTCAACCATCGGGGCACACTGGCCTTTGGGACGAGCGACCAAGAGTGTCTGCCCTTTCAACGGTCCGCGTCCTTGCAGTGACTCGCGATCCTCGCCGTGCGTCTTTTTCGCCAACGTGGCAACTTGCCCGATGATGGCGATCACCGGCGGCCGGAACTGGCTGGCCGGGGTCAGCTTGTCGGCGACCTCATCCAACCGGCAAAGAATCGTCTCCTGATCCGGCAGGCTACAGCGTCGGATCAGCGCGGCCGGCGTCGCGGGGTCTTTGCCGGCCTCGAGCAGAGCTGCGGTCCAGTGCTTGGCGGTGGTGACGCCCATGTAGACGACGAGGGTGCCGGGAAACTTTGCCAAAGCCTCCCAGTCGAGCGCCGACTCAGGTTTTCCGGGATGCTCATGACCAGTCACGACGGCCGCCGCAGATGCCAGCTCCCGATGGGTGATGGGGATGCCGGCGAAGGACCCCGCGGCGAGGGCAGCGGTAATCCCCGGAATCACTTCGAAGCTGATATTGGAGGAAGCGAGTGCCTCGATTTCCTCGGCGGTGCGGGCAAAAACGGCCGGATCGCCGCCCTTCAAACGGCCGACAATCTTGCCTTGAGCTGCAAATCGCAGCATTTCTGCGAGAATCTCATCCTGCGACCAGATCCTCGACTGGCCATGCTTTCCCACGCAAATTTGCTCTGCCCCGGCGGCGTGGCACAGAATATCGGGGTTGCTCAGACCGTCGTACAGCACGACATCGCAACGACGCAGTGCCGCAGCACCACGCAGGGTCAGTAATCCAGGGTCTCCGGGACCCGCACCGATCAGATAAACACGAGCAGTCATACCTGCAGTTTCGCGTCTGAAGTTAAGTCTGGACAGCCCGCGGCCCCATCGCCATACTACGCGGCCCTTGAAAAAGACACGAAATTCAATCCACCCATGCCCAATACTGAAAGCGCTAAGAAGCGGCTCCGCCAAAACGCGAAGCGTCGACTCCACAACCGCACCCTCCGTAGCCGCATGCGATCGCAAGTGCGTCGCGTGAAGGAAGCCGTTGCAGCGGGCGATGGCGCGAAAGCTCAGACCGAGTTCCGCGTTGCCGTCAAACGACTCGATCAGGCCGCGTCGAAGAACCTGATCCACAAAAACGCCGCTGCTCGCTCGAAAAGCCGTCTGAACGCTCTCGTAAAGACCGTCTCGGCTGCGTAACACTGTCGTCAGACAGTAGCTCGTTCCTCGTCACGCTCCGCGATCTTTTCACTTCGCGGAGCGAATCAGTGTCCTAGGCCTGCTGCTTTGGCACTTTCGAGATGAAGTGAATCGGCTGTTCCGGGAGCGACTCCAAGAACAGTTTGCCGTAGGGTTTGGTGCACACTCGCGGGTCGAGAACGGCAATCAGTCCGGAATCCGATCGACTGCGGATCAGCCGTCCCGCTCCTTGACGGAATTTGATCGCGGCCGCCGGCAGTTGGTAATCCTGAAACGGGTTACCGCCGCCATCTCGTATCGCGTCCAAGCGTGCTTCCAACAGTGGATGGTCCGGCACCGCGAACGGCAACTTGGTGATGATGACATTGGTCAGCGCATCCCCGGGAACATCCACGCCCTGCCAGAAACTGTCGGTGCCGAACAAGACACCCGGAGCCTTCTTGAACCGCTCCACCATTTGGGATCGCGTTTGGTCGCCACCTTGTGTGTAGATCGGCAATTTCTGCTCGGCCAGCCAAGGGGTCAGCGCGGTGGCGCACTTCTGCATCAGCTTGTAACTGGTAAACAGTACGAAGGCGTGACCCCGCGTGTGGCCCACGAGACGTTTGATTTGTCCGGGGAGTGCATTTTCAAACGCGTCACGTTCTCGTGACGGGTCGGGCAAATCTCGAACAACGTACACCTTCGATTGACTGGCGTAGTCGAAGGGACTTCCGACACGAACCGAGCGCCCATCGGTTAAACCGATGCGTGAACGGTAGAACGTCAAGTCGTCGTCGTCTTTGCTCGTCGCGACGGTGGCGCTCGTCAAGATGACGCTGCGAATCATCTCGCTTTGAAACAGCTTTTCGCGGAGCACGTGACCGACATCGATGGGAGACGATGCGAGCGTGACGCTGTCCATTCCACTTCGCGTGGCTCGACTTTCGATCCAGTAGACGGAGCCTGGTTCCGCTTGCCGGAGCCACTGATCGAGCGCGTTTGCGAGAAGTGTCAAACGCTCGTGAGCGGATTCGAAATCTAGCTTGTCCGCCTGATCTTCTTGGCCTTTGGCTTGTTGCGCAAGTTTGAGCGCCAACTCCTGCATCGGTTTACTAAGCGGATTATCGACGACATCGGCGGCGCGGACTCGAGCGATTCGCGAGCGTGATGATGTTTGCCCCGACCGATTGGCCTGATCATTGACCCAGTCCAACACATCGGCAAAGAACGTGCTGTGTGCGAAACGAAGTCGATCGACTTCTTGCTGCAGGCCCTTCAGGTCTTTGTCGACCAACAAGCCTCGTTGATTGCGATCGTTATAGAGCCGATCAAACAGATAAGTGAATTGACCACTCGTCAGTCGCAGCCCGAGATGATCACCAGCGACCGATTCGATCGTGTGACACTCATCCAAAATGACGGCATCATAGTCCGGCAGGATCGACGCACCCTCGCTGCGTAACGCGAGGTCACTGAAGAAGAGCGCATGGTTGACGATCAGTAGCTGTGCGTTTTCGGCACGTCGTCGGGCGCGAAAGTAAAAGCACTCTTTGAAATGGGGACACTTCTTGCGAAGGCAGTTACCGGTATCGCTGCCGACTTCGTCCCAGACAGCAGTATCGGGTTTGATCGGCAACGTCGCGAGGCTGCCATCGTTGGTATCGGTGGACCACTGTTTGATTCGCCGCAGTTGCTGGTACTGGGCGTCCGCACCGAACATCGTGGTCATCTTTGAGAACGCGCGATCCATCCGACGAATCGAGAGGTAGTTGCTACGTCCCTTAACGAGCACACTCGAGAATTCGCGTGGAATGACACTGTTGAGCAGTGGAATGTCTTTCGCGATCAGTTGTTCTTGAAGACTAATCGTGTGCGTCGAGATCAACACGCGAGGCGAGCGCGGCGGGCGACCGTCTTGCTCGATGAGAGTCTTGCCGGTCGCGTGCAGAATCGCGGGCACGAGATAGGCGAAACTTTTCCCGGTGCCCGTTCCGGCTTCCGCGATCAGGTGTTCTTCGCTCGCCAACGCGTCCGCGACGGCCTCGGCCATCTGCAACTGTTGCGGCCGGGCTTCGTAGTGAGGCAGTCGTGCTGCGATCCGTCCTTCGGAACCAAGAATCGAATCGACCGTCTGTTCAGGATCGCTCAATTTGGTTGCGCCGGTTGAGAACGAAGAATCTTGCGGCCCGAGCGTCGAGCCAGTGGATGTCAAACCGCGACGATAGCACGCCCCCTACCGATTGGCCAAGGTTGCTGGAGTTTCACGGGCACCCGCGCACGACGGCATTCCTCCACAGCTTTCTCCTCCATCATTCCTTTTGCGGTCAGACTCCCACGCCGATTGCGAGCACCGCTGGGCACCGTTAATCCAAAGCTGCCATCTATTCCGTGCCCTGGTGGCGACTGCTTTGATCCTCTTTCCCCTTTTTCGTGTTGTTCGTGTGTTTCGTGGTTCCCTCCACCAATCCATCACCAGCGCGCTGAGCATGAGCACGATTAGTGCTAATGAGTGCCGATCAGTGTTCCCCATCCCACCCCTCATTTCCCGTGTTTCGTGGTTCATCACCCACGACAGATGCCCTTTCCCCTTTTTCGTGTTGTTCGTGTGTTTCGTGGTTCCCTCCACCAATCCATCACCAGCGCGCTGAGCATGTGCACGATTAGTGATAATTAGTGCCGATTCGTGTTCCCCATCCCTCCCCTCATTTCCCGTGTTTCGTGGTTCATCACCCACGACAAATGCTCTGTCCCCTTGTTTTGTTCGTGTGTTTCGTGGTTCCCTCCACCAATCCATCACCAGCGCGCTGAGCATGACTAGTGTTAATGAGTGCCGATCAGTGTTCCCCATCCCACCCCTCATTTCCAGTGTTTCGTGGTTCATCACCCACGACAAACCCACCCAAAACACGGTCCAAAAGGCACTCTTGACCAGATGTGTCGGTGCGACGGCGATCTTTCTACTGAAACAAGTTTGCACACGCCGTTGAGACGGACCCCCTGGACCGTTAAGGTTTGGGATAAGCGTCGAGACCGCTCCGGAGGGACCGGAAGATCGGGTATGGCGAGGTGGCCAAACTCATCGCAGAATCTTCCAATCTCATCAAAAAAAGGAATCTGAAATGGCAAAGAAGAAAGCCGCCGCTAAAGGCCCGAAAGTTGACCCAAACCTCAAAGCGGTTTTGGAGCGAGAGCCGGGACTCGCCACGACGCTTCAACAGATCGACAAGCAGTTCGGTGACGGAGCGATCATGCCGCTCGGTGCTCAGACGAAACTGGTCGTCGAAGGCATTCCGACAGGCAGCTTGTCACTCGATATGGCACTCGGTGGGCAGGGAATCCCGCGCGGACGGATCATTGAAATCTATGGTCCGGAATCGAGCGGTAAAACAACGCTCGCGCTCCATGTCTGTGCAGAAGCCCAAAAGACAACCGGCATCGCCGCCATCATCGACGCCGAGCACGCGTTCGACCCCAGTTGGGCGAAGAAGCTTGGAGTGGAACTCGACACGCTCTTGGTCAGCCAACCGGGTAGCGGTGAAGAAGCGATGCAGATTTGCGAAATGCTGGTCAAGAGTAACGCCGTTGACGTGATCGTCATCGACTCGGTCGCCGCATTGGTTCCGCAGAAAGAACTCGAAGGCGAAATCGGAGATAGCCACGTCGGCTTGCAAGCCCGCTTGATGAGTCAAGCGATGCGAAAGCTGACCGGCGCGATCGCCAAAAGCAAGTGTGCGGTGATCTTCATCAACCAGATCCGTGAAAAGGTCGGCGTGATGTTCGGCAGCCCCGAAACCACGCCCGGCGGTCGCGCGCTGAAGTTCTACAGCTCCTGCCGAATCGACGTCCGTCGCATCGGAGCGTTGAAGGATGGCGAAGAGCAAGTCGGTCAGCGCGTCAAAACCAAGATCGTCAAGAACAAGGTCGCACCACCGTTCCGTGTCGCCGAGTTCGACATGATGCACACCAACGGCATCAGCTACGAAGGCGACTTGCTGGACTTGGGCACGACTCACAAGGTCGTCTCGAGAAGCGGTGCCTGGTTCAAGTACGGCGACACCTATCTCGGCCAAGGAAAGGAGAAGGCTCGCAACTTCTTGATCGAGAACGTCGATGTGGCTGAGGAGATCAAGCAAAAGATCATGGCCGCCGGCGGCTTCGCACCGCCTGTCGATGAAGCACCCATGACCGGAGACGCATCCGAACTCGATGCCGACGTGACCTCCGAAGAAGTCGCGAACTCGTAATCGGCTTCGAGCGTACGCGAGGAGCTTCGGTGATCTATCGAAGCTCCTTTGTCTTGCTTCTGAGCCGGCGGGTCCTAACGAACGGTTTCAGAAATGGCCGTGAGCCTCTGCTTCACGTGCCGATCGATGTTGCTCCGCCAAACGGCGTAACACGCAGAGATTGCCCAGAGAGAGATTGCGACGTGAAGGTTGGGATCGGCGCACCAGTCAGATGACTTTGTCATCGTGTGCCCGAAACTCACTTGGCCGAAGAAGAGCGATTGCTAGTTTGGCTCACCCTTCGTGTGCGGGGTGCCCAGCCGGTCGTCGGGGAGGCACTCCTAGCTATCCACCCTTGGAGCATAAACATGCGTGCTTGGCTTATCGGGCTTGCGGTTGCCTTGGTTTCGATCTGTGGCGTGGCCAACGGGCAACCGCCTTACTCAGGGATGGTCGTCTTCGGCGACAGTTTGAGCGACACGGGCAATACGTTTGCCGCAGTTGGGATCCCTCCTTCCGAAACCTATTTCAACGGCCGCTATTCCAATGGCCCGGTTTGGATCGACTTCCTCCAGAACAACCTTGGACTCGGTGACGAAAGTGTGCTCAACCTCGCGGTGGGAGGTTCCCAAACAGGTCAGGGTCTGGAGGAACCGCCGAGTGGGATCTTTGAAACACCACCTGGCCTGGTACTTCCAACCGTTGGATTTCAAATCAACCAATACCTTGCGACGACGATTGTTGATCCTGATCAGTTGACGATCGTGGGTGGAGGATCCAACGACTTGTTGAGATCAAAGTCACCGTTTGAAATCGCGGGGAACGTTGATAGTCATGTTCGCCAATTGGCTGCAGCCGGTGCGGATGAGTTCTTGGTTCCCGCAATCCCGCCGGTGGGCTCGACGCCACTCATCGAAGGCGGCTTCCAGGGTTTTTTACTCAACCTACAGACTTGGCTTGCCAATCGTTTGATCAATCAACGAATGGATGCCATTGAAGCCGAACTCGGAGTGACGATCCACCGCTTGGATACCTTTGGTCTCGGGCTCGTCGGAATCTATGTGCCCCAGTTGTTCGGCTTCACCAATACAACCGATGCGGCCTTGGTGGACATCGCCGACGGTTTGATCACTCCGGAAGAAGGCGGTTCGTACTTTTTCTGGGATGTCTTGCATCCAACGAGCAAAACGCACGAGATTCTCGGCGACACAGCGTTCCTGATTTTAGTCCTCTAACCAGATCGGATTGTGAAGGCCAAACGATTGCGTTGGCCGGAGCGAACGGACCAGATCGAACGGCGTGCTAGAACGCTTTGGCTGTCTTGCCCGCCGAGCAGGAATCAGCAACCGCTTGCTGTCACTCTTTTAAGCTCGGCATCGTCTCGAACTCTACCCAATCCGTTTCGACGTTGACGGCGGTTCGGATTTGCCATTCGCCATCTCCGGCGAACACCTTTGACTCCTGATGGGTACCGAGGGAGTCCTTCCAGCGATAGCTCACTTTCACCGGATCATCTCGCATCGTTTTCTCAGTGAGGTGGGCTTCGGCTCGGAGGTAGCGTTTACCACCGTTGTTGCGAAAACGAATATGGATTGGCTCCTCGGAGGCCGACTTCAACCGGCACGATCCGTGACAAAAACTCTGAGACCAAAAGTCGTTCGGTTCGTCGCCTCGTCGTGGAACGTTCCAGTCTGCTACCAGCGGCGACCAACTCTGTCGATCGAAACTGTATTCAATTTGGTACTTGATGTTTGGATCGGGCGGACTGCTCGAAGCGACGTGGGCTGCGGCGTAGAGTCCAACCACTCGTGAGCGAGGTGACGCCGTAAGCGTGACCGAAGACTCACCGAACCCGCCGTCAGTCACGAATCGCGAAGACAGATCCGACTCCGGTCCTAACGACGAGACGAATTCGCCGCTCGCTTCGTAGCTCACGATCGTGCCGTTGTCCTTCAATCGCGGCAACACCGCCGCGTTCGATTGGCAGACGGTTCGGATTTCGATCGCGGAGCGGGCCCAAGCCTTATTGTCTGCCGAAAGACGCAACCAGTATTGGTTGCGGCCTTTGACGAGATCGGTCAGATCGACTCCGTCGACAAATGGCCGTGATGTTGACCACGAACGACCTGCGTCCACCGAGACAGACACTTCGCAGGGAGATTGACCAAGCAAGAGCAATCCGTTGGTGCAACCTTCATCGTAGATGCCCCATGCGTTTTCATTCGGTGGAGTCGCGGCGATCACGTACGGTGTTTGAAACCCGAATACGACATGATCGTCGGCCTCATCGACGACGCCTTCGCGGTAATCCTCGCCTTGGAAATCGGGTCGATACACGTACTCGACATTCGCAAAACGGACCTGGCCATTGCGATGAGGCGTTCCCGTTTTTGAACCATACATTTTCTCAGGTTGATTGACCCAGGTACGCGATCGTTCCGGCCCAGGGATTCCATCGGTGTTGTAGTTGCGTCCCCAAAAGACAAAGGTCTTACCGTCCTCCAGTCCGGGCTGGAAATAACGTCGCATTCTTTCGCCGCGACGCAAACGCAACTTTGGTGGCGGGCCGGCGTATCCAGGCAGATACTCCGCGACGGCGTAGGATCGATACGAGTTTCCGTCGGACGGATGGAGCCCGCACACGAGCCAGCCATGCTGTCGTTCGGGTTTGAAACTCCGGTCGATCCAACGGTCCACATCGGACTGCATTTCACCAAGACCCAGCAGCCGCTGACCGGTTGGATCAAAAATGATCGTTGACAGGTCATGATCGAGCAGCGCCCAACGACCCTCCTTGCCATACGCACCACCTTTCAGGAATACCTCAAACGCGTTGTGTCCTGCCGCACCGACTCCGCGACCACGACCGTGCCCCAAGAGCTGCTCAAACTCGGCACTCCACTGCGAATGCGTTGTGCCGCATAGCCCGAATCCGTAAGCGAACAGTCCGCTCCAGTATTCTCTCAACCGGGCGTCTTTGGACGATTGAAAGCCTTCGCCCCAAAGATCGCGTCGTCCCGCCTCGCCGTGCCAGTAGTGCGTGTTTCGCCAAAGCCAGGACGCGATCGCCTTGTCTTCATCAGACTCAACATCTTGACCCGTCACACGTTCGTACAGGTCGCGCTGTGTTTGAAAGAGCCGATCAAAGTTTGAAATCGCAAGCTCGCCGGGATACCAGGGATGATCCGTCCGAATCTGTGGATCACCGACCTCTGCGAATGCGGGAATACCGAAGCCGAGAACAATTGACACGAACAGCGATTGACGGAGCATTGCGGCACTCTGGGTCTTAGCGGCAAGTTTTGAGGTCATTCGTTGAAGAAGCGAAGACAACTCACGGCGACGAATACAAGTCAGTGTTTCGCGGGCGGTGTTCGAAAATAATTGAACGGCCTGGGAGGACGTTCCGTGTCTTCAAACGCCTGGCGTGGCGTGCGTTTATAATACAATCCCCCCCACCCCCCCAAACGAACAAGACCCACCCCATCAAACGTAGCGGCGTCGCGACCAGCACATCAGCGAGCGCCGCCGCCCC
>JBCBOT010000018.1:0-54924 GCA_039821165.1 Planctomycetota bacterium | reverse complement strand
CGACTGAGGCACCTGGTCACCACGCGCTGGCGATGGGTGCTGGTTGCATGGCTGGCTCTGACGTTGGGCTGTTTTTTCGTGGCGCCGCGTTGGAAGGACATCGCTTACGACGGGGACTTTGAGTACCTGCCGTCGAAGATGAATACGGTTGCGGCGACGCAAACGCTCAACGAGGCTTTTCCCGGAGATCGGAGCCGCAGCCAAATCGTTTGGTTGCTCGGTCGCGTCGACGAGTCGATTTCCGAGCAAGACGACATCGTCGGCGAGGACCTACTGCGACGCTTACATCATCGCCTTGCGGAGGTTTGCTGGCAGCGGGCGATCCGGCTTGGCTACCAAGGAGGCCCCATCGATGGGGCTCCCGTTGACGCACAACGCTGGTTGAGTCGGGCCACCGAGGCGCTCGATGAGTCGATCGGTGCCGACGAACGTTTTTATGAGGGCTTTAGTGCATTCGTTCCGGAGACCGAGCCGAGCCTGACCGAACCTCGCATGGCGATCGCGTTTTACGACCGCGCGATGTTGGCGGAATCACTCGGCGGCGATGACGGCGATTCGGGAACGGACTATCAAGACGCGCTGACGCTTGTTCCTGAAATCGCTTCGCTTGCGAAACCGATCGAGGAGCGAGATCTTTCGGCGTGGGAGTCGCTCCTGGATATTCTTCCCTGGGATGACAAAGTCGTCGGCTCGCGACTCAACCAGCCGAGCGCTCGCCTTGCCGTGATGCAATTGAACAGCGAGTTGGCTGCGACGGGCAACATTGAGACCGTCGAAGCCGTCAAGCAGATGCGCGATGAGGTTCTGAGTTACAGTGCTGCCCGCTTGGAGTCGACCCGTGCCGGTGGAGGGCTTCGCCTGGAAATCACCGGATCGGCGGCGATCGGCGGAGAAACGTTGATGGCCGCGAGGGAGGCGATTCGTTACACCGAATTGATCACGGGAGCGATGATCCTGATGATCCTCTTGCTCGTCTACCGCGCGCCGTTGCTTGTCGCCGTGCCGATGATCTCGATCGGTGTCGCCGTTGTGGTTTCGACGGGGCTCGTGGCGATTTTGACAGAGCTTTCGATCCGCGGTGCCGTCAGTTGGCTGGACATGCGGGTGTTCACGACCAGTCGAATTTTTATCGTCGTGATCCTGTTCGGAGCCGGGACCGATTACTGCCTCTTTTTGATTTCGCGGCTTCGTGAAGAGGCAGGAAAAGCGGAGTGGCACGAGGCGTGTGGACGAGCGCTGTCGGGTGTGACCAGTGCCTTGCTTGGAAGTGCACTGACGACTGTCTTCGGACTTGCGACGTTGTGGTTTGCCGAATTCGGAAAGTACCACTACACCGGCCCGATTATTGCGATCTGTTTGTTGATCGGCTTGCTCGTTTGCCTCACGTTGACGCCGGCGTTGCTACGTGCGATCGGGCCAAAAGTGTTTTGGCCCGCCACCATCGAGCCGGGTTCGGCCCAGGCGACGTCGCTTCTGGGAATCTCGACAACGGGTGACTCGGAACGCAGCGGTGGTAGCGGGCTTTGGAGTTGGATCGCAATCACGATCACTCGGCGTCCGACCACCACGTTTCTGCTGGGGGTCGTGATTCTGACGATCCCCGGCGTGTATGGATGGGTCAATGAATCTTCGGTGACATACGACCTCAGCAGTCAGTTGGATACCAACGCGAGTAGTCGACGCGGCTACCGTTTGCTCGCTCGCCATTTTGGGGTGGGTGAGATCAATCCCGTCACGGTACTCATGATCCGGCCCGACGCGAGGCCACGAGAGTCCGTCAAGGAAGATATCGAGTCGTTGACGAAACGTCTTTACGAGCAACCTGGCGTGACGGCTGTCCGAACGTCCAACGATCCACTGGGTGACTTTCCGCCGGGCCGAGAAGCCAGCTTGTTCAGCGCGGATGCTTGGCGACGTCGTGCACTTCAGCAGCATCGTGTGGCGCAGAACTATTTCTTCTCAACGAATCGCGAATACCAAGACCGACTCGTTCGTTTGGATGTGATTGTCGACGGAGACCCATTCTCCCTCGACACCGCGAAGGTCGTCTCGGACCTCGGACGCGACTTGAACCGACTCGCCTCCGAGGAAGATTCTCCGTGGGCGGGATCACGCGTCTTACTCGCCGGGACGACGCCGTCGATCATCGATCTTCGTAGCGTGACGATTCGTGACAATCAGCGCATCAAGATCGCTGTGGTGGTCGCGGTGCTTTTGATACTCATCGCTGTGATTCGGCGAGTCGTCTTATGTCTCTATTTGATTGCGACCGTGTTGTTGAGTTACTACGCGACCATCGGATTGACGGTGTTGTTTTTCCGTTGGGTCTACGGCGGTGACTATGTCGGACTCGACTGGAAACTGCCGCTGTTCCTGTTCGTGATCTTGGTGGCGGTCGGCCAAGACTACAACGTGTATCTCGTCACGCGAATTGTCGAGGAACAACGCAATAGCGGGTGGCTCTCGGCGCTGCGACGCGCAGTGTCGCGTACCGGGGGCATCATCACGGCTTGCGGCATGGTGATGGCGGCCACGTTTATCAGCATGACCGCTTCGGCGTGGTTCCCCGGCCTGCTCGGACTCTTTGGATTTGAGACTGACAGCTCCGCCGGCCTACGTGGCATCATCGAGCTCGGTTTCGCGCTCGGCCTGGGCGTGCTGATTGATACGTTCTATGTAAGAACGATACTCGTACCGAGTTTCGTCGCACTGCTCGGGCGTCGAAAAAGCGAACGCAAACGAATGGCTTCGCAGAGTTAGCAACGGCCCTGACGCCACACTGCGCTCGGTCTCTCGTGACGCCGATAAACCGCTCCGATGACTGGGGTGATCACTCGGTGCTATCCGTCCAGGCGTCGCGGGCATCAACGGGTGGGCCAGGAAAAGACGTTGGTCGATCCAATCGCGGGGACTACACATCGGCGAGGTTTCTGACAAGGAATCGGAAAGAAATCTGTGGTTTGAGGCGCCGTGATGTCGCGAGACGAAACCATCGCGCCGCAAAGGACTATGATGCCGCGACCTCCCTGCAACTCGGTTTTCAAATGAACATGTCTCTGCGCCACCTACACTTGCTCGTCCTTCTGACGCTCAACCCCTTCACTTCCATCACCCGTGGCCAGGAAAGCTATCCGGTCCACCCGGACTCGGCCGAACGGCACGAGGGGGTGCCTCAGGGACGGGTGGAGAGCTATCGCTTCACGGAGAGCCGGGTGTATCCCGGGACGGAACGTGAGTATTTCGTCTATGTTCCGGCGCAGTACGATCCGAACGAGCCCGCAGCGTTGATGGTGTTTCAGGACGGCCGCAACTACGCGCGCGAGACCGGTCCTTGGCGGGTTCCAATCGTTTTCGACAACCTGATCGCCTCCGGGGAGATGCCGGTCACGATTGCGGTATGCATCAATCCGGGGGTGGTGCCTGGGGGCGAAGGCAATCAGAACCGATTCAATCGAAGCTTGGAATATGACACCGTCAGTGACCGATACGCGACCTTCTTGATCGATGAATTGTTGCCCGAAGTTCAAAAGAAGTACACGATCACGGAGGATCCGAATTTGCGTGGGATCGCGGGAAGCAGCAGTGGTGCGATCGCCGCGTTCGGCGTGGCTTGGCATCGGCCGGATCAGTTCCGTCGGGTCTTCAGCACCGTCGGCACCTTTGTCGGACTTCGAGGTGGCAACGAATATCCGACATTGATTCGAAAGACTGAGCCGAAACCGATACGTGTGTTCCTTCAGGATGGCAAGAACGATCTTGATATCTATGGCGGTAGTTGGTGGAACGCGAACCTGACGATGTTGTCAGCACTCCGATGGGGCGGCTACGAAGTCGAAAACGTTTGGGGCGATGGCGGACACAATGGAAAACATGGCGGAGCGATCTTTCCCGATGCCATGCGATGGCTTTGGAAAGACTTCGGCCAGCCGATCCGCGTCGACTTTGCCGAACATCCGGAATTAAAAAGCCGATTGATCCCTGGCGAAGACTGGCAACGTGTCAGTAGCGGTCATGAATTCACCGAAGGGCCGGCGGTGTCGCCCAGTGGGGATGTCTTTTTTGTTGACGCGCGGAAGGGCGAGGTATGGAAGATCGCGAATCCCGACGCCGAGAATCCGAAGACGGAAAAATTCGCGGCTGTCGACGGAGTGAGCGGATTGATGTTCGATCGCGAAGGCAATCTCTTCTGCGCCTGCAACCGGGGCAAACAAGTTGTTCGAATCACGCCTGATGGCGAGCGAACGGTGGTTGCGAAGGGTATGAATTGCAACGATCTCGTCGTGGTTGATCACGGCATTTACGTCACGAGCCCGCCGGATTCGTCGATCTATTACATCCCCATCGACGGCGGAGAAGCGACGAAGGTTGCGACGGGGCCGAATCGACCGAACGGATTGATCGTGACTCCCGATCGCAGGTTCCTTTACGTCGTCGATTCGGCGGGACGCTACGTTTGGTCCTACCGGATCGAAGCCGACGGTAAACTCTCCGCGGGCCAGCCGTACAGCTATCTGCATTTGCCCGAGGATTCCATTGCGACGGGGGCCGACGGCGCGACCATGACAAAGGACGGAACGCTCGTCGTCGCGACTGCATTGGGGCTGCAGATTTTTGACCAACCGGGGCGCGTACACGTGATCACGAGTCGGCCGACACGGTCGGGTAAACTCACCAATTGCGTGTTTGCGGGGAAGGACTTTCAAACCCTATTTGTGACCGTGGGCGGCGAAGTCTATCGTCGCAAAACCAAGATGATCGGGATTGCACCTTGGCAAGCCGCCGTCGCGCCGCCAAAACCAAGGCTGTAAAAGACGTCGCCTGTCACTGAAGTCATTTGGGAGTGCGAGTTGAAGTTTCGATGGGGACTCGCAGACGTCTTGAGGGGCATCACGCTCGTCGTTGTCACGATTTCGGTGGTGGCGTATTTGGGCTACTTGCCCTACTGGAATGTCTTGCCTGCATCGATTCTCCTGCTGGCGATGAGGCGGAGCGTGGATGCCCAAGCACGCTGGGGCCTGATCTCCATTGCCTGCTTGTTAACCGCTTTCGACTTTTGTTGGCACTTGCCGATTGTTTTTCGAAGCATGGGTTTCCCCGAGCGTTCGGATCAGCTGAATCAGCTCGTGTCGCTTGCTCTTGGAACGCTCACCATTCCAATGGCATTTGCCGTGGCTGCCATTGGAGTGAATCGAAGGCGGCGTAAAACGAATTCTGGCGGGCTGAGATTAAATCTTGCCTGTGCAGTGATTGCTTGGGTGGATCTAGGGCTGTTGTCCATCCTGGTGGTGCAAGCGATCCTGGCGTTCTCATGACTGTTTTCCTTGTTGGTAGCACGCTCTCGAGTTTTTTTGATGGACGCCAACGTAAAACCGATTCTGGATCGCATCGACTCGACGCTCGGCGTTTTGCATCAGCAGACTCAGGAGGGTCTCGAGACGATTCGGATCGAACTGGAAGGGCCGTGGCTTATTGAGACCCGTGGACAAATCGTTGG
This sequence comes from Planctomycetota bacterium, assembly GCA_039821165.1. Taxonomy (GTDB): domain Bacteria; phylum Planctomycetota; class Planctomycetia; order Pirellulales; family Pirellulaceae; genus Stieleria. The sequence goes on along the minus strand of JBCBOT010000018.1, from coordinate 49,430 downwards.
CTCGAAGAGTCGCACGCCGGCTGCGGCGCGGAAAGCCGCTGAAAAGCGATTCCGGCAACTCAAGAAAGAGGGCTACCACTCCGAGCATCCAGCTCTCGGAGTTCTGTTGCCCCGGTTCGTCAGTCTTCCAGGTACGAACCACTTGGTTCGAGTTGAAATGGAGTGCGACGAGGATGTTGACGCGGAGATGCTCGACTCGTTAGCGATGGTCGCGACATGGACATCGGATGTACGCGAGGAGTTCGAGGCTTCCGCGTTCGGTCATTACCTTGAGAAGGTGGAAGCGATTGCTCCCGATCCGTCTTGGTTTCCAGTCATCAAGCGACCGTCTGACATTTGGAAACACTGTACCGTCGAGCACATTCGTCCTTATCGGGATAAGACGGTAGTCATCTACGCAACCTGCACCTGGGAGGAGGACGGGTTGGAATGGTGTTTCAAAGACGCAGGGCTACAGTCGCTTTGCAATGCAGCGTTCTGGCCGGTAACGCAAGACGGCAGTGGGTACCTGAGCGAGTCTTTGCGGAAAGCGACTCGCGACGCAATTGCCCTGATCGGTGAACGCAAGAAGTTGATTCGTGGTTGGAAGTGAACGCCGTCCCGCGTTTCGAACTCCAACGACGCGTGCCTTATCGCTGGACCGAATCGGTGAACGGTGGACGCCAACTCGGTGCAAGGCTGGCATCGTCAATGTTCACACCGGCTTCGTTGACACCATCGTGGTTCAGCAGCGGGTGATCACGCATCGTGTCGAGTGACGTGACACGAATGAAGCGTACTGCTCCGTCTTCGTAAAGAACATTGATACCTCGATCCCCGTGTGCGAACCGAGTCTCGCCGCCTTCGTTTATCGGGGCGTCCGCCATGACCGCAAATTCCGAGCGGGACTCAAAGCGAGGCGACTCGTACCTTGGCGATCCGGAACCGTCGTCCGCAATCACGCCGAGCGTGTAGGCATAGTTTCCACCCGCCACTCGTTGGGTTTCACGCAGCTCATTGACGGAGAGTTCTGTTAGTTCGCTGACCGACGGAAGCTCCGCGACGGGAACCAATCGGCCCGCGAGCGTGGACCGTTGCGGCTCGATTGCGTCGGCGCCCACCGAGGGACACCACCGGGTCTCGAGATTGTGAAGCAACCCGGCATCCGCAAGGCGAACGGCATAGATACCCGCAAACGCTTCGGGGCCGCTCGCGGCGACCTCAGGAAGGCGACGTTGGTGGTCACGGTCGACGTACTGCATCAATTGCGTATGCAGCACGCGAAGATTATCAGCGCAGGCGACTTTCCGTGCCTCCGAGCGACCGGCTGCGATGGAGGGAAGTAGCAACGCCAGCAACACGGCGACGGCTAGTAAGCCGCCGACGGAATCCATCGCCCGCCAACGATTGATCGCACGACTGGGTTCCGGTGTGAGGTCGGCATCGGCAAAACCCACGACCGGAGACGCTGCTGCCGCGGCGGCGGACTCATGGGGCGATTGGGGCGGAAGGCCCTCGGGGATTCCATCCAGTGTGCGCTGGAGGAGATCTTCACTCGGCGGTTCGATGGCCTCGAAGTCCTCTTCGAGAGGACGGAGGTTACGCTCGAGTCGGGCAAGCTCTTCCTGGCCTTCGGGGTTGTCACGTAACCATTCCGCGACACGCTTCATCTCGTCGGGCTCAAGGGCGCCGAGCAGATATCCGAGCAGGTCTTCGTGCATCAGGATGGTGCGGAGGGAACAGTGGCAGAGGTAGTCGGAAGTCAACCCATGATACGCGGATCGCCGATGGGTGGTTCAGTCTCCGAGACTTTTCAGCGAGGTTTCCAGAAACGGGCAACTTGGGGGGCGGTTCCGCGGCTGGCGAAAACGCTCGGGCGCAGGCGTACCTGGCTCCCGCCGCGATGGTCACGCCTCCAAGGACGATGTTCCAAGCACAGTGCCCGAAGCGGGATTCCTGCGACTCAATCCTGGGGCGGTTCGTGGGAGTCGTCCCACATGATTCCTAGCCGCTGAACGGCAGCGTGGAGTCGACTTTTCACGGTTCCGACGGGAATCCCCAGCGTGTCGGCAGCCTCGCGGTACTTCATTCCTTGGTAATAAACCAATTGAATGACTTGCTGCATCGGTTCACCGAGTTGGTCGATCGAGCGCTGCATCCAGGCGCCATTCTCCTGCTTGGAGGCTGCCGCGAGCGGGTCAACGGTGCTCCCGACTAACTTCTCCGCCCAACTGACGTTTCTTTGTTCGGTGTCGTTGGGCGTTCGATCCAGGCTGACCATGCGGTGCCGTTTGTTGCGGCGCTGGACGTCGATGGCTTGGTTGGTCGCAATCGCGTACAGCCATGGCCGAAACCGCCGCGAGCTGTCGAATTGGTGACACTTCAGGTGAACTTGTAAGAACGTGCCCTGAAAGGCGTCTTCGGCCATCTCGGTGCTGCCGATGTACCGCCGCAAATAACTGTAGATTTCGCGTTGATAGCGGCTCATTAACTGTTCGAAGAGAGCACGATCGCCGCGCTTTCGATACGCCCCGAGGAGTTCCTCGTCGGTCCAGTCTTCTGTTGAGGGAGTCGATTGCTCACCCGCCGTCCGGGCCGATTCAGGCCGAAGAAAAGCTGTGTTGGACATGGTCGTGCGATCCCGAGTGATGAGCGGCAAGTGATAACGGTGCTGTGGCGGTTATAGAACGCGGTTTTCGTGCCGCGAAGCCGCCATAGCTAAGAAACCTCACCGTGTTGAGTCTTACGCATTATCTTGCGGTTTGGCTCGGACGTCAAAGCACTTTTTTTGGCGAATTGCCGCTTCCGTTGGACAGGTCGTCTGGTTGACCGGATTTTCTCGGGCTAAAACCGCCCGCTTTGCAGGCAAAACTCCGGAACGGCTGTCAACTGAGGCAATGTGTTGAACGAAGCGAACGAAGCCAGCCCCTATCAGCCGAGTGAGTCGGATCAAACTCCCTCTGAGGACGCTTTCGCCGGTTATCAGTGGCTGACACGCGGCGACATCAACGCCTTTTTCGGCCTGATGCTCGACAATTTGACCGGGCTGTTTTTGATGGTCGTGCTGCTGACCGGTTTCGGATTCCCGACTGATTTCGCGCTTACCGCCCTCGTGCCGGGAACCGCACTCGGCGTCCTGATCGGCGATTTGGCGTTCGTCTACTTCGCGTTCCGATTGGCCAAGAAGACCGGCAAGAGCGACGTGACGGCGATGCCGCTGGGCCTCGACACCCCCAGTGTTTTCGGCATCACTCTCTTTATCCTCGGGCCTTCGTTTTTAGAAGGCGTCGATGCGAAGGGGTTGGCGCTCGCGGCAGAGGATGCGGCGTACCGAACGTGGCATATCGGGATTTGGTGCATCGTAATGAGCGGTGTGCTCAAACTCGTCTGTGCGCCGGCAACGGAACTGATTCGTCGAACCGTTCCACGGGCAAGTCTGCTCGGCTCGCTGGCCGCCATCGCGTTGGTGCTCATCAGTTTTTTACCGCTGGGCGAAATCCTGAGCCGGCCTTTGCCCGGTTTGGTGGCGCTCTCCATCGTGCTGACCGCATTGATCGCACGTTTGCCATTGCCTTGGAACATTCCGGGCACGCTCGGAGCACTTATCGTTGCGGGGGTGATGTACTACTTGATGTGCCTGGTTGGGGTCGAAGGCTATCAGGTTCCAACAATCGGTGCGGTTCAGTGGATGCCCGAGCGATGGATGGAAGCTTGGAACGGTCAATGGCTCTCCGCTTGGCGGGATGCACTGCCATACCTTCCGATTGCTTTGCCCTTTGCGATTGCCACCGTGGTGGGCGGCATCGATTGCGCCGAGAGCGCCGCGGCTGCCGGAGACGACTATCACACGCCGACGGTGGTCGGCGTTGAGGCGATCGCGACCTTGGTCGCGGGACTTTCCGGCGGCGTGATTCAGACCACCCCGTACATCGGCCATCCGGCCTACAAAGCGATGGGGGGACGCGCGGGCTACACACTCGGAACGGCACTGGTCATTGGTTCGGCCGGGCTGATCGGTTACTTCACACTCCTCAACGATATTATCCCCAAGCCGGTGATCTATCCGATCTTGGTTTTCATTGGTCTCGAGATCACCGCGCAGAGCTTTGCAGCGACGAAACAGAAACACTATCCCGCGGTGGCGATGGCGTGTTTGCCAGCGCTCGCGTTTCTTGCACTGAACTTTTCCGAGCAAATCATCAACTCCCAGGCGGTCCGGGATGCGGGAATCACGATGGCCGATATGGCGCCGCCACTTCAAGAAAGCTATGAAGCGATTCGCTTGTTAAGCCAGGGCTTCATCATCACCAGTTTGCTTTGGGCGTGGGCCATGGCGGCAACGATTGATCGGAACTTTCGAACCGCCGCCGCCGTATTCTTCGTCTGTGCCGCGTTTACCTTGGTGGGCCTCATGCACTCGCCGTTGGACGGCAATCGGTTGTTCTTGCCCTTCGGGCTGGAAAGTTGGGGCGATGTGGTTTTGGGGGCCGAAGACCGTGCCAAGGTTTTTGAGTTCGCATTCGGTTACGCGATCATTGGCGGGCTGATGCTACTGTGGAAACAGTTGCTACCGGATTCCGTGCCAGTTGATGAACCTTCTCTGGAGCACGCCGAAGGCGATGCCTGAATCGAAACCGCCTCCCGAAATCCGCCGATGGCTCGCCTTGGCGATTTCGATCGCGTTGTTCGCGACGGCGGTATTTTTTTGGTTGGCTTCAAGCGACAGCTCGGGCGAGTTCTTTGCCGCCGCGTGCTTTCGAATCGGATTGGTGTTGGGCGCCCTGTGGTTGGCTTGGCCTCAACTCAAACGACCCGCGCGGTGGTTACCCGCGAGTGCACCCGTGATCGGCGTTATCGGGCTGATCGCCATCGCAGCTCAGCCGAGGCTGGTGTTTCCCGCCATCGCCATCGTGGGAACACTGATCACACTTTCCACGTTCGTTCAGCTCTTCCGCAAACGTCGCAAGTGAATGTCGATGAGACGCGGAATCGGTGTGATGAGGGAACCACGAAATACACGAAACACGCGAAAGGATTCAGCTTTGGATCGGTGGAGGTGGGAACACTAATCGACACTGATCTGCACTAATGCGTCGTGTGGTGGGGTTGATGTGGAAACCACGAAATACATGAAAGGATGCAGTTTTGGGTCGGTGGAGGTGGGAACACTAATCGACACTGATCTGTACTAACACGTCGTCGTGTGGTGTGGTTGATGAGGGAACCACGAAATACACGAAACACGCGAAAGGAAACGACTGCTCCAAACCGTTGTTCTCGCAACTCACCACTCGCAACTCACCACTCGCTACTCGCAACTCACCACTCGCTACTCGCTACTCGCCACTCGCCACTCGCCACTCAACACTCGCCTCCTAGGGTTGGACGACACCGCGATACGGAAGCGGGCCGAGTTCGCCGGCCGGCTGATAGCCGACCGGAGCGACGGGCAGGTAGCCGTTGGTCAGGGTTGTCAGATCTACCGCAGAACTGGCACCTTGTGGCATCACGAACAGATTGGGATCACCGCTTAAGATCTGATTGACTGCGTAGTTGCCAACATCGATTTTCATCTCCAGCGGCGGTCCGACGGCGGGAGAGAGTCTGAGTTGTACGGTGTGAGGCAGCGCGCACTGCTGGTCGGGAAAGAACTCGTGATTCGTCGCGCTGCTCCGTGCGATCTCCTTGCCGTTCGGGTCGAACAGGAATTGATCGGTCACATGTCCGGCGGTCGCATCAATGTAACAGACTCGCTGGAACACGCCTGTCGGCATCGCGAGTGTGTTGCGAACCTCAAGTTTTCCGTCTGCACGCAGTACCGGACCTGCGACGACGGTCGTGGGATCGAGTTGCACGAGCCCGATTGCATCCATGACCCAACTCGGATCGACCGGCAAAACAGCTCGGTCGAGTTGATCCCGATATTGATCGTGGCGCGCATAGTACAACACCTTGCTGATGCCCTCGGGAACTTCGAACCAAAACACTTCTTGGTTGCTGCCCATGTCGAGCACGGAGGACATGACCAGCGGCAGCCCGGCGCGAAGTCGAAACTCCCGATCGCGTCGCAGCGACATCGAAGAAGACGAGAGCTGGGGTGTCCCGGGCATCGACAACACTTCGATCGAAGCGTTATTCGTGGAGAGTTCACGGATCGATGACGTTCGATTGACCGCCGCAACGACATCCGCGACTCCCGGTGTCGCCGCCAGAACGGTCGGCGGTGGCTGGAATGCGAGCGAGGGGCGGCGTTGTGCGCAGGTCGCGCCCCCGCATACGAAAACCATGCCGACAATCAGTCCACTTGTCGTGATTGCGCGCATCCGTGCGGCGTTCTTCATTTCACTTCATCCATCATCGGCTTTATTCGGACTTTGACTCGATGACTCGGCATCGACAACTGTCTCGTCTTCTTCGTCCCCTGGCTCGCAATACAACATCTCGTGCAATGATGCAGTGAGCGTTTCCGTTTCGTGTTTTGAAACACGGCATTCGGCGATCCGGATGATCGAGCCATCGTGTGGGACTTCGATGTCCATCCACGTCGTCTCTTGATCGCTCTCGTCCGCAGGTTGCTTGGACGCCGTGAGCCGGACCATTCTTCGTCGCAGAAGCAACAGCGCCAGCAGATAGCGGAGCTTTGCGGTGGTGGGATCGGGTTCGGCGGACTCCATCTGCCGAAGCAAGTCGATCAGTACCTCACGCGGTGCGAGTACCAATTCGCGTTCGCCCGATTCCGGCATTCGGCATTTCCAATGACCAACACACCCATCGGGCGGTCCTTCCCAGGCATCCACGCTGTAGTCACGGCGTTCGAAGCCATCGCGGTTTTCGATCAACACCGAAAAATAGACCTCGCCTTCGCGCAGAGGACGGTTTTCGCCAAAGCACTTTCGACTACACCGACCGACTTTGTATTCGCCGAGCATGGAGGGGGAGGGGGCCAACTTTGGGGGGAGCTTCCAGGTCGTCCGGTTGTAACAAAATCCGACTCTCAGTCGAAAGGCGATCCATGTGTCCGGCCCGCTCCGCAAATCCGTCGCGAAATACGGCTATTCAAGGCATTTTTAAGGCGAAGGCCGAGTTTCGGAGGGACACATTCGTACAATATCTTGGTGACGTTTGGGGGTCCGCCACGTTCTTCTCTGGGATCCTCCGGAATCAACTCTCATCCAATGATGCTCAAGGGAATGGTCATGAAGCGAATCGGCGCATTGCTTCTCGCCTCGCTCTTCGTCCTCACGTTGCTCCCGGCAACGGCTTTGGCGCAAAAGAACTCCAAGGACAAAAAGAAACCGGCGCCCAAGATTCGGCTGCCCGAAAGTGTCCGTAAAAAGCCTGCTCAGTTGATGGATGTAAAACCAGCTGATGAGAGCCGCCGAACGGAGTTGGACCTCGCCGCCGCCGAACTCGACAATCTGATCGAAGGCAAACTTTTGGAGGCGGGACAGGAGCCGAACCAATACGTCAGCGACGAAGTGTTTTTGCGACGTATCTATCTCGACGTCGCCGGGCGAATTCCGACGTTGGGAGAAGCCACCGAGTTTCTCGAGTCGACCGACCCCGAAAAACGACAGGTGTTGATCGACAAACTGCTCAGCTCACCCGACTACGTCAGCCACTTTTACAACTTTTGGGCCGACACCCTGCGTCTCCGTGAACGGCCTCAACCGAACATCGTGTTGGAACCATTTCTGGATTACGTCAAAGACGCGATCCGGACCAACATGCCGTATGACGAGTGGGTCTACGAGATGCTCACCGCCGACGGGAAAATCTGGGATAACCCGGCGGTCGGTTATCAGCTTCGCGACGACGGGATGCCGCTGCCGTATATCGACAATACCGTTCGCGTCTTCCTCGGGACGCAAATCGGGTGCGCCCAGTGTCACGACCATCCGTTCGACCAGTGGAGCCAGTATCAGTTCTACGAGCTCGCGGCTCTGACAGCGGGAACACGCACACGCATGAAACGTGGTGACCCGGGTTACAAGAAGGCGAATCCCGCCAACGAATTGATCAAGGAAGCCCGCAACCACTACGACAAAGGCCGGGTTCCTGGCGCTTTTCAAAGGATGGTGCGGGCGAATACATATCGGGTCTCCGAAGTCAAAGCCCAACTGCGGTTGCCCCACGACTATGCCTACGATGACGCAAAGCCGAAGTCGGTTGTCGAACCGGACGTCCTTTGGGGGGAGATCCCAACCAAAGCCCGCAAGGCATCGCCGCGGCATCAGTTCGCAGCTTGGTTGACAAGTCCCGATAACGATCAGTTTGCAAACACACTCGTGAATCGTTTGTGGAAACGTTACATGGGAATCGGGTTTGTTGAACCGATCGATGATTTCCGTGATGAGCACGCGCCGTCCAATCGACGTGCCATGGAGTATCTGGCGAAAGAGTTCGTGCGGTCAGGCTACAACGTCAAAGACCTGGTGCGAATCATCCTGTACTCGAGGACCTATCAACGGGCCGCATCGGACTACGACCTCACCGACGGCGGCACCTATCACTTTCCCGGTCCCGTCATCCGACGGATGACGGCCGAGCAGGTTTGGGATTCGATGCTGACGCTCGCGGTCCGAAACTCCATGCCATTTCAGCGACCCGGCGCAAGTGAACTGAAGCCTTATCTCGATGTGGATTTCGAGAATGCAACCTTTTCGGGTGTGAAAACCCAGTCCGAGGAATTCGCAAAGACCTATTTCCTCAATGCCTACAAACGCCAGCTCAACAAGCACGCCTATCTGGGCAATGTCCTCTGCCGGGCGAGCGAATTACCCGCACCCCAGAGCGCCGAGCACTTTCTGCGGCAGTTCGGACAAAGCGATCGCGAGACGATCGACGGTTCGACTGCGGAAGCGACCGTCCCGCAGATTCTTGCGATGTTCAACGGGCCCATCACTCACGTGATGTTGGAGCCGGGATCCGCCATCGTCGATGACGTGCTCGCAATCGATTCGCCGAGAGAACGCGTCGACGCGATCTTTATGGCCGTGCTGGCAAGAAAGCCCTCTTCGCAGGACCGTTCATTGGCCGCGCGAGAGCTGAGTCGAATGGCGTCCGCCAATGTCGGCTACGGAAACATCATTTGGGCGTTGCTGAACACCCGAGAGTTCTTGTTCATCCAATAGCTCGGTCCCTCCCCAAAACAACTCAATCTCACTTCGACGTTTCACTGTGGGCAAACTCATGTCGCACCCTGAAGTCTCAGCCGAAACCCGCCGTAACTTTATGCGGAGTGTCGCCAGCCAGTATCTCGGCGTTTCGTTCGCCGGTGCCGTCGGCACCGGCGCGATGTCCTCCCTCGGCGAGGCGCGGGCCGCTGAAGTCCCCACGGGCAAAGCGAAGCACATCATTTATCTGTTCATGGAAGGTGCGATGTCGCACCTGGATACGTTCGACCCCAAAACCGGCGTCGAGGAAGCGGGTGAGACCAAGCCGATTCAAACGCGAGTCCCCGGCATCGAGTTCGGCGATCGCTTTCCGAAGCTCGCGTATCTCGCCGGCGCGATCGCAGTGGTTCGGTCGTTGAGCACCGAAACCGGTGCCCACGAGAAGGGGCAGTATCTGATGCGAACGAGCTACAAAAAGCTCAACAGCATTCAGCACCCAGCGATGGGCGGTTGGATGTTATCGGAGATGGGGAGTTTGAATCGTGAGCTACCCGGAAATTACATCGTCGGCTCGGCGAATCGACATCCGGGCGCCGGGTTTCTTCCCCCGTCACTTTCGCCCGTCCCGATTGCCAGCCCATCGAGTGGCGTGAAGAACATCAACCTGCCGAAGTACCTGCAGGATGAGCCTCGGCTGTTTGACCATCGACTTTCATTGTCATCCAAATTCGATGCCGGATTCCAAACGCGACATCGCGAAAACCGTCGTGTGGAAGCTTACAACCAGCTGTATAGCGAAGCGACGAATTTGATGGGCAGCGATCACCTCAAGGTGTTTGACATCAATGCGGAAGACAAGGCGATTCGTGACGCCTATGGAAACAACAAGATCGGTCAGGGCTGTCTGCTCGCACGTCGATTGGTCGAGAGTGGAGCAAGATTCGTCGAAGTCACCTTCGGCGGATGGGACATGCACCAGGACCTCTACAATCGACTCGACACCAATGCCAACAATCTCGATACGGCGCTAGGAATCCTGCTAAAAGACTTGCACCGGACCGGTCTGCTGCAAGACACGTTGGTCGTTCTAACGACCGAGTTCGGACGCAAACCGAAAATCAACGCGAACGCCGGACGCGACCATCACCCCGGTGCGTTTTGCTCGTTGCTTGCGGGAGCCGGCATCCGTGGCGGACAAGTTTACGGTGCCAGCGACAAGACTGGTTTCTCGGTTGATAAAGATCACGTTTCCGTCAGCGACTTCAATAAGACCATCGCTGCGGCTGCGGGGCTTCCACTTGAGAAGGAGCAGATCGCTCCAAACGGCCGGCCGTTCAAGATCGGCGGGGACGGAGACCCGATCAAAGCGTTGTTGGCATAAGGTGTTTCGGATATTCCGCTCGATTGCGGAATGGGCGAGCCCTTTGTGGTCGCGACACGGCCGACAAGGCGGCGCGTGTTTCACGATGTGAAACACGCGATCACATCTTGGTTGACACGGAGCGTTCTGGCTTCCTAGTGTCCCGGGCAAGATGCGCCGAAGTTGCGCTTGTGCCCCTTTTGGTTCGACAGGATGTCGCCGGAAAAACCAACTCCAACTCATCGCGTGAGCACTCCCGTTAGGGTGTGCCGCTGGACGCTGAGTTTATGGGTGGTGGTGTCAACGCTTCTTTCAGTTGGTTGTCAAAGCACACGGTACCTCTCGCTTCGAAAGGAGCGGGAAAACCCGCTCGCGGCACCACTTCAACTGATGACGTTCAAGGGGCCTCAGGTAAGCGAGCGTGCTTGGAACACGATGCGCCGTTACGGGTTGCATGAGGGGTATCAAGAAGACGCGGAACTTTGCCTCGCAAAAATCCGCGATACGATTGACGAGAATCGCGATCCGGAGTTGATCCACGCGCTGGCTGAACTGTCGTATGTCGAAGGGAAAAAGGCGGAAGAACGTGGCCGTGGCGGAGAAGCCCTCGGTCACTTCGGCATGGCGCTGACCAGCAGCTACAACTATCTGTTTGCGCCGGATCTCGATGAAAATCGAAACCTTTACGACCCGCAATTTCGGGCGACCTGCGATGTGTACAACGAATCGCTCGAAGACATGTTGCGGTTGCTCTGCAAGGACAACGAGATTCGACCCGGTCAGACGTACCACGTCGAAACGGCGGATGGTGAATTCGAAGTCGAAACTCGACTCCGCGGGAATTGGAATCCGGATGAGTTCGACCGTTATGAATTCGTCAGTGACTACAAAATTCAAACGCTTCGCGCCCGCCACACCACGTTCGGACTCGGTGTGCCACTCATCGCGGTCCGCAAAAAGGGCGATGTGCAGGCAGATTCGCGTGAAAAGCACTACCCGAATGGGCTCAGTTACGCCGTCACGGCGCTGATCCGATGCGACGGCAAAACGGAAGGCGTGAAAGGTAAGTGCAACCGCTGCATCCTTGAGTTTTTCGATCCCCTCTCGGTCAACGAAGTCAAGATTGCGAACCACTGGGTGCCGCTGGAAACGGATCTCACCACGCCTCTGGCATACTATCTCGACAAGCCACAGTTCCGCACGCGGAACATCGAGAACGCCAGTTTGTTCCGTCCCGGGAGTGTTGAGCAAACACGCGGTTTGTACATGCTCGAGCCCTACGACCCCGAGCGAATTCCCGTCTTGATGGTTCATGGTCTTTGGTCAAGTCCGCGAACCTGGATGGATATGTTCAATGATCTGCGGAGTTTTCCCGAGCTTCGCGAACGCTATCAGTTTTGGTTCTATCTCTATCCTTCCGGCCAGCCGTTCTGGATTAGCGCGACGCAGTTGCGCAAAGACCTCGCGGACATTCGCGACAAGTTCGATCCTGGTCATCGAGATGCGAAAATGGATCAGATGGTCTTGGTCGGCCACAGCATGGGTGGATTGATCAGCCGGATGCAGACGATTGACAGCGGTGATGACTTTTGGCGCATTGTGAGCGATCAACCGTCGCAACGTTTGCGTGGCGACGAAACGCAACGCAATCGACTCGTCAGCACGCTGTTCTTCAAACCGAACCAATCGATCCGCCGTGTCGTGACGATCGGAACACCACACCGTGGTAGCAAGTTCGCAAACGATGTGACGCGCTGGCTTGCAAGGAAATTGATCAAGCTGCCTTCGATGACCGTGTCGACCACGCAGAATCTGGTAAAGAGCAATCCCGATCTGTTCCGCGACACGGACCTGCTGACGATGGCAACTTCCGTCGATTCGCTCGCGCCTGAATCACCGATCTTTCCCGTCATGCTTCGAGCAAAATACTCGCCCGACGTGCAGTTTCATAACATCGTCGGCGTGCTGCAGAATCCGAGCTTGATTCAAAAGAAGGCCGGTCGTGGTGATGGAGTCGTCGCCTACGAGAGTGCGACGATGCCCGATACGGAAAGCGAGTTGATTGTTGACGCCGAGCACACGGTGATTCATATGACCGGACAGGCGATTTTCGAAGTTCGTCGCATCCTTCTAGATCACCTGCAACAGCTCGACTCGAGCGATCGATACACGCTGACCGACCAAGAAGGCGGCGTCACGCAGGTCGACTATGCCGCGAGCAAGGGGCCGCCGTTGGAATACACCACGCCGGTTGAGGCTCGCTAGGTGCTGGTGACGAAGTTGGCGAGGGGCGCGGGCTGGGGACTCTTCGCGAGCGAGAGTCCGGAGCCGTCAGGACCGACGACGCCACTAAAGAGCGTCACCTCGGCGTTTTTCGGTTGACGGCTCGTCGGTGTTTTCGCTCCATCGCCGGCACCGTCCGGCGAGACGGTTTCGCTTTTTGGGGTCGCGATTTCACCGCGAAGGATTCGCTTGTCACGCGGTGCGTTGATTCCGATTCGCACGCGGTTTCCATCGATGCGGACAACGGTCAACGTGATGTCGTCACCGATCAGGATTTGCTCGTCAACTTTGCGTGAGAGAACCAACATGGCATCTTCCTCAGCCGATTAGGCGATTCGTAGTTTTGGGAGGTCCTCGGACCGGAACCGCGGCCCGATGGGCGCCACCTCGGGTGGACGAGGCGACTTGCCCCAAGTGCATCGGAGAGTGACACGCTTGGGAGGCGTCGGGGAACAGTCGCAAGCAGCGCGCCAATCGACTGACGGATTCCAGTTTCTGCCCGAAGTGCTTTTTCTGAAAGGACTTGGGGCGATTGCTGGTCCCCGGGCGTCGGAATTGGAGCGATCGGGAAAGTGCAGTCTTTACAAAACCTTGCAATCTTGACGGGGCGTCGACCTACGCTAGACTAGGCGTAATTGAGAATCAGTCGCAACGAGATTCGCGCCACTGGGATGTGAGATGCAGTCTTCGATCATTAATGTTTTCCCCGGCAGCGACGAAGGACGTCGCCTCGTGCTCGCACGCGAGTTTGAGGAGAACGGCGATTCGCAACTGGTGCTTCGGCAGGAAACGCTCTCCGGCCACGACGGTTGGTTCGTTCAAAGCCGTATCCCGATTGAGGCTGGACAAGTCGCAGCACTCAAAATGACTCTTACCAGCCGTCTTGCGGATGCCCCTTCACGCTCCGCGACAAAACTGCGGATCAAGTCCGCCTTGGCCGGCTGACTTCGGTCCCCCGGCATCAGCCCGCGGGTGCTCCGAATCGATGCGTGGCAGGCTCTGCTTGTCAGCTGTGGTTCGCAGCGAAGCCACCGGGCCAGGAGTGTGATCAACGATGAAGTCGGTCGTGTCGCGGACCCGGTCACTGCGTTCGTAAACTCGCTCCGTCCCACGTCTTGCAAGGCTGCGGCCGCAATCTGTGAGCCGTGAAACGCAGCTCTGGCGAAGCCACGGGTGCGGTAGTGACCCTCGGTCAGAAGCCGTTGCCGTAGCTCCATTCTTCTTGCGTTGACTCTGGCTCCTTGGAGTCCGACGACGATGAACCACCCGTTGCATCGACGAAATCGATGTAGTCGAGGATGTCGTTGAACGATCCTTGCGGAAAGAATTCAACGTTCATGTCTTCGGCAACGCATTCGAAGTGGCGACCGCCATCGCAAACGTCGGGAATGATCCCCAAGAACGTCACCACGAAATGACGAAGTTTGTTGCGGGGATTTGCAACGGTGGAGAGTCGATCCGATTGCTTCATTTCGACAAAGCTGCAGATCGGAAGCGGGTGTCGATCCGATCCAGAATCGCGGTCCGATCCCGCTGAACTTTGCCTTCGATACCAATGATTTCGTCGTGGTACCGGGAAGCACTTCGGGGAGCATCACCGATGGAACGACGTTGCTCACTGCCGCGTTGACGGCTTGGTCGGACCCCACTGGCAACGCCACTTCAATCGATCCGAACTTGATCAGTTCGCCAAACTCGATCATCACGGCACGCTCGACTCCCGGCATTGATTTCAACGTGACCAGCGTCGAATGGCGGTTCACTTCTGCCGAGTTCTTTGCCGGTGCACCACTTGTCGGTATCGTTCAACAAGCGACGGCCATTCCCGAGCCATCAACAACCAGCGTGCTTGCGATCGCGGGGCTCGCGCTTGCTTGCCGTCGTCGCTCTCGTCGATCCAAGTAAACCTTGCTCGGCACGTCGCAACCCAAACGAAAGAATGACGTGCGGAATTGAAAGAGACCGCCTCAGTAATGAGGCGGTTTTTCGTCGAGCGGATCACCCATTGACTCGCTTCCGCGTTTGACTTCGTCGAGCATTTGCTCTTGCTTGTTCAAACGCTTGCGCAGGCTTGTCATTTCGTTGGATTGGTCGATGAGCACTTGGTTTAGGACGTCGTACTGACGCTGCAAGTGCGTGAGCTGCATTTCCAACTCGGTGATTCGCTCGTTCGTCGACTTCAAAATCTACCTCGATCGGGACCCGTGGATCCCGGAAACATTGCTTGATGCCTGTGAAGCAGCGTCAACTACGAGATTTTTGACTTCAATCGGATCATGGTTGCGGTCAGCTTCTTACCGTGAAGTTCGGCTGCTCGGGCCCGGACGTTCCAGTGGACCCGTTTGAGTAGCGGCGTATTATCGATGACTTCCTTCGGTAATCCAGCCCACAGCGACTTCAGTTGCCCATCTACTTCTGCGTATCGCCCTTGGGTGCTCAGATTTTCAAGCAGCGCAACGATGTGCTGGAAGATGAGTTGATAGAACCTTGGCAATTGATTGGCGTCGACCATGCTGATCGCATCGACACACGATTCAAGAGACCCGTAGATCAGTTGGTAATACGCGAGCATCGTTAGGATCGCGCCGGTCGATGCGTCGGGCTCGTAATTCTGAAACACGTGCATCCCGGCTTGGGCGGCATCGTGCGGTTTGTTGAGCCTCCACAGCGCCTGGACATGCGGAAAGACGAACGCAGACGAAAGGCCTTTTCGGGATTGCCAGCCGTCCATCCATTTCAGCGTGTTTTGATGTTGGCCTGCGGCGTTGTACGCATTGGCCACGGCGTTCCAGAGTTCGTTGTCCCGGTGAAACTCGTCACGATGCTGAGCGATAAACTTGGCGAGTCGCTTCGGCTCATCTCCCGTCGCATATTCCTCCAAAAGTTTCATCGCTCCTTCTCGCCAGATCGCTTCGCGATTTCGGAGGCCATCAAGCCGTTTTTGGCAACGATCCCACGTTTTCAGTGTCGCGCCGAGATTGATGAAGACGTACGCCACCCCGGGTTGCGCATCGGGGTGGTCGAGAAGCTCGTCGATCAGCGGCATCACTTCGTCGCCCCAGCCCGCCATGTACAGCGATTCGACGGCGGAATCGAGCGCGGTGGAATCGTCCGCCGGCGTCACAGCCAATTTGCGCAAGTGGTTGATCGACGCTTTTTTGTCTTCTCGCAACGATTCAATCCGAACTCGCTCGGAGAGTGCCCAGGCATCTCCGATGTGCGGTTCGATGAGGTCGACCACCTGCAACGCTTCGTCGTAGGACTTGTCGTTCAAGTGCAAGTCGATCAGTTTTCCGGAACCGAAGGAATACGCCGGAGAGAGTTGAACAGCTTGCAAGAAATGCTTCTTCGCTTCGGCGGTATTGTCGCGAAGCAGCTCCGCCATCCCGAGGTAGCCCCAGGAAACGGCATTCAGCGGATCGAGCCGAGCCATTTGCTTCGAGGCTTTGTAGTATTTGTCATCTTGCTCCGTGAATTCATACCATTCCGCGAGCCGGTACCACGCCCAAAAGTAATCGTTGTCTTGGTTGACGACGTCTTCCATCAACCGGATTGCCTTTTCGATATTGCCGCGCTCGCCTTCGACCCAGGCGAGTCGAGACTTCAACTCGATCGGAGTGTTTTCGCCGAACACGGCGGGCCTGCACGCATTGATCGCGTCGTCGAAACGACCGGCGCGTGTCAATTGATATGCTTTTTGGCTGTACGCCTCGATGCTTCGAGGGTTCAAAGAAATGGCTTTGTCGAGAGCCTCAACGGCCTGGTCAATCTGTTCGCGTTCGGCGAGCGATTCGGCGAATAGCAACCACGATTGCGTCTTCTTGGGGCGTTGCTCGGTCTGTCGTCGAGTGATCTCGATGACGTTCTCGTACTGTTCCAACTCATGCGACCACGCTCGAAGCGCGCTCCATCCCCATTCGTAGCCGGGATGGATTTCCAACGCGGTAACAATCTTATCGACGGCTTCCTGTTTTTGATCTTGGGCCCACAATATTTTTGCGAGCGCACCCAGGTTGAGGACTTCCCGAGGTTCCGCCACAAGCACACGCTCGATCTCAGTACGCGCTGCCGCAAGATCGCCTTTCTTTTCGTATGCCTTCGCCAGCAAACGCGCTGGTTCGCCCCAGTTCTGGTTGATCTGCTTCGCTTTCATCAAGGCACTGATTTCGCCATCGATGTTGCCGCATGCGGCGTACGCGGCTCCGAGGTCAATCCAACTCCGTGGGAGGAGCGGAAATCTCTGCGTCGCCTTTTTCGCAACTTTGACGGCCTCTTCATGCCGCTGCATGTCACTTAAGTGCGCGGCCAGGACCGACCAGGATTGCCAAAGATCGGGGCGTTCCGTGTTGGCATCTTTCAATCGTTGCAGCAGCGTGTCGTTTTCGAGCGTTCGTGATGCGTTTTCACGATAGCTGATCAACACGTCACCGTCGTTGGACTGTGTTTTGAGCTGTTGATAGACAAACTCCAACTCTTCCGCTCGCTCCGCTTTGGTATCACAGCAGCTGATCAAGCCCATCGTCGCAAACTCGTAATCCACTGAGATCTTGATTGCGTCACGGTAGTGTTGCTTGGCAGCTTCCAGGTCGCCACGAGCTTGGTCCACACGGCCACGGGCGAACATCGACGCGGGGTGGTTGGGATCGATCTCCTCGCTACGGTGCGCCAGTGCTTCTGCTTGTTCGTAGTTGCGATTCTGCAGGTGCGCGAAGGCAAGTTCCCGAATCGCCCAGGCGTCGTCGGGGTGGATCTTCATGAACTCGCGAAGTTCCGACTCGTAGGCTTCGGTGTCTTCGCCGCGAAGCAGTTCAATCAAGAAGAAACGTAGGCCATAAGACTGTGGGAAACGCTTCACGTACGTTCGCAGGTGCGCGATCGCCGCTTCGGGACCTTCGATATCAAGCAGGATTTCCGCCACACGACGATGCGCCATGATGTCGAGCGGGTCGGATTGAACGACGTGTTGCCAACGTTTGAGCGATTCGGAGAGTTCGCCGCGGTAGGCGAAGTGCAACGCCCCCACCCGCAACCACGAAATCCTGTGAGAGGACCCCTTGGCTTGCTTCAGCAACTCGACCGCGCGATCCATTTTTCCGTACCGTCCATACAGATCGGCGCGTAGAGTTGTAGTTCTCCATCGTCCGGTTTGTAACTCAGGCCCTTTTCGACCACCTTGAGTGCTTCAGGGACGCGATCGAGCTGTTCCAGTGCCCAACACAGAGTGCGTGTGGGGCAGCTTGAGTTTTTGGCAAAGCGCTGGAAACGGTCTTGGACAAAACGCAACGCCTCGTTGGTCTGGTTGAGCGTTCGCGCGGCAAAGAAATAGGATTGCGTCCCGGCCTCACGGTGCTCGTTGGCACACGCGGCAAAACGGTAGAGTTGCAGGCCCCACTTGTAGTCCTGACGCTCCATGGCCTGAGAAGCCAACATCTCGTAGCCGACCGGGTCGTGCTGCCGATAACGAAGGCCGCGTTTTAAATAGTACTGTGATGTGTCGGCCTCCCTCGCGTCGTCAAGCAACTCGCTCGCGTAACGCAGCCAAAACATGGGATCGCAGTCTTCTTTCTGCAGCTGCTCTTTGAGCAACTTGATTCGGTCTTCTCGGCTGCCTTGCTCCTGAAGACACGCCAGTTTGGTCATCAGGAAATTGACATCATCGGGAAACTGTTCGAGCAGCTTGTTGGCGACTTGCAAGAGCTCTCCTGATTTGCCGTCGTAACTGGCAAGGCTGCCCATCGCGCGGAGCGTGAGGCGGTGGTCGGGATACCGCTCCCGCAATTCATGGATGATCTTCTCCGCGTCATCACGCTTGTGCTTCTCCAGGGCGAGATCGATCTGATAGGTGAGATCGTAGAGTTCCGATTCGGGTAACTCGATGCCGTCCAGCAGGTCGGCCTTTTCTTTCGGCACCATGATCATGCCGCGGGGACCAGACGATGCGAGATACTCAAGCATCTTCTTGGTTTCAAATTCCGAGAAGTGTCGTTCGCCCGGATCACGAATGATGACCGATTGACGGTAACTGTCGTAACCAATCACGGCCTGAAGGTGACCACTGTCCGAGTGGAGTGTTGCGAGGGTGAAGGGAATCTCGCGGTCGATCAGTTGAATCGCGACGTCCAGCGTCAATCGAAATTCGCGAGTCACATAGCCTTCGGAGTCTGCCCAGCGGCGTTCGCTGTGAGCCGGCGTGCCATCGAAGCAGATATCATCCGCCACTTCCAAGTGCTCAACGGGCCGTCCCCAGTACTCGCAAAGTGCCGACAGCGTCGCGGGGGCACACGTCAATCGATTTTGGCGAACGAATTTGACGGGCAAAATGACGCGGTTGCCTTCGGAGCCTTCTTCGGTCAATCGGTCAGCCAACGCGGTGTAGAATTCAGAATCTGTTTTTCGGGCATGTTCAGCCGCAGACTGGTGATCACCACAGTAGTAGGCGGCGTCGGCCCGGCGCGCCGACAGCGATTCGGGAAGCTTCTTTTCAAACTCCATCAACGGATAGAACCGGTCGACTTCGTCAAACAGTTCGCGAGCTTCCTGGTAACGCTGTGTTTCCAGATACAGGGCACCCAACTGGCAATGCAGATCGCCGCTCTCGGTGCGTTCGCAACCTTCACGAAGCAGTTCAAACGCTTCGTCATCGCGATTCATTTGCACCAGCCGGTTCGCCAAACATTGGACGGCGGGCCGATACCAGGGTTGCAAATCAAATGCCTTTTGAGCGAACTCCAGTGCCTCTTCGGGGCGATCTTGTTGTTCGGCCAGAAAGACTCGGGACACGTAAATCCAGGATCGATCGGGGCACAAATCGATGGCCCGCTCGAACCAGACCTCGGATTGTTCAAAGTCGCGAAGCAGTGCGAGCGTGCAGCCGCGCAGCACGTACCAATCCGACTGGATTTGATCGTCGGCACCGTTCAAATCCTCGCCGATGCCCTGCATCCATTTCCATGATTCGAGGGCCGAGCGCCGTTCCGACATCGACATCGCGTAGAAGCTCGTGATGGCCGCATCGTCCGGACGCGATCGGTAGGCAGATCGGATCATGATGCGGCCGAGCCGTGAAGCACCCAAGTTGCGAGCCAACCGTCCGCCGAACAGCTGTGCCTCGGGATCGGTCCAGGTTTGGAGTGGTCCGAGCGGCATGACCTGTTCGTAGGCTTGCAGATACAAACCCTGTTCGTAGAGCGCGAGAGCACCGTCGAGTGTCGAAACGGAGTCGGTCGCCGAAGATTCCATGAGTTGACCCTGGGGAAGGAGTTCAAGCGGTTGATTTGCAGGCCCCCAAGTTTACTAATTCCGGACTGCCCGTGTTGGCAGTTGTCAGACTCCTAATCAAAAGGTGGGTTGGACGTGCCCGCGACGAACAGTGGTGGGCGTTCTGGCTATCACTGTCCGCTTATTGCCCGAGTTTTTTGTAGCAGTCCCGAGCGTCACGTTCTGCGGCTTTGAGAAGTTGGGCGACTCGTTGGCTTCGTCTTTCAGCGTCCAGGCCCGGCCAATTCGGTGCACTCGATGCGACCTGCTGCCAGAGTGGGAATTCATCAACATGAGCGATGCCCAGGGTCAGCCTTCGACGAAACTGAATCAGGTAGCGATACAGGTAATCGTGCGAAACGATGCGCCAATCCGGCGTATGCAGTTGCGGGAACTCATCGCACCAAATGAAGCCACCCGACAGGTGTTCGTAGCGGTGCGTGGCATCGGGGTCGAAAGGCATGCCGTCCAAGATGGACAAGGCCGCTTCGTTGAAAAGGGTGGCGCGGTCCGGCATCTCGTCCGTTACTTGTGTCGAGGTAGGCGTCGGCGTGTCATCGCCTGCTGTTAGTGTATGCCCGGCTCTTGGCCGGGTGAGCGGCCGACGAGGAAATCAAAATCGCATCCCTTGTCGGCTTGCGTGACGTGTTTGGCATAGAGTCGACCGTATCCACGCTCCGGTATCGGTGGTTCGATTGGTTTGGACTGTCGACGCCGCTCGATTTCCTGGTCCGTGACGTGCCAATGGATCGATCGATTGGCGACGTCGATCTCGATTTCGTCGCCTGTTTCTACCAATGACAGCGGTCCCCCGACAGCGCTCTCCGGTGAAATGTGCAGCACGCAAGTTCCGTAGGAGGTCCCGCTCATTCTTGCATCGCTCATCCGCACCATGTCACGAACGCCGGCTTGCAGCAGTTTTTGCGGGATCGGCAGCATGCCCCATTCGGGAAAGCCGGGGGCGCCGAGGGGTCCCGCGTTGCGCAGAATGAGAACGCTATTCGCATCGACCTCCAAGTCGGGGGCGTTTAGTCTCGCTTTCATATCCGGATAGCTATCGAAAACCAACGCCGGTCCTCGATGTTTCAGCAACTTCGGGTCGGCCGCGATGGATTTGATCACGCATCCCTGCGGCGCCAGATTGCCGCGCAACAGGCAGGTTCCCCCGATCGGCGAGACGGGATTCTCACGCGTGCGAATGACTTCGTCGTCGATCACTTCGGCGTCTTTGATTTGTTCGCCGAGGGTGACGCCATTGACGGTGCGACACTCCGTGTTCAGGAGATCGGTCATCCGATTGAGCAACGCGGGAAGTCCACCCGCATTGTAAAAGTCCTCCATCAGGAAGCGGCCCCCGGGACGAATGTCGCCAAGCACGGGGACTGTGCGTGAGAGCTCGTCGAAACGGTCCAGCGTCAATTCAATCTCCAATCGACCGGCGATTGCGATCAAGTGGACGATCGCGTTGGTGCTGCCTCCGATTGCCAGCGAGGTGATCAGGCCGTTGTCGATCGACTGTTCGTTCAAGAAGTCGGATGGCTTGAGATTCTCCCACGCGATTTCCACCGCGCGTCGCCCCGTCTGTGTTGCTAGACGCGAGTGATCCGCAAAAACGGCCGGGACGCATGCGGATCCTCCGAGTGACATTCCGATGGCTTCGGTGACCGACGCCATCGTGCTGGCCGTCCCCATCGTCATGCAGGTGCCTGCCGAGCGTGCGATGCCGTCTTCGATGCATTTCCAATCGCGGTCGCAGAGATTGCCCGCGACTCGTTCGTCCCAATACTTCCAGACATCGCTGCCGCTTCCGAGCGTGACGTTCTTCCAACGTCCCTTAAGCAACGGGCCGGCGGGTAGGAAAATCGATGGGATGTCAGCGCTGATCGCACCCATCAACATCGCGGGAACCGTTTTGTCGCAGCCGCCCATCAGCACCGCCGCGTCGATTGGATGGCATCGCAAGACCTCTTCGACCTCCATCGCAAGTAGGTTGCGATAGAGCATCGTCGTCGGTTTCATCATCATTTCGCCGAGCGACATCACTGGGACTTCGACCGGGAAGCCACCCATTTGCAAAATGCCCCGGCGGACCTCGTCGGCGCGATCACGGAAATGCGAGTGACACGTATTCATCTCGCTCCATGTGTTGAGAATCGCGACCACGGGCCGGCCTTGAAAATCAACATCGTCGAATCCCATTCCCTTGAGCCGTGACCGGTGTCCAAAGGAACGCATGTCGTCGGGACCGAACCATCGGTGAGATCGCAATTGCGCAGGATCGTTGGGCATGGGAGCAACGTGGCTGGGACGTGGGACTGGGAGAACGGGCGGCGCTGCGAGCGCTCAGCCGAAGATTTTATGGAAGAGTTCGCGGTTCGTCGCGCGAGCCTGATGGACAAGTCCACGAATCGCATCGCCATCGTGCTGCTGCATCAGAAACGCGAGATCGCGCATGGCCTCAGCGTCTTCCGGCAACTCGTGCCGCGCCGGAGTATTCATCAGCCGCAAGTTGGCTTCGATTTGTCGCAGGGACCGATAGTTGTTGGTCAACGCCTCAGTGTCCTCACGGGGAAGCGCACCGGCATCGGCGAGCTTTTCAAGCGACTCGATCGTCCCGGTTGCGAACACATCAGGATGTTTCTCAATTTCTCGCAGCGTCAGCATCTGAGAGATGAACTCGACGTCCACGGTGCCACCAAATCCGCGTTTGAGGTTTTCCTCACTCGCCGTGGCCTCCATTCGCATCCTGATCTCGCGAATCTCATCCGCCATTGCGGCGTGCCATTTCGTTTGGCAGAGCGTGGAGAAAATAGAGTCCGATGCGTGCTTGCGGACATGGCGACTGCCCGAGATCACCCGTGCCTTACAAAGCGCCAGACGTTGCCAAACGGGGGCGAGTCCGCGGCGGAATCGGCCGACAAAGTCCTCGAGCGAAACCGCGAGCACGCCTTCCTCGCCAGTCGGACGGAGACGACCGTCTAATTCATAGAGGCGTCCATAAGAACTGGGTTGATTGATTCGGGTGACGATCGCGGAAGTAAGCTGATTGAAGAACTGTGCGTTGGAGATCGTTTTTCTCGGTCCGCCGACGCGTCGTTTCGTTTCGCCTTCGCTCGAATAAAGGAACACCACGTCAAGATCGCTGTGATAGTTTGGCTCGCGCGCGCCAAACTTGCCCAGTGCGACGGCCAGCAACTCTGCGGGTTCGCCGTTGGCTCCCATCGGATCACCGAACCGTTCGGCGAGTCGCTCCTGTTCGTACTCCGCGACACGCCGAACGCAGGCTTCGGCCACATCCGAGAGCGCCCGGTGCGTTGATTCGACCGGCTCTTTTCCGAGCAAGTCGCGGACACCGATCATCAAGTGTTCGCCGGCTTTGAATCCGTGCAACACCATGTCCAGATCCGCTGCGCGGCGGCAGAGATCAATCGAAAAAGCATCCATGCGTTCGGCAGACGGCAGACGATTCATCACGAGTGAATCGACCAACTCGTCAATCATGCCAGGCATCGCAATGAGCATGTCGCTCAAATACGGCGTGACACACATTCGGACCATCAACTCCATGGTCGCGCGGTGATTGCCGAGCAACTCCCAGAGACTCGCCTTGCCTCCGATTGAGTCAGCGACCTGCGCGAGCGTGCGCAAGGTGCGATCCGGGTTGGGCGTTTTGGCGATCTCCGAGAGTAGATCGGGGGCGATCGCCGCGAAAAAGTGCCGGCAGCGTTTGGTCGACAGGAATCGCACGGACTCCGTCGCCAGAGAATCGATCTCGTCCATCGCTCGCAGCGGTTCTTGCAGCCCATGCCGCGACAATACCTCGACGACGAGTTGGTTTTCCGGAGCCGGGTCCAACACCAGTTCCGTCTCCAATGCGTCGGAGCCGTCCGCTTCATCGGCGCTGGGAGCTTCGACCATCAAATGGTTGAGGACTTTGCGGTTCAGCTCAAATGCTTCGGTGAGTTGTTGTTCAAACCGTTCGAGGTCGCCCGCCCCGCCATCTTTGCGAATACCGAGTTGCCAGGCGAGCCGCTTGCGCATCGCGGCATCATCCGGAAGTCGACTGGTGAACCGGCCGAACATCACCGATAGTTGATGTTGAAGACGACAGAGCCTGGCGTGTCCTTTCGCGAGCAGCGTCGCTTCCTGGTGAGTGAGACAGCCTTCGCGTTGGAGCGCATCGATTGCTTGAGAGGTGTTGCCAACCCGGACCGATTTACTTTCGCCTCCGTGTAACAGTTGAAGAAACTGCATCATCAACTCTATGTCGTGCCGCCCACCCGGTGCGCCCGTCACATCGTCGCCGCCGTCCGCTGCCGACTCGAAGTGCCGAAGCAGTTTGCTGCGAATCGAACGAAACTCCGCAAAGTCCTGGCTGCTCATGAAACGTCGATAGATCCACGGATTGAGCTTCGCCAAAAAACGTTCACCGAGTTCGGTCGAACCGGCGACGACCCGTGACTTGGTCATCTCGATCCGTTGCCACGTGCGGCCTTCGGATTCCAGGCGTTCGATGATGGCGTCGCCGCTCGCGATTCGGTGATCATCCCCCAGGGGGCGGAAGGTTGTGTCGACCGCGAGATCCAGCGCGACCGTTTCGTCGGAGCCGACAAGCGTGCTGATCTCGTCCGCGAGCTGATTCATCAAATCCCGATGCGTTTGATTCTTTTCTTCGATCGAGTCGTACAGGAACAGCAGTTTCAGCGGACTGCCGTAGCACAGTTCACAACCACCGAGATGGCCCAAGCCGATCACGGCGACCTCCGGCGTGCCACCATCGATTCGTTGCGGAGTGCCATGTTGGCTGCAAAGCCGGGCCCAGGAAAACTGCAAAGCCGCTTCGATAACGGCATCAGCAACGAAGGACAATTGACGGCCGACGCTCTCGGGGGCCAAATGCCGAACGAATTCACCGTAGGCGATTCGAATAATTTCACGCCGTGCAAATTTGCGAAGCGCCAGCGCGGCCCGTTTGGGGCTATCGAACGCCGCCACTTCGGCCACCAGTTCGTCTACCAAGAAACGTTTTTCGGCCGGTTGGCCGTCGCTCGCGCGCAGTAGATCAAAACTTTCGGGATCCGAAATCAACCGGTTCGCAAGTGTTTGGCTCGTTGAAAACACCTGCAGCAAGGCCGGCAGGGCTCCGTGATCACGTTCGAACAGCGCAAGCAGCGACGTCGGTGAACGGCTGGCGGCGACGAACCGATCCAGGTTTGCGATCGCCGAGTCGGCATCGTCCAGGTCGGGTAGCAACGAACCGAGTCGCTTGCCGAGAACGTCGAGCAAGTCCGCTGACGCGCCGCTCCGCCAGATGGACTCGAGGTGCTGACGCGCTTGCTCCCAGTCCTCAAAGAGGAGGGCGTCTATCTCGGCCGAGGGGCCCGTCGGAGAAGGCGGTTGCACGGAGCGCTCATTCCGCGGGTTTTAAGGGTGGCGGTCTCGCGGCCCCAGCTCGATGAGCGTTTGGACCTTCAATGAATCTGGCAGGTCAACTGGAACTCCAGCGGACCCTCTCAGTCTAAGTCCATGAGCTTATTGCGTTAAGACGTCACGGGGGCGTCCGCGTGGACTCGCTCGTGTGGCACCACACACGTTGTCTTTACGCATCATCCCCTCGTCGGCTTTCGGCAACGAGTCAGAGCCGCCCTCGGCACGGGTGGCACGTTTTTTGAGCACACAACACCTTTTGAGCAAAGGACTTAGTGTGATTCGACCCAGTCGGCTTGACCACGCTGGCACGGACCCTGCTTTGGCTGTCCCGAACCTAACCGATTGCACCAAAACGGGTTTCGAGGATTTGCCGATGGGAAACAGGATCAGTGGCCGCAGCTTGCAAGATGATGCTTTTGGCGCCGAAGAGTCGGTTGACCGCCGATCTCGAGTCATGGGCGATGAATTCGCCGAGCACTTTGATGAGTCGCGAGTCGATCCTCACGCCGAAGAAGACAACGAGCCGGAGACCGAGGCCGATCCGACCGAAGACCCGGTTCGAATGTACTTGATGCAGATGGGCCAGATTCCGTTGCTGACCCGCGATCAGGAAGTCGCCGCCGCAAAACAAATCGAGCGGACACGCGACAAGTATCGCCACTGCATGCTCGCGACTGATTTTATGCTGCAGGGCTCGCTGAAGCTGTTGCAGCAAGTCCGCGACAAGCAGCTGCGACTCGACCGCACCATCGAAGTCAGCGTGACCAACGCGGCGGAGAAGAAGGCGATCATGCAGCGAATCGTTCCCAACGTTCGCACCCTTGAGCATCTGCTCGAACAAAACCGTGCGGACTACTTCATCGCCATCAACAAGCGACTGCCGATGCGTCAACGACGTGCGGCGTGGAAGAACCTCGTCGTCCGACGCAACAAAGCCGTGCGTTTGGTCGAGGAAATGAATCTGCGGACCGGCAAGCTGCAACCGATGTTCGAAAAACTGCAGAAGGCATCCAAGCGAATGAATGAGATTCGCAAGCAGCTGCGTGACGGTGCTCCGACCGATCTTCCGGGGATGCCCACCGATAAGGAACTTCGTAGCGAATTGAGCTACTTGATGCGACTGACCTACGAGTCGCCGAAGACGCTCGACCGCCGCGTCAATCATTGCGAAGCGTATCGCGAGGATTATGAAGCGGCGAAACGAGTGCTTTCGGCCGGTAACCTTCGGCTTGTCGTTTCGATCGCCAAGAAGTATCGCAACCGCGGTCTGTCATTCTTGGACTTGATTCAAGAAGGGAATACCGGCCTGATGCGTGCCGTCGACAAGTTCGAACACGCCCGCGGCTACAAGTTCAGCACCTACGCGACATGGTGGATTCGTCAAGCGATCACCCGCGCCATCGCTGATCAAAGCCGAACCATCCGCGTGCCGGTCCACATGATCGACACGATGAACAAGATTCGTCAGATCACTCGAGATCTCGTCCAGGAAAACGGTCGCGAACCCACCGCCGAAGAAGTCTGTGCTCGTAGCGGATTGTCGATCGAAGACACGCGTGTCATCCTCAAGATGAGTCGTCAACCGCTTTCACTCGATCAGCCCGTCGGCGACACCGAGGACAGCGTGTTTGGTGAGTTCCTTCAAGATCATCGCGACGATGATCCGCTCATGGAAACCAATCGTCAGGCCTTGAAGGCTCAAATCGACCTCGCAATGGAAACGCTCAACTACCGCGAACGCGAAATCCTTCGACTGCGTTACGGTCTGGCTGACGGCTACACTTACACGCTTGAAGAAGTCGGGCGTATCTTCCAAGTCACCCGCGAGCGTGTCCGCCAAATCGAAAGCAAGGCTGTCCGCAAGCTGCAACAGCCCTATCGAGCGAAGTCGCTCGTCAGCTTCCTCGACGGTGCCGACATTGCTGTCTTGGAGGGCAGCGACGCGGTGTGATTCCCGTGCAATTGATGGTTAGGCAATCGCGAGAAAACGGCACTGGTCTACCGGTGCCGTTTTTTTCGCGCGCGGGCTGACGATTCAGCCGCGGGGCGCAGCGTTAGGGAAGTCACCGGATTCCGCATGCGCTAAGCAGGAGAATGACCCGGACAGACCTAGTGACCTCGTTGGTACCCTCACTGCGTAACGGCTCACAGATGCTGCCGCCGGTTCCGGCGGTTCACGTTTGCCGCCGATCATGATGGCACGGTAAACGCCCCGAAATTCGGCGCATCACAATCCCGGTCCGTTTAATTCACGGCCGTGTGATGCTGTGCTGGCGAAGTCTATTTTGCAAACGTGCTTTGAATCAGCACGAGCAGTTTGCCTTGGTTGTCGCTGGGGTCGAGATCGTACATCCGCAAGAACAGTCGCCCCGCCTCTTTGTTGACGAAATCATCGCCCGAGCGAATCGGAAACGGTTTGGCCGTTTCAAGATCGGAAGCGGATTTGGCCACGATGCCGATCAAACTCCCGAGCTTGATTCGGGGATCGCGCGGCCGCATCTTTTCAGGGATTTCAACGCCCTCGGCGCCGGTTTCCAAGACGACTTGCCATGTCCCTTTGACTTCGATGTGCACCGGCATGCCTTCTTGAAGAATGATGCCGCTATCTTGCCACGCATCGGCGGCCAAGACGGTCACGAGTTTGCGATCTTTGAGCGAC
The DNA here is from genome assembly GCA_039821165.1 of Planctomycetota bacterium. GTDB lineage: Bacteria > Planctomycetota > Planctomycetia > Pirellulales > Pirellulaceae > Stieleria. The sequence goes on along the minus strand of JBCBOT010000018.1, from coordinate 21,346 downwards.
TGGAGCTGCATGATCCGCTGAACGCCGGCTTCCGCGTCGGGCAACTTCGGCACCAAGCGGACCATCGCTTCGTAGACCTCGCGGGCCTTGTCATATTGCTTCTTGCGTTCGTATTCGCCCGCGAGTTTTTCGGCCTTGTTGATGAACTCGCGGTGCAGTGAAAGCAACTGTGGGTCGGTCGGCAGTTCGGGCCGATTGGCGATCGCCTCTTCGATCTGCTTCTGCATCTCGCGTTGAGCACGCTGCTGTTGTTGCCGCTGTCGCGAGCCTTGAGCGAAGACGCTCGAGCTGGCTAGGCAAAGTAGCACCGCGGAGTAACGCCAAACGAACACGGCGAGGAGCTGTCGAGTAGTGGTCATAGTGCACCGGAACGTGTGAGAATCTTCCAGAGAAGAAAACGAAGAGCCTCACCTGATGTACTCGATCCGATGCGTGTTGTCTTGCCCAAAACCGCCCTGCTGGCCACCGCGAAACGCTATTTACCGGTTTCGGAGCTTCCCCTGGCGGACGTCTTCGCTTCCTCGATCATCCGCAGCTGTTTGGCGACCACCTCGCGTAGCTCCCGTTCGAGCCCCACGATTTCGTTGCCCAACGAACGCACGGTTGGGTGCGATGGCCCGAATTCCAACTCCATTTCGTAGCGTTTCAACATCAGGGGGAAAAGTTGTTTTTCGATCAACTCTTGACCAAAGACTCGGCCGTTGTTGTTCGCCGGTGGATTCAGGTTCGGTTGCGCTTTGGGTACCAACGTGATCATCGGACGAGCTCGGCTCGGCCGGAGAATGTTCTCTTGAATGTATTTGTCTCCAACTGCCTTTTCGGCTTCACGAACTGTGAGCCCTTGCACCTTGATCGGGTCGACCATTGGCAGTGCAACGGTACCGTCATCGGTGACGGGGATTGGATACCCCGTCACCACCTTTCCTGAATCGAGTTTTGTCACCGGTGGCGGGGGACCGGCTGGTTCGGCGCGTTGTAGGGCAACACTCCTTCCAGATAGATCGCGACGACATCTCCGGCCTGGATCGTGGACCGCAGCGGCTCGGCTGTCTCTTGCTTTGTCGTTTCCGCCCAAAAGTCATTGCCCGCCAACAGGTCCCGGGTCTTGTTGGCGACAATGTCTGTTTTACGCGACGCGCGCTCGGCCAGTGTTTTCTCCAATTCGTCCAGTTCTCGACGTGTTCGCTCGATTTCTTCGCGTTGCATCTGTTGCCGGGCGTCGAAGGCGTCGTTGAGTGTTTTCTCCAATGTCCTTCGCATCTCTGCCTGTTCGCTCTTCGCATCCGTGCCCTCAAGAGATGCGTGTGTCTTGGCGATCATGGTCGCGCGGCGCATCAACAGGTCATATTTCCCGGCCCCGGTGTAGAACTGAAATTTGTCGTCCGCTTGTAAAGGACAGCAGGTCATTTGAATCGCAAAGAGTACGATACAGAGTCGCATTGGAGTCTCCATTGACGAGGTGATGTACAGATGCAGTTTTCGGGGTGACGCACCGGAGGGCTTGCGCCGCTACCGCTACAATTGTTAGCGGCACAACGCGAGCCGTCCGGTTTCATGCTCATGTTCAACGGGAACAAAGCCTTAGGGACCGAGTGAATCGCCGTGGAAACGTTCGAGCCGTGCGCGAATCGCATCGAGTCGCTCTCGTGTGCCGTCGTCCCAATCATTCGTGAGTTGACCTTTCGGTTGTAGCTGAGTGTCATCTTCGAACGCAGTGTCTTCCGGTCGATCAGTGTCTTCCGGTCGATCAATCGTCGACACATCGCCGGATTCGCTTTGCGGGGAAACGTCTTGCGGCAGCGAAAACATCGAGGGCAACCACGCTAAGAATGCGATGGCGGTGCCGAGGAGGAGCCAGACCCGCCAGCGAAAGAAGCGTCTCGGTGCGAGAAGTTCGGCTGGAAGCGGCTTGCTCGCGTCTTGGACATGGGCGAGGCAGGCTCGCATGATCGAACCCACTGATTCGGCCGAGTCGTAACGGTCTTCTGGACGCTTGCTCATCAGTCTCGCGATCAACGATTCCCACCAAACGGGCAACGATGGATCGAAGGATCGGACGGATTGCGGCTCGGTGTCGACGATCGCTTTGATCACGCCGTAACAGGAGTCGGCTGCGAACGGTGGGCGGCCCGTGCTCATCGTCCAGAGCAGGACGCCGAGACTGAATAGATCGCTACGGGCATCGAGTGACTTTCCCATCGCTTGTTCGGGCGACATGAACTCGGGAGTACCAGCCAAGGTCCCCGTCCGGGTGACGCTGTCTTCATCCGATGTGAGAACCAAACCGAAGTCGGTTAATTTGAGACGTTCAACGCCCTCATCCATCAAGATATTGCTTGGTTTGACGTCACGGTGGATGAGTCCCTGCTGGTGGGCAGCCTCTAATCCGGCGGCGACTTGGCAGCCCACCCGCAACATTTCTTTGAGACTCAGTGCGCCGTGCTCAGCGATTCGGGTTTGAAGAGATTCTCCTCGGACATAGGGCATCACGAGATACGGAATCGACTTGAATTGAGCCACGCCGTGAATCGCAATGACATTCTCATGAACGATCGCGGCTGCAGCGCGACCTTCGCGTTCGAACCGACGTTGTGCTTGTGCGGTACCGGCCTGACTTGGACGCAGGATTTTGATCGCGACGTAACGGTTCAGTGCCGGGTCGAGGGCTTTGAGCACGATTCCCATGCCGCCGCTGCCGACGATGCCTGCGATTTCGTAAGACCCGATCCGCCCAAGCATCCGAGGATCGTCCGTTGCGGCGAGTACCGTCTGTAGTTCGCGAAGATCGGCATCCGTGGATGGATGCGATGCTGGGGGAGATTCCAGCAGTCCCGACGCCGCGTTCCACCATCGGTCCTCACCGCCTTGGCGAGCGAGTGCCTCACGACAGTCCGCGCAATCTTCCAAGTGCGCTTCGATACGGTCACGCTCGCTGGGTGGCAGGGTCTCATCAAGCAGGTTGGTGAGGTCTGCGCTCGTCGGATGGTCCGCCTGTTTGGTCACAACTCGCCCTCCAGACTTTCGTCAAAATGCTGGACCTGCTCGCGCAGGCGTCGCATGATTCGCGTCCGGCTCGAATAGATCGAGCCGGGGGAGCGGCCGAGTTCACTCGCCACCTCGTCGACCGATCGATTTTCGACGGCCGTGTTCCAAAATGCCGCCCATGTATCCGTTGAAAACTCGCGACGCAAGATTTTTGCCGCCCATTGAAAGACTTCGCGGCGGTATTCCAAATCGAAACAAGAGGTGAAGTCTGTCTCCGAAGCGTCCTTTGCAGACTCAGCGATGAGATTTGCTTCCCGCCCTTGCTTGCGAAACCGATCGATCACGGCGTTTTCGGTCACCCGAGCGAGCCACGATCGAAAACGTGCGTCGCCATCCGTTGTGAATCCGATGGGACGTTCAGCGAGTCCGGAAAGGACGACCTGGGCAACATCCTCCGCGTCGGCCCGCTGCAAGCCTTTGAGGCATGCCGCTCGAACGATTGCGGGCCGATAGATCGACTCGAACGCCGTCCACGCTTCGTGGTCCGATGCATCTCGGACACGAAGGAGGATGCTGGGACGAGTTTCGGGAACCTGCCAAGGCATGGGGCGATCGAGGTCAACGAGACGCGGAAACTGCTTTCGTTAACCTACACGAGCGACTGGATCCCGATCTGCCGAGCAAATTCGAAGAAACTCGGATTTCTAAGTCGGCCAGCTAATAGTCGAGCCAGTTACTCGTAGACGAATTCGATCGGAGCGTCGATGTCCGGGTGGAGGCTTTGGTGCACGGGGCATTTTCGCGCCGCTGCTTCGAGTCGTTCCCGCATGGAGGGATCGGGAACGGCATCGGCCGGAATCGTGGCCACCGTCCGCAATCCCCCGATGCGGCGAACAGGGCTTTGGATCATCGTTTTGGTGACCGTTACGGTGGCGCCGCTCAGGTCCAATTGATGTCGCTCGGAAACGAGTCCCAAGATCGTAAGGACACAGGTGCCGAGTGCCGTCGCGACGAGGTCCGTCGGCGAGAACGACTCTCCCTTGCCCCCATTATCCAATGGTGCGTCGGTCGTTAGGGACGCGCCGCTCGGTCCGTGTGTCGCGCGACAACCAAGTGCCCCGGTGTACGCTGCTGAAATTTCTACCGCCATGAATTCCCTTTGTTGCGAGAGTCGTTGCCCCGATTTGCCTCGGCGGTATTGTGCCGATGCACCGAGGCAGGACAACCGAACGTTTCTGACCGAAGTGATGGAACAAATTGCCGGATCACTCATCCGAAAGTCAACTCACGCAACAAGCGATCGATAACCACTTCAGCTCGATAGCGAATCCGTGTTTCGATGGGGGCCAGCCCTCATGCCACTTCGGTGATCCGCCGCGGCAACAAGTGCTCGGCGTTACAAACCGGATGGGGCGACAAACAGCGACGAAACTTGGGTGTTTCGGGATGGAATTTTCGGGACTTGGATTAGCGTTAGGGCAGGTTTGCGGTAGTTGGGGAGACATTCCGCGTCTTTTGGTGAGCCAAACGACGGGAAATGGTCTTCGCTAAAACAGAAACCATTGGTATCGATCCCCAAGAACCGCGACCCAAACGAGTAACAATTGCCTTCCATTTACGCATGGGCCAGAAGGCAATCCCACTTGAGACTTTGGAGACGAGCCCATGTCGACCGCCGAACCTGTCGCGACTGACTCCCGCACGATGCAATTGATCGACTCTGTGATCGATGCGAGAGAGGACCTGCGGGCCTACCGCCCAGGCCTAGAAGTCACCATCGAAGAGACTCGAATCGTCTTGAAGGGGCATTTGCCGAGCGAAGCTCACCGCCAGGCTCTCGTTCGTGCGGTGAGGCAAGCGGGAGCCCTCGGGCAGATCTGCAACTTGGTCACCACCGGCTGACTCAGTCGAGCGGCGGTTTAGCGACCACGACACGCTCCGACTCCTCCGGGACGATTTCCGTACAGAACGGCTTGATCTCCGCGACCGTTCTCTCGCCAATGCCACGGACTCGGCTTAGGTCCGCTACCGACTGGAACCTGCCTTTGGCGGTTCGGTCGGCAACAATCCGCGTTGCCATCGTTTCTCCGATCCCCGGCAACAGCGTCAACTCTTGGATCGTTGCCTTGTTCAGATCAATCCTCAGGCGGGATTCGTCAAAACGGTGGACTTGGTGCTCGCGGAACGCCAAGAGTGCCATTGAGAGTAGAAGTAACGCCGCGAGTCCACGAAGACTCCATTGAACTTCGGGTGAAAGGAGAACCGGCGATGGCGAGCCCTCTCGGCGCTGCGGCTCCGTTGCGCTACGTTCCCTATCCATCACGTGCCCCATTCGTGAACCCTAATCGGGATACAATCTTTCGCTTCGTGTCGGCGATTGCAACCAGGGGCGGCGATGTTGGGACGCCGTTCGACGAAAAACTAGCCTGCGGAACCTTCTCGCGATGATCGACTACGTTACGGTAACGGCCGACACGAACCTGGAAACAGACCTTCGTCAGTTGGTGCGATTGGCGAAGAACGAAGACCTGCGTGACCAAATCGATTGGACGAGCGCTTGCACGATTGATTCGGGGCTTCGCGGGGCCAGCCAAGTCGTGCCTCGCGTGCACGGCGTTTGTGCGGGAGTGGTCACGGTCCCTTGGATCGTAGACGAGTTTGAAGCGGATTTGAGTTGCGAGTCGTTCTGCGAGGACGGCGAAATGCTTGTGCCAGGCAAGCCGATTCTTCTGCTTCGCGGAAACGTGCGCGACATGCTGACCTGTGAGCGAACGATCCTGAATGTGCTCGGTCGACTCTGTGGCGTGGCAACCGAGACGAAACGATATGTGGATGCCATCGAAGGGTTGAAGGCATCTATTTATGACACGCGGAAAATGACGCCCGGTTGGCGTTTGCTCGAAAAATACGCGGTCGCATGCGGTGGTGGTCGCAATCACCGTCGCGGGTTGTACGACGGATTCCTGATCAAGGATAACCATCTTCAACTCGGTGGTTCGGCGGGTGTTCCTCTTGCCGCGAGTCAGGCGGCGACACGCGCGATTGAATGGCGAGAGGGTCAAAACGGGCATGGCGATGCACCTCCGATCGTCGAGATCGAAGTCGACTCGCTGCAGCAGCTACGAGACGTTCTTCCGGTCGGACCCGATATCGTTCTGATCGACAACTTTTCGCTCGATCAAATGCATCAAGCCGTCCAACTCCGTGACGAATTGAATCCGAGCGTTGAATTGGAAGTCTCGGGAAACGTTACGATCGACACGATCACACCAATTGCTGCGACCGGTGTTGAACGTGTGAGCAGTGGTGCGTTGACCCATCAAGCTACTTGGCTCGACCTCGGATTGGATTGGCATCAGGAAGAAGCGACCTAGGCTTCTGCACTGAAATCTCGATGGTCGCGACCGGCATCCGCCACAAGGCGCTTTGCGGTGGCTTGACGTCCAAACCGCGGCAGCAAAAAACGCTCGTCGGCTCGACCATCAAACGAACGAGTCACGTTGCGGGTTGATCGGTGATCGATCCGAGCACCGCCATGTCAAAACTGCCATCCCAGTTCAGCGCCGTCATTGGCGGCGAACGCCGTGTCACGGACTTGGTCCAACCGAGTGCGGATATCTGCGGCATCCTCGCGTCGCTCTACTTGGTCAAGTGGATGACCCGCGGCGGGATTGATGAGGCGGGCATCGCGCTCGGTTTGTTGGCGGCACTGGTCTTTTTGATTCTGTCAAAGTTGACGGGCCTATCGCGTGCCCACGATCGTGGCAACGCCGATTCCGAAATTCTGGCGATCATGATGACCTGGGCGGTTACGGCCATGACGTTGACGGTCATCGGTTTTGCCACCCGCTACGGCCAGATATTCGCCCGATCCGTGATGCTGTATTGGGTCGTGCTGGCACCGATTTCAATCGGCTTGGCGAGGATGTCGATCCGCATTCTTCAAGCCTATGCGCTTCGCCACGGTTACGGCGTGCGGAGCGTCGCCATCGCGGGACTCAACCGTCTCGGGCGTCAGATGGCGGAGAACATCGAAGAACAACCGTCTCTGGGCTATCGGATGACGGGATTCTTCGACGACCGTTTGGAAGGGCGTCCCGAACGCGCTGTTTCCGAACAAAAAGAACAAGAAGCCGAAGGAAACGTCAGCGAAGACGATCCGATCGAACTCTCGGGAACACTCGGTGAGTTGGTGCAGCGATGTCGCGATGGGGAGATTGAAACCGTCCTGATCACGTTGCCGATGCGAGCCGAGGATCGCATTCGCTATCTGCTCGACCAGTTGAGTGATTCGACGGTCTCGGTTTACATCGTTCCCGACTTCTTTGTGTTCGAACTGTTGCATTCGCGATGGACCAGCATGGGTGGATTACCCGCGGTCAGCGTGTTCGAGAATCCGCTCTTCGGCGTCGACGGTGTGATCAAACGCGTGACCGACGTTGCCCTCGCGCTCACAGCACTGCTCGTCGCATCGATTCCGATGACACTGATCGCGATCGGCATCAAACTCACAAGCCGCGGCCCCGTGTTCTTTCGGCAGAAACGCTACGGGCTCGATGGAAAGGAAATCTTGGTCTGGAAGTTTCGGTCGATGCGCACCTGTGACAACGGGCCCGTCGTGAAGCAGGCGACGAAGGGGGATCCGCGAATCACGCCGCTCGGCGCGATCCTGAGAAAGACAAGTCTCGACGAACTGCCGCAACTGTTTAACGTCCTCGAAGGCACCATGTCCTTGGTGGGGCCGAGACCGCACGCTTCCGCGCACAACGAACAGTATCGCGGCTTGATCCACGGCTACATGCTCCGACACAAAGTCAAACCGGGCATCACCGGTCTCGCGCAAGTCAGCGGTTGCCGTGGCGAGACCGAAACCATCGAGAAAATGGAGCAGCGGATTCAATTTGACCACCAATACATTCGTCGTTGGTCGATTTGGCTGGACCTGAAGATCCTGTTTCGCACGGTGTTCGTCGTGCTCAAACAAGAAAACGCGCACTGATCTCGTCCGACTCAGTGCGATTCGGAAGCCATGATCATTGGAAGGCCGAAGACGAACAGACAGGCCAGTGCGGTCGAGAGAATCGCGAAAAGGAAACGTCCTCGCCACCAGTAAATTGCGCTCGCGAAACCAATGAGTGCTGCAAACAGGCAAGCCACTCCGGACAGCGCGATGGTTCCCCTTTCCGGTGCGGCTTCATTCAAAACGATCCCACGCGCAAAAAGGTAGCCGTAGGTGAATGCGGAGACGCCCCAAAAAAGGGACGCGACTCCGAGAAGAATGGACATGAGCGCCGAGACGGTGCCCCAACGCCTGCGCGAACTTGAACTCATTTATCCTGGGATACGTCCGGATCCGCATTGCCAGTCAGCTCTTCGAGACGCTTTCCGACGAAACGCACCACCAACCAGAGTGCAACCGAGCCGACAGCGAGGCTGATCCAAGGTGAAAGGCCGAACGACGCTGGCAGACAGCCGAACAGGACACAAACGATGCCGACCACCACTGCATAGGGCATTTGCGTCCGCACATGCTCGACGTGATCGCATCCGCTGGCACGGCTGGAAAGCACCGTCGTGTCACTAATCGGCGAGCAGTGGTCGCCAAAGATGGCGCCCGCAAGAACACTTCCCGTCGTCGCGAGGCACAACGCTCCGTTGGGATCGCCGTCGCCCATCTTGAGCGAAAGCGTTACCGACAACGAAGTCAGAATCGCCATCGTGCCCCAACTGGTTCCCGTCGAAAACGCCATCGCGCCAGCCAACACGAAAACGATGGTCGGGAGCCACGTCGGATCGAGCGTGTCGCTCAGCATGCTCTTGAGATAACCGCCGGTGTCCAAAGCGTCGTCGCCGGTCATGGCCGAGAGCGCCCAGGCGAGCCAGAGAATCAAGATCGCGGGAGCCATGTGCCAACCACCTCGAAGCGAGCCCATCGAGAGCGTTTTCGCCGAGGACCCACAGACCAATCGATGCGTGATCAACGAGCAAATCCAGCCCAAGGCACCACCCCAGATCAAGGCCATGTAGGAATTGCCGTTTCCGATCAGCACTCCGAAGTACCGCCACCAAGCGATCGCTTCCTTGTTCGGACCAACCGCATCGAAGCCCGACCAAATCAGGTAGCCGATGACGACCAGGACGCACACCAACACGGGGACGATCGTCGGCAGCCACGGGTAACGCATCGAACCATCGTCGACGTCTTTGGCTTCCGAATCGTCTTGTTTCTGCCAAGACTCATGCTCGGCGCGGGCCATCGGTCCGAAATCGCGACCGCTTCGTGCGATCAAGAACACCATCACGATCGCGAGGCAGGGATAGAAACGGTACGGGATCGAGCTGAGAAACAACGTGAAACCTGCTGCCGGGTCATTGATTCCCGCGGACTCGAGGCCTTCCACCATGTAACTCATTTCCGTCACCGCCCATGTGCTGACCACCGCGAGTCCGGCGACGGGAGCCGCCGTCGAATCGACGAGATAGGCGAGCTTGCTCCGCGAGATGCGGTATCGGTCGGCCGCCGAACGCATCGTCCCGCCAACGAGCAATGTGTTGGCGTAGTCGTCAAAGAAGATGCTAAGCCCTGACGTCGCGATGAGTGTCTGGGCACCAATCCGCGTTTTGACTTTCTCCAGGATTCGTGCGACCAAGACCTCCATCGCGCCACCGGCTTCCAAAACTCCGACCATCGCGCCGACAAGCAGACTGAAACAGAGAGCCTGCAGGTGATCGCTGTCGATGATGGAGTTCCAAATCGCCAAGACGAATCCCAAACCGGGCGACCACCACGCTGCATCGGGGTCTCGCAGCAAGACGGCTCCGACGAAAACACCGATGGCCAGGGGCACCACCGCGCGTCGTGTGGCGATAGCCAGGGCGATGGCGACGATTGGCGGCAACAGAGAGAGCAGTCCGTATTCCATGCGAGCATTGTGGTCTGCCGGCGCGGCACCGACCAGCCTGCTAACGACACTGCGGGTTTAGGACCCCGAGTCGCTGCCGTAGGGACGCGTGCTGATCACGCCTTCGGTGGGGCTACTGGCGGTACCATACAGTCGCTTGGGAATTCGCCCGGCCAGGTACGCGTGCCGTCCCGCGATCGCGGCGTGTTTCATCGCCGCCGCCATCCGAGCCGGCTCCCGCGCGTGTGCGATGGCGGTATTGAGCAGGACCGCGTCACCGCCGAGTTCAAACGCTTGGCTGACGTCGCTGGCGGTGCCGACGCCCGCGTCGATGATGACCGGATAGTCGGGATCGTCTTCTTTGAGATACTCGAGAATGATCTGGAGATTATTCGGGTTGAGCAGTCCCTGACCGCTGCCGATCGGACTTCCTGCGGGCATCACGCTCGCGGCACCCGCCCGTTTCAGCCGTCGAGCCGTGACGGGGCAGTCGCTGGTGTAGCAGAGTACCTGAAAACCATCGGCGACGAGTTCCTCACACGCTTTTACGGTTTCGGAGGGGTCGGGTAACAAAGTCCGACTATCGCCCAAGACTTCTAGCTTGACCCAATCCGCACCGGCGTTGCCGAGGGTCGTCAAAATTTCGCGTCCAAGTTTCGCCGCCCGAATCGCATCTTTCGCCGTGTAGCAACCGGCCGTGTTCGGCAGCAGGATGAAGCGATCGAGATCGATGAAGTCGAGAATGTTCTTGCCGCCGCGTTCGTATAATTTTTCGCGACGAACGGCCACCGTCACGCAATCTGAACCGGACGCATCGAGAGCGTCTCGCATTTGTTCCATCGTGTCATAGCGACCGGTGCCCACGATCAACCGACTGGCCAAGGTGTGCCCGCCGACTTTCAAAGGAGGATCATCGGGTTGGACGTCGGTCGGTTGGTCGGCGATGGACAAAGGGTTTCCTGGGGATGGTGTGAAGTGTCGGGGTGTCGTATTCGATGACGACAGTTCCCGACGAATGGATCGGTTTACCCAACGAACGATTGAACGAGACGACGCGTTGTCGCAGCACTCGACATTGGCAGGGTTGGCTTTCGCGAGAAAGCCACCTAGCCACCACCGACGAGCGTGACGACCTCCACTTCATCACCTTCGCGGACCATGGCCTCACCGTAGGATTCACGGGGAACCACATCCGCATTGACTTCGACCGCCAAATAATTCGGAGGCACATCGACCGTCTCGAGCAATGTCTCGACGGTCATTTCGCTTTCGATTTCGACGGTTTCGCCGTTCACGGTGATCGAGATCATGTCCTCACTCGTTGCCTTCGTCGAACGCGGCATCGAACGCGCGACCGCTCGGTGAGAAGTCCAGTTTTTTGGTGAAGGCACACGCCTCGGCGGCACCGAATTCACGCTCCATCCCACTGTCTTCCCATTCGATGGAAAGCGGGCCGTTGTAGCCGATGTCGTTCAATGCCCGAATGATCTCTTCAAAGTTGACACCACCGCGACCGGGGCTGCGGAAGTCCCAACCTCGACGGTGATCGCCGAAGTTCAGGTGACTGCAGTTGATTCCGCTGACGCCATCCAATGTCGTGATCGCATCTTTGATGTGAACGTGATAGATCCGGTCGGGGAAGCGACGGATGAATTGCACGGGATCGATGCCTTGCCAGATCAGGTGACTCGGGTCGAAGTTGAATCCGAACTCGGGTCGATGGTTCAGGACTTCCAGGGCTCGCTCTGCGGTGTAGATATCGAAAGCGATTTCGGTCGGGTGGACTTCGAGGGCAAATCGGACGCCGCACTCACCGAAGACATCCATGATCGGGTTGAAACGCTCCGCCAACAAATCAAAACCAGCGTCGATCATGCTCGGGGGAACCGGCGGAAAGGAGTACAGCAGGTGCCAGATGCTACTGCCGGTGAAACCATTGACGACTTCGACGCCGAATTTCTGTGCCGCACGCGCGGTGTTTTTCAGCTCTTCGATCGCCCGCTGGTTCACCCCTTCGGGGGAACCATCGCCCCAGACGTAACCCGGCAAAATGGCCTGGTGCCGCTCGTCGATGTTGTCGAGCACGGCTTGGCCGACCAGGTGGGCGCTGATCGCGTGGCACTGGAGCCCCGCATCGTCGAGAGCCTGGCGTTTCGCAGCACAGTAGCCGTCATCGGCCAGGGCCTTGTCGACTTCAAAATGATCGCCCCAGCAGGCCAATTCGATTCCGTCGTACCCGAATCCCTTCGTCTTCTGGACCATCTCGGTGAAGGGGAGGTCTGCCCACTGGCCGGTGAAAAGGGTGACGGGACGAGCCATGGGGGTCTCCGGAGGTGAAAAAGTGCTTTTCGAGGGGGAATGCAAGCCGACTATTGTGCGCTTCGCCCCACTGGGCCTGCAACAACCCGGCAAACTCGTTCAAACCGGCTCCACAGGCATGGTTCTGAGGAGACGGAGCGCTGAAATCCGGCTGGTGTCATGGCGGAGGCGCATTGAGTGATCGTGACCTCGGCCTAGAATGGTGTTGCGAAAGGACATGCCCTTTTCTCTCTCCCCCGACCTTCGATATGGCTCACAAGAACGGTAAGGCCGCCCCCGCTCCGTCTGGAGGGACGACCGCAGAAGCCGTGGCGGCGCGGCTCCGCGAGAGCCTGCTCGTTCAGCGCGAGGAACTCGAAGTCGACAAGATTTTCCGGGCGCTGGTCAAACTCGAAGGCAGTGACCTTCACCTCAAAGTCGGGCAGCCGCCGATGGTCCGCGTCCGAGGTGAGCTTAAGCCGCTGAATCGTGGACCGATCGATGCGGAAGAGATGGTCAACTTGTTGCTGCCGATGATGGACGAGCGGAACCTGTTGATCTTCGAAAAAGAAGGCGGCGCTGACTTCGCCTATCTCATGGAAGTTGACGGAGTGAACTGGCGATTCCGCGTCAACATGCTCAAGTCGCTCGGCAACATCGGGTTGGTGGCTCGACGAATCAATAACTTTATTCCGGACTTTCGAGGCCTCTTCCTTCCGGACTCGATCGAGGGCCTCTGTCACTACGAACAGGGCATGATCTTGCTCGCGGGCGTCACCGGGAGTGGAAAGAGTACGACGATCGGGTCGATGCTCAACTACATCAACTCGATCTATCGCAAACACATTCTGACCCTCGAAGACCCGATCGAATTTATCTTCACCGAAGACAAGTGCCTCATTAACCAACGTGAAGTCGGCCAAGACGTCGTCGACTTTGAGATCGGGATGAAGCACGCGGTACGGGAAGACCCCGACATCATTCTCGTCGGTGAGCTTCGAGACGAAGAAACCTTCATGACGGCGATTCACGCTGCCGAAACGGGGCACCTCGTCTTTGGTACGATTCACGCATCGAGTGCTTCGACCACCATCGGGCGTATCTTGGACCTCTTTCCCGAAGAGATGCACGGGGCCATTCGCAGCGCGATCGCGTTCAACATGAAAGGCATCGTCGCACAGAAACTGCTCCGAACGATTCGGCCCGATGTCCCGCGGGTGCCCACCTGCGAGGTGATGACATTCAACCCGACGGTTCGAAAGCTGGTGCTGGAGGGCAAGGATGAAAAGCTGCCCGATGCGATCCGAATCGGAGCCGAAGATGGAATGCAGGACTTTACGATGAGTCTCAAGCAATTGATCGATGACGAATTAATTGATCGTCCCACCGCGTTCGCCGTCGCCCCGAACAAGGACGCGCTCAAAATGGCGCTCAAGGGCATCGACGTGAAAGCGCCAGGGATTCTCTAGTCAGAATTCGCTCGCAGGCCACAGCCGGGGATTCTCGAGCCAGGGACTCCTGCTTTGAAATGATTCCCGGATTCTTGGCTCGCACACCGGACCCTCTTTCGTAACGCATAGTTTCGCTTCATGGCAGATCCGCAACCGCAGCTTTGGCAGACCGCCTCGCCCGTCGAGTTCCAGCCCAAGATTGACGACAACACCCAGGTCCAGTCGCTGTTAATCGCGACCCGCCAAGGTGCGGGCTTCGAGGTCGCCGCCGGCCAAGTCTCGCACGCCATCCAATCGCGTGCCACGCACATTCTGCTGGACTTCACTGCATCCGGTGGTGCGATGCGGTATCAGGTCGACGGGCAATGGGAACAGTTGCCTCCGTTCGATCGCGAAACGGGTGACGCAATGCTGGTGGCGCTGAAGCAACTGTGCTTGCTCAATCCGGCGGACCGTCGAAGTGCTCAAGCCGGCGTCGTGGGGGTCAAGCTCAACAAAGAAAAGTTTGACCTCCGTCTTCAATCGCAGGGCGTTCCAACCGGGGAACGCGTTCTCGTGCAACTCGAAGCCAAGAAGGTCCCCTTCAACGAATTGGCTGACCTGGGCATGCGCGACAAGATGGTGGCGACGCTCAAGGAGCATCTTAACAGCGAATCCAAGATCGTCCTGCTCACGGCGCCCAAGACGGAGGGGCTGACGACGACTTGGAATGTCACCATGAACGCGGCTGATAGGCTCATTCGTGACTTTCAATCCTTCGAAGATGAAGCGCGTCCCGAGCCCGAGATCATCAACATCAATCCGAACTTCTTCGGCGGCTCCACCGGTGTCACGATCAACGAGGCGCTTCGCAAAGCGATTTTGAAGGAGCCGGACGTTTTCCTTTTTCCGGAACTGCCCGCGGCCGACGCGTTTGAAACGGCGGTCAGTCAACTCGAGCACGACAAGAACGTGGTCACCCGGTTGGTCGCCTCGAATGCGGTCGAGGGGTTCGTGCGGCTGATCGCTCAGTATCCAGACCTGCGTGCGAAGATCGCCGAGAAGACGGCCTGTATTCTAGGCCAACGCCTTGTCCGTCGACTCTGTGACAATTGCAAGATTGGTTTTCAGCCTCCTCCGCAATTGCTGCAGCAACTTGGGATCCCCGCTGGACGTGTCGCGCTGCTCTATCAACCCTTCATCCCACCACCGATCGAGCAGCAAGTCGACGAAAATGGGCGTCCCGCACCGATCATTCCCTGCCACAATTGCCACGGCCGCGGCTATCTCGGTCGGATTGCCATCTTTGAGTTGCTCGTCCCGGGGCCGAAGCTGCGTGACGCGGTGACCAAGACGCAAGATATCAACCAGCTGACAGCGATCGCGAAGTCCGAGGGGTTCAACACGGTGCAAACCGAAGCCGTGCTCACGGTCGCACGCGGGCTCACGAGTCTCGAAGAATTGAAGGCCGCGTTTTCGCGTCGGTCCTAGGACTCCCGTAGAGGGGGCGGCAGATCGCAAGCCGCCGGTTTGGCTCGCGTTTAAGCGTCCGCCGATTCAAAACGTGCTTTTTTGCCCGACCGTCGGTCCGATGCAAAAAATTCTCGCTCGCAACTGTCAGATGCGGCTCTGCCTCGTGTTTACTTGGGTGAACGGTGTGCGACACCGATAAACCGATGCGATCTTTGGCTGACACGTGGCGGAAGCACCTGAAACTCGAGAGAGCCTGCTCATCCGGCTGAGCGACCCGAGCGATCGCGATGCTTGGGACACGTTTGTCAGTATTTACCGTCCGCTGGTGTATCGCATCGCGCGGCTTCGCGGCGTGCAAGACGCGGATGCCCAAGACCTCGCCCAACGCGTTTTGCTTTCCGTCAGCAAGTCGATTTCGGATTGGACACCACGCCCAGGCTCGCGATTCCGACATTGGATTGCGCGGATCGCAAAAAATGCAGCGATCAATGCACTGCAGCGACAGCCGCGCGATCGGGCGCGAGGCGGTTCCGGCTATGCGGCGGCCTTGGGTAGCGTCGAGCAGCAATCGATCGAGCAACTCTATGAACTCGAGTACCGTCGACAGGTGTATCGACGCGCGGCCGAGATCGTTCGCAATCGAGCCGACGAGAAAACATGGTTGGCATTCTCGCTGACCATGGTGGATGGACTCAGTGTTGACCAAGTCGCAGAGCGATTGGCGATGCCACCCGGAAGTGTCTACGCCGCTCGGAGTCGCATGGTGCGCCGATTGCGTGATCAAGTTCAAATCTTGCAAGACCAATCCGAAAACCGTTCACCACGCCAAGTTGGAGACGCTCGTCATGAAGCTTGATGAACGCGACGCTTGTGACCCGGATCGAATCGAGGCCTATTTGGCGGACGCCATGGATCGTGATGAGGAAGCATCCATGGTTCAGCATCTCGAGTGGTGCGTCGATTGTCGTGCTCGCATGGACCGCGTTGCCGCAGCCGAAGAAACCTGGGACTCAGCTCGCACGTATTTGATCGACGACGACCATGATTCGGTCCAACTAAGCGGATTGTTGGACTCCGACACAGCACGCGATTCATGCACCTGGGAACCATGCAGTTCCGACGCGCAAGTCACGAGTGTGCTCGGTACGCTGTCGCCAACAGACGACCCGCAGATGCTCGGACGACTCGGTCCCTACGAGGTTTCCGGCGTGATCGGCGCCGGCGGGATGGGCGTCGTGCTAAAAGGGCAAGACCCCGCACTCGACCGCGTTGTCGCGATCAAGATTCTCGCTCCCCACCTCGCGACCAGCGGCGCCGCGAGAAGACGTTTTGCTCGAGAAGCCAAAGCGGCGGCCGCCGTTCTGCACCCGAATGTGATGCCCATTCACGGTGTCATGAACGGCGGGCCGCTGCCATACCTGGTCATGCCCTACATGCGCGGGGCATCGCTGCAAAAACGGATCGACGACTCAGGGCCTCTTGCGCCGATCGAGATTCTTCGCGTCGGATCACAGATCGCTTCCGGTCTGGCCGCCGCCCACACGCTCGGTCTTGTTCATCGCGATATCAAACCCGCCAACATCATGTTGGCCGATGGACTCGAACAAGTCGCGATCACAGACTTTGGTTTAGCGCGGGCGGTGGACGATGCGACGATGACTCGCAGCGGCGTGATCGCGGGTACGCCGCAATACATGTCTCCGGAACAAGCATGCGGTGAAGCCATCGACGCTCGCAGCGATCTGTTTTCGCTTGGCAGTTTGATCTATGCGATGTGCACTGGACGGTCGCCGTTTCGCGCGGAGACCAGTTTCGGAGTGCTCCGCCGGATCACCGACGAGTCGCCGCGACCGATTCGCGAAATCAACTCCGAGATTCCAGCTTGGTTATGTCACCTCGTGAATCGTTTGCACGAGAAGAACCCTCAGACGCGAATGCAGTCGGCGCGTGAAGTGGAACAATTTCTGAACCAGTGCATGGCTCACCTCGAGCAACCGGGGTCTTGCAACTTGCCGGCAACACTGCTCGCCGATGAACGCGAGGATCCAGGCAAACCGGCAAAGACCCGCCAAGGCCTCGCCGCAATCGTCGGAGTCATCCTCGTTGCGATACTCCTCAGCGTTGTCCCCTTGCCGCGCGGCGTCCGAGAGATGGGGCCTGATTCGGCCTTCCAAATAGAGCCTCCCCTCGAGGACGAAATGGAGATCGTCGAGGAGGCTCCGGTTTCCGAGCAACGTTCCGAGGCCATTCAAGTTCCGAAGTCGTTCGAAAGTCTTTGGGCGGAGCTTGACGAGGATCTTGAGTCGCTCGATGAATCGATTCCCCAAATCGATTTGCTCGAAGCCGAGTTGAACAGCGTCGTTCCCAATCTGAACCCTATGGATCGCCCCTTCACCCCTGGAGAAGAGTAATGAAGTTTTCGAAAACCATGTTGGGCGTGTTTCTTACATCGCTCTTCTTGCAAATCTCACCGTCACAGGGACAAGACAGCATCGCGACAACAGTCGTTGAATCAATTCCGCAAGAGATTCAATCGGTCGATCTTGAAGCCATGCCGGCCAATCAGGTCGAGATGACGTTGCAAAAGCTGTTTCCAGATGTCGTGTTCTCGGCCGACACGGTGAGCAACTCGCTCTACTTTCGCGCAAGCGATAAGAGGGCAGCAGAGATCAAAGTTTTTGTGGCGCACGCGGATCAAAGGGCAGCCCAACTCCAGATGCAGAAAGAGGCCAATTTTCAAGAGATGCAGTTGGAGCGTTTGGGCGCCGAGAGGGCTCGAAATGAAAGACGCGAGAAACGGGAGACGTTCGTGGTTCGTTTGAAGCATCTTGGTGCGGAGGCCGCGCAGCGGGTCCTGCAAGAACTCCAGTTGGATCGGGAGCTTACCGTGAGTGCAAGTGGTCAATCGCTTGTTCTCAGCGGAGAAGATACCGACGCGTTGGATGAGGTGATGAAACTGATAACCGAGCTCGACGTTCCGCAAGCGATTCAATCGAGTAATCTCGCACAGGGCGACAACATCGTGCCGCAGCCCTTCGTCGAAGGCATGAAGTCTGACGAGGAGGCGATCGGGTTTTATTCAAACCTTCAACGACAGCGTGAGACTGGGACGCGAGTACGTCGTGCCGCGAACTCAGAACAGCTTCCCGTGACGATCCAAGAACAGGCGAAGGCCTTTCGGGCGAAGCAGGCGTACCTGCGAAAGCAGATTGAACTGCAACGCGAGAAACTGAAGATGCTCGAAAGGCGTTTGGAGGAACGCGAGCGACTCGCTGAGCGTTACTTCCGTGCCGCCAACGTCGATCCTTCGCTCGACACCGAGATCGGCGCGTTGATCGGGGATGCGACCATTGAATTCGTGGACGAAACGATCATTGTCCGTGGCAAAGAGCAGGACGTGAAACGAGTTTTCGAGATCGTCGAGCAAATCGAGGAACAGGCTCGCAACTCCGATGCATCGACAAGTTTGGAAGAGGTTCGCACCCCGCTTGACCGTCGACCGAGCAAGCCTGAATCGGCAGAGGTATCGCCCGTGGAGGAAATTGTCGAGGAGTCCGTGGACGGTCCGATCTCGGAATCCCAGCTCACGGAAGAAGGATCCGTCGAAGAGACGGTCGAGACGATCGAGCTTCGGCGCTAGCGGACGCCATCAAAGAGTGCAGATCCGATTCGCACCATCGTCGCGCCCGCGGCGATGGCCTCGGGAAAGTCGGCGGTCATGCCCATGGAAAGTTCGGGCAGCGGATTGCCCGTCTCCTGCTGAAGACGGTCTCTTAGGACACGAACCTCGTCGAACTGATTCCCCGCTTCCGCCGCATCCGTTCCCAAGCCCGCCATGGCCATCAGTCCGCGGATGCGAACGTTCGCGTGCTCCGTCTCCAACAGGCTCGTCAGAGCATCTGGCATCAGGCCGGTCTTGTTCTCGTCACCGCTAATGTTTACTTCCAACAACACCTCGGCAACCTGTTCTTGTTTTGCGGCTTCTTCCTCGACAGCCCGCAACAACCGTTCGCTGTCGATTGAGTGAATGAGTGGTCGCAGCTTCATCGTTCGGCGAAGCTTATTGGTTTGCAGGTGGCCGATGACGTGCCACTGAATGTCCGAGTGACTCGCGAGTGCTTCGGCTTTCTGCCACAACATCTGTGGCCGGTTCTCACCGAGTCGTTTGCATCCCGCGTTTACAAGATGCTGCGCGACCGACGCGTCCACATACTTGGTGACGCCGATAATGTGAACGCCCGCGGGGTTGCGGTCGGATCTTTCTGCAGCCTCGGTGACCCGTTGCTGAACTTGACGCCAATTATCGGCGATGATTGCAGCCGCCTTGCCAGCTTCCATCTTGGTCCACCCTATTCGTCCTCGGCCAATTCGTCATCCACTGTGATGAGGTCTTCAAAGGATTCTGAGCCGGCGTCAAATCGTGCCGCGAAAAAGTCCGCAATCATGTGCTTCCCGAAAAACGTTCGCGGAACGGGATCGGACATTGAGCGATACAAAATCCATTGCTCCTTCCCGACTTGAACGCGAAAGGCGGTGGCGGTGTTCGGGGTGACGATTTCCAGTTGTTCGGCAACCGTCAATTGACGCCAAGTGCGCTTCTTGCGAAACCGAGCACGGGTGAAATCAAGCCAAAGCGGCGCGTAGAGTTGACCGCGTCCGCGGGCCACCAGCGAGAGTTGTCCGTCCGGAGTGTTTTCGAGGACGGTCTGAGTGCTTCCGCTGCGCCACTCGGATGCTGTGAGCGGGAGCACCATCGTTTGTGATTTGTCGTCCACCAGGAATAGCTCTGCCGTCTCCGTTTCACGCTGGCATTGGATCGTGCTTGCCAGTGGAATCGACAGCCGATACTCGATCGTTTCGGACTCACTTCGAAAGGGTTTCGCCGAGTCGCGATTTTGTGATCCTCGCAGGACGCCGTCGGCGATCAGGCAGCAACGATCCTCACGAATCAACATCAATTGACGTTGGACGACGTACCCACCGCTCCACGGTTGCTCGAGTTCTAAATAGTGGACGTCGTCGTCGGTGTACTCACACGTCGCGACCCAATCGCCACGCGGTTTGAGTGCCTTGCCATCGGCGACCACCGTCGTCTCCATGGCACCACTCAAGACGACGGTTTTGCCGGCCATCAATTCGATCTGAGCGTCGCGTTGCGCGTAACTGACGAAGATGCGCCCGCGGCGTACGTCCCATTCAGGAAGGAGGCACGCAAAGCACGCTTCTTCGTCGTGCAGCATCGCTTCAGGAAGGCTGACTTGCCAGGCCAAGCGTCCTGACGTTTGAACCGCGCCGGTCGCCGACTCGATGGCGGGGCCGAGTGACTCGGGATCGAGCTCGCCGGCGCGCATTAATAATCCATTGATGCCCGCATCTTCGCGAGCTTCCAGGCCGATCGGGTCAAACACGCAAGCACCGTCACGGCGAGTCATCGCGGTGACCCAAGTTGCCAACTCCACCAGAGTGTCGTCATCGGAGGCGTTCCATTTTCGGCTCGTGCCGAGTCCGCCATGATCCGAAAGTGCTTTCAGGATGAAGCGGCACCGTAGAAGTGACGCAAGAACTAACCTCGTTTGCTTGGGTTCAGAAAGCGATTGCGAGAGGGTCTCTTCGGACTCACCGAGCCACTCGTCCAACAACTCGAGCGAGGACGTCATGAGTCGACGGCACGATGGGAGAGCACTGAGTCGCCATGCGAGAGTCGAACCAAGTTCGGCCGCTCCGAGCAACGTCACGGTGGGGTTGGTTCGCGAACGAATCACGCGATCCCGATAGTCTTGCAACGCACCGAGCAAGTCCCACCAACCGCCTTCGCCCAACTCTTTCATGAGCCCCGGCATGGCCGCGGACCAGACAAGAGCCTCCCAAGCGTCTCCGATCACGCCGACCGAGCCACTCAGGCGATCCTGGAATTCGAGTCGAGCCGCCTCCCATCCGCCCCGGAACTGCTTTTTGGGCACTTTCTGTCCAACAGCGAGACGCGTCAGTTGCCAACAGACGGGATCCTCGTCGCACGCTCCAAACGCGGACGGGATTCCCCATCGATAAACGCCGCCACGACGAAACGAGTCACCGAAAACCGATTCGGGGGGCAGGGTTTGTTCGGATGACAGAATGTTTTCTCGGAGGCCACTCCACTGATTCGGAGATGGCACCGACGTCGATTTCTCTTGAGGAGTTTCGACCATCGTCGTCACGCCAATCGTCTTGGATGTCTTTTTGGATTGTCGGCGCTGGGGTGACATGCGACACTAAAAC